>CAIZJW010000326.1 GCA_903933385.1 uncultured Silvanigrella sp. | reverse complement strand
GTCAGGGGATGCAATTCAACCAGTCGACAGACTTCCACGAGTTGGATGTCCAGCGCATGGCTGTCTTTGCTGAGCACAAATTCATGAACCGGCACGCCTTTTTGCGCAAGTTGCTCACGCGTGAATCGGATGCTCTCCGGAACGCCGGAGGATGTCATTCCGGATGACCTTCCAGAGCGGTAATGTTCGCACCAGTGACTTTCACGGGAATGATTTTTCCTAGAATATCGCGCGGCGTAGTTACTTTTACCAGGCGCCCCTCATACGTTCTGCCATACCAAGTGTGCTCTTCTTTGAGATTGCGATAGAGGATCAGAACTTCACGTGTCTGGCTAATTTCCGCCAGGTTTTGCCGCTCAGTTTCTTCGCGTTGAACCGCAAGCAGTGTTTGCAGGCGGCGGTCCATTTCAACTTCTGAGACCTGCTCGCGGAAGCGAGTCGCTGGAGTTCCCTTGCGTTGAGAATATTTGAAGGCATAAATGAATGAATATTTCATTTCTTTTACGAGCTGAAGTGTTTGCTCAAAATCTTCTTCGGTTTCACCAGGAAAGCCAACGATAATGTCGGTGCTAAAAGCAATCTCGGGTCTGACCGAGCGAATCCATTGGACTCGCTCAAGGTAAGTCTCGCGAGTATACTGACGATTCATGCGCTCGAGAATGCGGTTTGATCCAGCCTGTACCGGCAGATGAAACGCATTGCAGAGCTGTGGCAAGTCGGCAAATGCCTGCGCAAGTGATGGCGTGAAATCGTGTGGATTGGACGTTGTAAATCGGATTCTCTTCACGCCCTCTACCTCAGCAACTTTGTAAAGAAGCTCTGCGAAGGGAAGGGGTGCGCCATCTGGAAGCTGCGCAGCTGTAGGAGGTTGGTCGGGCAGGAAGTCGAGTCCATATGAATTTACGTTTTGTCCGAGGAGTACAATTTCCTTGATTCCCTTGGAAACGAAGAACTTCACCTCATCAATAACTTCTTCAAGTTTTCGGCTTTTTTCACGACCACGAGTATATGGAACAACACAGAAAGTGCAGAAGTTGTTGCATCCCTTGATGATGTTTACATACTTGCTGACTTCATTTTTGCTTTCATCAATGTACGGCGGAATGACGTCGATCGGAATGCTGTAGCCTTCTTCTTTGTTGAACTGTGCATTGACTATTGGCTGCTGCACTCCGAAGGCACGATGCTCTCTTTTTTCCTCGGATCGCATTACGACGTTTTCGAGAAGAGAGGGAAGCTGCTCGATTTGATCGGGGCCGATGATGAGATCGACAAAAGGAACTTCCTTCGCAAGCTGCTTTGCCTCTGCTTGTGCGACGCAGCCCGAAACAGCAAGCATGAGATCGGGATTCTTCAGTTTCAGATGCCTCAACTCTCCCAAGCGGCTCACAAGTTTGTGACGAGCTTTTTCTCGGATATGGCACGTGTTGAGAAGAATGAGGTCGGCTTGGTCAACGCTTTCCGTCGGTCGGTAATTGCATTTACCCAGCAGCCCGAGCATGCGCTCGGTGTCTGCCACGTTCATTTGGCAGCCCCAAGTTTGGACATATACCTTTTTCAGGAACGACTGATTTTCCGAGCCAACATCCGGATATGAAACCTGCGGTTTAGGCATATATTTAGCAAACGGATTTTCATCGTGGCCCCCTGCATCGCCATCGAGATGTTTAATTGATTGAGGTTTACTGAACATGGGGTCACTTCCTTCTCGGTTGGCGCGTAACACTCAGCGACGGTTCTTCGAACGCGCTTTCTTTTCTTCTTTTTTCTTTTTTCGTTGCCGGTTTATTTCGGCAAGGTCCTGAGTTGAAAGGCCACCGGTGCGTCCGCCCATTCCAGGCATGCCACCCATAAGACCACCCATTCCAGGCATGCCACCGCCCATTCCAGGGAATCCACCCATTCCGCCTAAACCGCCCCCTCGCATCATTTTAGCCATGTTGGCAAGTTGATTGAGTCCGCCCATTCCCGGAATCTTTCCAAGTAGGCCTCCACCAAGTCCGCCGCTAAAAAGACTCATCATCTGCTTCATTTGCATAAAGCGATCGACGAGATCTTTTACGTCTTTTTCAGTGCGCCCCGAACCTTTGGCAATTCTCTGCAGGCGCGAACGGCCTTCTGGGGTTTTGGGTAGAAGTAGTTCTGGCGTATTGCGCTCGAGACGAGTCATCGAATGAACCATGGCGCCAATTCTGACCATTTCACGATCATCAACTTTGTCGAGATCCTGTTGGTTGATTTGTCCTGCCAGCGGAGTTTTGGAAATGATATCTTTGAGAGGGCCCATTTTCTGAATGCTTTGCAGCATTCCGAGGAAGTCGTCGAAATCAAAATGACCTTCCATCATCCGATGAGCACTGCGTGCAGCCTGCTCTTCGTCGATGGCTTTTCCAAAATCTTGCATGAGCCCAACAACGTCGCCCATTCCCAAGATCCGTGTCGCCATTCCTTCGGGTCTAAACTCCTCCAGGCGATCTAAGGCTTCGCCAACTCCGGTGTAAAGAATGCTCTTGCCTGTTACTTTTTTGATGGATAGAGCCGCTCCACCGCGGGTATCTCCGTCGAGTTTTGTAAGAATGACTCCAGTGAGATTAACTCGCGAGTCAAAGGCACTGGCCGTTCTTACAGCGTCCTGACCAATCATTGCATCAATGACCAACAAAACATTTTGCGGCTGCACGACTGATTTAATGTTTTCAATCTCGGACATCAGCGTTTCGTCGATTGCAAGTCGTCCTGCTGTATCGACAATGACGAGGTCCAGCCATTCCTGTCGTGCATGTTCCAGGCCCTGACGAGCAATTTCAACGGCATCATTTGTGTCGAGTGTAAAAACCGGCACTCCAATGCGTTCGCCAAGAACCTTCAACTGCTCACGCGCTGCGGGGCGATACACATCGGCTGCTACCAGCAGCGGGCGCATTTTTTGATTGTCTTTGAGAAGCTTTGCAAGTTTAGCGGCGTGCGTGGTTTTTCCGGCGCCCTGCAAACCAACGAGAAGAACGACCGTTGGGCCTTTAGTGTTGTGGACAATTTGAACTTGCTCTCCACCCAGCAGCACAAGAAGTTCATCATGACAAAGCTTAATGAAGTGATCTCCTGCAGAGACCTTCAAATCAGCCGTTTTAGATTTGGTGTGGACAACCGATCCGAGTGCCTTTTCACGGACGCTTTCGAGGAAGTTTTTGACAACACCGTAGTCGACGTCAGCGTCGAGCAAACTACGTCGCACTGTATCCAATGCAGGTGATACATTTTCCTCGGTCAGGCGTGCCTGACCTTTGAGTTTGAGTGCTGCATCTTTGAAGCCTTGCGAAACAATATCAAACATAATGGCTACCTTTACTCTGCTCGTGACGGCAGGCGCAGGTATAGCCTCAGCAATCAGGGTGGTCAAACTTGAAAATAGAGAAATAAATCAATGTTATTATTGGATTTATTATGAGCCTTTGATGACTCTGAGCTTAAGAGGCTGGTTCACGGGGGGTGGAACTGTTTCAGAGACCATAGTCTCCGACTCGTCCTCAGCCTCGTGGGATGAGTTTCCGTCGAGAGCGGACGACACTGCTTCTTTCAATGCATCCATGAAAAGTTGCGTGCGCATTATGCTCTCTCTCACCGCGTCGACTCCAAGGAGTTCCTGTATTTCTCGAACGAATTGGTCAGCAAATGCAGCCTGCGTTAAAAGCAGACCTGCAAGTTCTTTTGAGAACGTCGATTCTGATAATTTGAATGCATGAGCCACTTCTACTGCATGGATCCTGGAGCATCGCTGACGTGACTCTTCATGTGCGTCGCGAAAATAAAATGTCCAGCATTTGAATTGGTCGCTGCGGTTGAATTCAACACAGACGTCCAATTCTTCTTCAGAGCGCATGATAATGTGCAGCCGTTCGTCGAGCGACGTGCGCTCGAAAGCGTCAATCATGTCCTGAAGACTAAGGTTCATAGGCTGACGTCCTGGAAGCCGATGCGAGAAAGTCTTGTTTCTAAGGCTTCAAGTATGGTGGCACGCAGAAATTCATGAGTTGACGAAATAGCCTCTTGAATTGTCTCGAGGTCTTTTTGTGTAAAATAGTTTTCCCGAGGATAGAGTTTGTTATTTCGGTTTGCATTCACGCTGCGGAAACACTGAGATTGCAGATTTTCAAGATAAACGAGCTTGCTCAAATAAAGTTCGTAGCGAACACCTAGGTCCAATGAAACTTCAATCGGAGAAAGCAGTTCTTCAAGCAGCTCCTGATAGAGTTCATAAGACAACTCAGATGGTGCTTGCTGTGCTGGTCCTTTGGCCATGTTGCCGACCTCCTGATCTCTAGGGGAGTGTTACCTTCTCCCTCCCTTTGTCAGTCCATCGGAATTCAGCGGGTTTTATTGAGAAAGCTCACGTCAAGGATGCAACTCTGGGCAAAGATTTTTCAGAAAACTTATTCTATGGAGGGGGGTTGGCCCATGCTTGGCCAGGGCCATACGATGATTTGCGGTTCCGTAGCCTCGATTTTCCTGCAATCCAAAATGAGGGAAATATTCGGAATATTTCTCCATCCATCGATCGCGCACGACTTTTGCTATCACCGAGCTTGCCGAAATAGATTTGAGATGATCATCACCTTTGGTGACCAGTATTTGCGGAAGATCACACCAAGGCTCACTTAACTTCAAAGGACGGTTGCCGTCGAAGAACAAAATTTCTGGAGAAAATGCAGTCGGTAAGTCTGTAAGAGCCCGACTCGCCGCGAGTCCCAACGCAGTTATTATGCCGTGCCGGTCAATCTCCTGTGCCGAGGCTGAACCAATTGATGCGGCTGTGAGCCCGAAGTTCGCATTGCCAGCACTCGGCGAGTGTTTGACCGTTTCAGCCATCTCTTCGCTGGAAAATTTAGATATTGAATTCGGCATCTTGAGGGGCTCGCCTTTTGCGCTGATTGCTGGCGAAAGCAGCTTTTTGGCGAGGTGGGATGGTGGCTCCTGCCAAAGCTTTTCAAGAAGCTTTTGTTCAAGCACAACGTTGAACAATGCCTCTCGCCGCGCTGGTGTGAGTTTTTTGCTGTCACGAAGTGCGGTGTACCAGGATGTGAGCTCCGGTTTCAGGTCGTGAGCGCTCCAGAGGGTTGCGCAAACAACCACCGGACCCGCCAGACACCCGCGACCCACTTCATCGATTGAAACAAAAGTGAGTGGCTCGTGATTGCGGGTTTCATCGATTGAGTTGAAAAGAGTTTCACGCGCAGACAAGCGCAGCAGAGCATTCTCGGGTGAGAAAATGCTCGCGTTTTTTTTCTTTCGAGGACTGCTTTTTCGCTCAGCCATTTGCAACTGAGTCGACCGCTTTCAGTATGGTTTGCTTTGGTTGATTGCCAACCAGGTCGCCTACCTTTTGACCGTTCTTAATGAACGCAAGGAAAGGGATGTTGCGAATGTTGAATTGGGCAGCGAGCTGGGGTTCTTCTTCAACATTCACTTTGCAAACTTTGATTTTACCTTGGCGCTCGCGTGCGACTTCCTCGAGAGTCGGAGCAAGGGCAACACAAGGCCCGCACCAGTCAGCCCAAAAGTCGACGAGCACTGGTACACTGCTTTCAAGAACTTCAGTTTGAAAATTTTTCTCAGTGACATGCAAAACGAGTTCAGACATCGGGCATACTCCTGGAGAGGGAAGAAGAGAGACTTCTTGGTCGCACCCTAGCGCGTCGACCTCAGAAGTTCAAATTCGGGAAAATGCCGGAATGATGAGGAGATACTTTGAAACCCGATAAATGTGACAGTAAGTTGGGTTTTTTCGAGCAAACTACCGTTTTTACGTTGCTTTTTGCCTTCGTATTCAGCAAGTGTGTCTTGGTTTGGATTCCCCAGGACTGGCTTCGGCATTTACTTGTTGCGGGGGTTTTGTTCCTTCTTCCGAATTTGGTTGGGCAGGGGCAATTGCCTGAAAAGGTGCGCGGCATCCGTACTGGCAAAATAACCTCTGCAGATTCGATTTGTCTTGTTTATCTGGCTGTTCCAATTTTGCTGAATTTCATTTTTTTGCCTGCGCGCTGGCAACTGACAATCGGGGAATTGGCAAATTGGATTTTCAGCGAAGTTGGTTTTTTTTCAATTATCGCAGCCCCTCTTGCAGAAGAGTATTTTTTTAGGGGGTGGCTGCTTGCCAAACAAGTGGCAGCTTCTGGAACTGAGATGAGCCGACCTTTTTTGCATTCAGCCAAGATTTGCTACTCCAACGCGCTCATTTTTTGGATTCTCCATATGCCAGTCGACGTGAATCTCTGGAAAGACTCCCTATTGGAGGGACAAATTCCGATGTCACCCGGACCTTTTCTGCTTGGATTTGTAACGTGCGCCATGACCCTGCGAACAGGAAATTTGCGCTCTGCTATCCTCTTTCATGCGCTTGCCAATGCAACTGGTCCGTTGTGGTGGCCGCTTCTTGCAAACGATTTGTGGCGTTCCATTTTTTACAACTGAATCGCCTCAGCTGGCGCGATTTCGAGGGTCTGTGGTTGTTGCATTGTGGCCGTGCGATTCTGCATAGCGTTGTTTGATATGTTGCTGAATTTCTTCGGCGCTGCTCATTCTTAAAATTGATTCCGCGAATCTGTGCGCTTCTTCTGCATTTGTTGTGCGAATAATTTCTTTTATCAAAGGAATTGCCGATGTGCAGCATGAAAATTGATTGCAACCAAGGCCTATCAGGAGCTCAGTTGCTTCCGGATTAGAAGCAAGTTCACCGCATAGACTCACACTGATGTCCATCTGTCTCTGCTGATCAAAAATCGTTTTGAGAGATCTCAGGACAGCGGGATGGAGGGAATTGAAGAGAACCGAGCTCTGCTGACTGTCTCTTTCAACACAAAGATAATGTTGTGTCAGATCGTTGCTGCCAATGCTTAAAAAGTCACATTCTGCGGATATATGGTCGAGCATTTGAACTGCCGCTGGCGTCTCAATCATGGCTCCGATCCTGGGATAATGAAGTGTAGTGCGTTCATTTTCAGGAATCTCTGACCAGAGAGTCTGAACGAGGGCTTTGACTTTCCTGATCTCGTCGACATCGCTCACAAAGGGAATCAAGATACGAATATTGCCAGCGACGTTTGCTCTCAACAATGAACGCAGCTGGAGCTCAAGAATATTTTTTTCGGCCAAAAGAAAACGAATTCCACGCAGCCCGAAAATCCCTTGCGACACATTACTTTTTTCTTGCAGGTTCAAATTATTTCCAGGTGGATACGGTTTGTCACCTCCGCTGTCGAGCAATCTGAAAGTTGCCCAGCGCGGAGCAATCGTTTCGGCCGTGAGTCGGAAAAAAACTTTCAATTGATCTTCATGAGTGGAGAATTGATGCGCCGTTTCGGCATCGCCCGTCAGATGCAGAAACTCTGTTCTCAGCAATCCAATTCCTTCTGCTCCCGAACTCAAAAGAGAACGAGAGTCGACCGGACCATCGGCGTTTGCAAACACCAAAACTCGTTGACCATCGGTTGTGCGCGCTATGGAAGGAGCGCTCGCTTTGAGTTTTTGTTGCAGCATCAATTCCACTGCACGTCGAGCTTCTGCCTTGCGCAACTCACTTCGGCCAGGATTGATTATTATTTTTCCATTGTGTGCATCGAGTATTGTCATTTGTCCATTGTGACTTGCGCGAACAATTCCCCCTGCACCGAAAACGGTTGGGATATTAAAGCTCCGTGCAAGAATCGCGGCATGGCTCAAATTTGAACCATGCTCGGCAATTATTCCAGCCACCCCCACTTGATGAAACCGAATAACATCTTGTGGGCTTGGATGATTGGTGATGACAATTCTGCCTTTGAGATGCGACCACTGATGGCTTTGGAGGCTCTTTGAGTCGCTCAATGCAGACAGAAGCATGTCTTCACATGCATCTAGATCGAGGGCCTTTTCGCGCAGATATTCGTCTTCCATCGAGTCGACAACCGCCCTGACGTCATGGAACGCCTGCAAAATGGCAGAAGTCGCGTCGAATGATTCGTTGAAAACTAGGTTTTTAATTCGATCCATCAGGACTTCGTCGCTTAGCAGCATACTGTAGCTGGTCATAACGCCTGGAAGAGCGCCTGAATCGTCTTCGGACAGAGTTGCTTTCTCGAGTGTGCTTTTTCTAATTTCCGACGCGTCTCGCCGAAGTTCTTCGAGTTGTTGAAGAGCTTTCCTCTGAGCATCAGAATACTTCTGCCATTCGGCGTCGGGACTATGAATAATGAGCGGGGTGTGCGTGCCAGCGTGGCCTCGGCTTGTCTTTGCAAGCCTACCGACCACCAGCCCGTTCGAAATTGGGTGACCTTGTAACGATTTCCTCGCGGTCGCCTTCATTCAGCCCCTCTGATGCGGCGAAACCAGAATCAAAAAGATGTTTCACCGCTTTGAGGAGTTCATCGGCACGTGGGCCCCGGGTAATGAGCTCTATTTCGCAGTCACGGCCTGCCCCTAAGCTCAAAATGGAGAGGAGAGAATGACCCAAGGCTTTAGAATTTGTAGACAAACAGCGAAGCTCGAGCTCCGTTGGGCGATGATCCTGCGCGCATTTAACAATACTCACGCCTGGTCGCGCGTGCAGACCAAGCGAATTCAGAACTCGGACTCGTGTTTTGTATTCGATCAAGGCTTACTCCCGGTCGAAATGTCTATGTTCGATTTTAAGATTCGGAACAATGTTCCTCAATCTTTTGCCCAGGGCCTCAACAATAGCAACACTCCTGTGTTTTCCACCCGTGCAACCTATCCCTACGCCAAGATATCGTTTCCCTTCCGTGCGGTAGAGGGGGACTAGGAAATTGAGAAGGTCCGATATTTTTTCAATAAAAATCGAAGCATTGGGATCATTCAAGACGAAATCCGAAACCTTTTTGTCGAGTCCAGTGAGGGGACGAAGAGCTTTGTCATAGTGCGGATTTGGAAAGCAACGCACGTCTAGAAGTGTATCTAGGTCTGCTGGAGCACCGTATTTGAATCCGAAAGAAACAAGAAGAACTCCTAGTTCGAGGTGCTCGGTGGATGGCGCGTAGTCGTGAAAGATCATTTGCCGAAGCATTTGTGAAGAAATTTGCGAAGAATCGATCACACGCGTTGCCAATTTTCGGACGGGTTCCAATATTTCCGCATCAAGTTCAATGGCAGCAGAGAGAGTTTCTGCGCCTCGATTTTCATCGAGCGCATTCGCGAGCGGGTGAGAGCGTCTCGTTTCCCGAAAGCGGTTTACAAGGATGTCTTGGGTCGCTTCGAGGAAAAGCATCTCAACTTGCGAAATTTCATTGAGCCTTTCCCAATTATCCAAGAGTGCTCTTGGCATGGAGCGATCGCGAGCATCAAGTGCGAGCGCAATGTATCGAGAGTGAATCTTATGAGAGGAACAAGCCTCAATAAAGTGCGTTAGCAACAAGGCAGGAAGATTGTCGACACAGTGAAAGCCAAGGTCTTCAAGAGCTCGCAGCGCTACGCTTTTTCCTGAACCGGCCATTCCCGTCACAACAAGGATTTTTGAAGCTGGTTGTTGATGATTTGTCATTGTTGAGGTGCTCCTAGGGGGTCACCGACACTGTGGGGGCCGAGAGTTTGAGGTCTTCCTCCTTCTGAAGCAGTTCGAGAATTGCTTCAGAGGTCTGCGCCCGCAAGAGACGCTCACGCAGGCTCGAGGAACGCATGAGTCTGCAGATAGCGGAAATGATTTGCAGGTAGCTGGCCTGATTTGGGCTCGGTACGGCGGGAGCGAGAACAACAAAGAAGAGCTTGGAGTCTTCATTGTCAAGCGCAGCGAATGGGATTCCATTCTGAGATCTTCCGAAGGCAACCATCAACTGATGAGAGCCCTCTATCGTGGCATGAGGTATTGCAACGCCGTGATCTGCACCTGTGCTTGCCTTGAGTTCGCGTTCCATGAGCTTGCTGTGAATTTCTCTGAGGTCAAGATGAGCCTGTGAGGAGCAAACCAAAGATGAGAATTCGAGCAGCAGCGAAGGTTTGTCTGTTGCTTTGAGAGCAGGTGTTACCCACTCAATGCGCATGTAGTCTGTGATACGGCAAACCATCCGCACACCCCTGCCTGAGGTTGAAATCGGCTTAGAAGCCTTAAACAGTTAGGTAATTTGAGGTTGGCTGTCAATTGTGAATCGGAATAATCTAGCAAATTCTTGGTTCAGAAGCGGCGCACTCGTTTTGATGAAGGCAAAATTCCAAGAGACTCACGATATTTTGCAACTGTTCGACGGGCCACCTTTACGTTTTTGTTTTGCTGAATCCATTCGGAAATGTCTTGGTCAGAGAATGGTTTCTGTTCAGCTTCTCCCTTGATGCATTCAGCCACCCACGACTTTACAACTTCATTGGCGAGCTCGCCCCCAGCATCGGTGCTCATGCCGGAATTGAAGAAGTGCTTGAGCTCGAAAAGGCCTTGCGG
>CAIZJW010000325.1 GCA_903933385.1 uncultured Silvanigrella sp. | reverse complement strand
CTCGGATTGGCACTGAGCCATGTAGCGATAGAAATGGGCCGACTCTTCGAACATGCCGGCTGTGTCCATGGCCAAGGAAATAAATCCGGCGTCACGGCCCCAGCAGTATCCATATCCACCACAGGCAGTGAATTCAAATTGAAACTCTGGAGCTGCGATGATTCCACCGCTTGGATCCTGCATTTGTTTCAAAGTAAGTAACGAGCGCTGATAGACGGAAAAAACTGCTTCAGGAAGATTGAGTGGCCTGCGCTCCAGCATTTTTAACAGCCAAGCTTTGTCGGATGCCAAAACGGTAGAACGCGATGCAGAGAAAGAGAGAGGACTCCGCGCAACTGCGGCCTCCAAGGACTTGTTCCAACCCATGCATATTTCGAAGGGGTGGTGAGCATCTACGGGCCAAACCATAATTCCCTGGCTGGTACCTGTAGCGATTGGCTCACTTTGAAGCTTTTGCCAGTTTTGCAAAACCTGCGCACGCACAGCCTTCGGCGCGCCGCTGCCAAGTTGTTTAATTGTTGTGAGAGTTTTCGAGAGGCCACAAGCAAACTCACGAATTGCGCAATGTCCTGACTGCATTTGAACGCAGGCGGCAAACGCTGGTCGAGTTGATGCGTTGTTCTGCGCTACTTTGACCGCAAAAAAATCGCCTTTTTTGTAGGAAACAAGCGCGCCGTTCTCAATATTCGCATAGGTTGTTTGTAGAAGATCAGAACTGCCAATTTCTGGCTGGTGCCAATGTACTACGTAACAGGCAAAATCATTCGGCACTTTTTCCAAAGTGAATTGTTCGTGAAGAGAGTTCTCAGCAACACATCCTTCAATGCGCACCACAACCGGTTCTTTGAATTCGGCAAACTCAAATGAATACTCCGACGATGCGATATCAGCTTCAGGATGAAGAACACTCTCGCGGGCAATGCAGGTTGCTACACCCACGGGTTGATCAGCTGGTATCAGCGCTTCTAGCTGAACATCAGAGACCCATTCGTTGGTGGGAAATGGCAAGAGAATTGCCCGATCCAAGCCATCGACAAGCGTTTTTCTAACTAAAAGCAGATGGGTAAAACTTTTTCGCGTTAAAAGACCATTGGCATCACGGGTAGGAGCAAAAAATAACGAGGGACGCGCGCCTGGTTTGCTTTGTGGCAAAGTTTCGAGTGGGGATACATCGCTGGCGCGAGCGGCACCAAAGCCTACAAGAAGTGAATCTCGCGCAAGCGTAAATTGGAGCATGATCCAAAATCCCCGTTCGATTGTAAGTTTAAGGGAGCAGTTTTGTGTCAGTATCCCGAAATGTGGCCAGCTGGCAAGCGAGCCGGTCACATTTAGGCCTGTAAAAACAATTGTTTTACAAACATCAGCGAGTCAGGGGCTTGTACTTAATCCGCTTGGGATTGACAGCGTCATCGCCCAAACGACGGCGCTTATCTTCGATGTAATCCTGATAATTTCCTTCAAACCAAACAACTCGGCTATCGCCCTCAAAGGCCATGATATGGGTCGCAATTCTGTCTAGGAACCAGCGATCGTGGGAAATAACCACAGCGCATCCAGGGAAATTCACAAGGCCATCTTCTAGGGCTCTTAGTGTATCAACGTCGAGATCGTTGGTGGGCTCATCGAGCAAAAGCAAATTTCCGCCGTTCATGATCAATTTTGCTAGATTGAGGCGATTGCGTTCACCGCCCGAAAGATTGCCGACCATCTTCTGCTGATCGGAACCACGAAATCCGAAGCTTGCAATATACGAACGCGATGCAAGTTCACGAGTGCCAACTTGAATCATGTCGCGTCCGCCAGAAAGCTCATCAAAAACCGATTTATTGCCCGCGAGGGTTTCACGATTTTGATCCACGTATGAAACCTTCACCGTATCGCCGAGCTTAAGCGCTCCGCCATCAGGCTTTTCCAAACCAACAATCATTTTGAAGAGTGTCGATTTACCAGCCCCGTTGGCTCCAATAATACCAACGATTCCACCAGGTGGGAGCTTGAAATTGAGGTTATCGAACAATAAGCGGTCGCCAAATCCTTTGCTCAGATTCTCCGCCTCAACCACGACATCCCCCAACCTTGGAGCAGGTGGAAATGGAAGCTCCTTAATTGTCTCGTATTGATCGTTCGATTCATTCACCATCTGCTGGTATGCCGAAACACGCCATTTAGCCTTCGCTTGGCGAGCTTTCGGACTCATTTGCACCCACTCGAGCTCACGCTTGAGAGTTTTCTGGCGCACGGACTCCTGCTTTTCTTCTTCTCCCAAACGCTTAATTTTCTGCTCCAACCAAGCGCTATAATTTGTGTGCCATGGGATACCCTCGCCACGATCGAGTTCAAGAACCCACTCGGTGACGTTGTCGAGGAAGTAGCGATCGTGAGTGACACAGACGACCGTTCCAGGGAAATCCTTCAAGTGCCGCTCAAGCCACTGAACCGATTCAGCATCGAGATGGTTCGTGGGCTCGTCGAGTAAAAGCATGTCGGGCTTCGACAAAAGGAGACGGCAGAGTGCCACGCGGCGCCGTTCACCGCCCGAAAGTGATTTCACGTCAGAATCGGCTGCGGGGCAGCGCAAGGCGTCCATAGCGATTTCAATGGTGCGATCGAGCTCCCAAGCATTTGTCGCGTCGAGCTGATCTTGCACACGAGCAGCTTCATTAATGACCTTTTGCATTTCAGCGTCATCCAGCGGCTCACACATTTTCATATTCAAATCTTCGAATTTCTGCAGAAGTGCCTTTGTTTCAGCAAATGCTTCTTCGATATTTTCCTGAACATTTTTCTCAGGATTGAGTTCAGGTTCCTGTGGCAAATATCCGACCTTTATACCTTTCGCAGGAAACGCTTCCCCGGAAAAATTAGTGTCGACTCCAGCCATGATGCGCAAAAGCGTTGATTTACCAGCCCCGTTGTTACCAATGACGCCGATTTTCGCACCAGGCAAGAAGGAAAGGTACATGCCTTTGATGATTTCCTTGCCGTTGATCATCTTACGCAAGTTCACCATGCTGAAAATGTAATTTGCCATTCGGGAACTCCTGGGCTATTTTGAGGCAATATTAAGCAACCCCACGCGGGGCACAAACGAGAGTCAAACGGTTATGCTGAACTTCTTTGCTGCAATCAAGAAGACACCATTGTTAGTGCTATTCGTCATCACGCTTTTCACTGAATTCGCCCTGCAAGCAACCGCTTGGGCGCAAGCACCTTTGCAGCCGCAATCGCAATCATCGACAACAAACCTCGGAAATGATGAAGAAAAATATTCATATTACGCGACCGCTCGGCTCCTTTCGCCCGACCGCATAATTGAACTCAGCACGGCCGAGTTCAAGGTCAACCTCAAAGGCACCCAAACCGTCTCGCTCAAAGGGCGTTCGCTGAATGTCACTCTCGAGAGTGAACCTAACGGATTTAGAAAAACACAGATGGTCAAAGTGAGCGCAAGTGGAACTGTGGGCCGCCAACAAGAGGGAGGCGGATCGACTTCATTTAATGCGGGCGTGTTTCTTTTGAGAGATAGAGGTGAACATTCGTTTCTGTATTTGGAAAAAAGCCGTGGGTGGCTCCTCGAGCTCAGGCTGCGTCCGCTGCAAGCCGCTCGCTCCGCGAAGCCTGCTTTCCAGGGTGGGAAATCAAAAGTTCCAGTGCGCAGAAATTCAATAAAAGCGCGACGCATGCCTGCTTGAATCAGACGCCGCAGTTATTCAAGTTCTCAGCCATGTACGAATTTGGCACATCAATTGACGAAAACTAATGCGACCCTTAAAGTTTTTGTATTCACTTAACTCGTCGAACACTGCCAGGAGCCAAATGGATGTGGAACCAGTTTCGACGGTATTCAGGTCTGTCTGCTCTGTGTTTGGTCACGTTTAATTCAGCAAGGGCAGAACGAAATTACGGAATGGCAGGATGCGGGCTTGGCTCCACTCTGGTGAAGAAGAACGGCCCACAGTTTTTTGCAGCATCGTCGAATGTCACGGCACTAAACTCCTCATTCACCGCAGGTGTTGGCACTTTACTCGTCAACAGTCCGGCGACCACAGTGTCCGTTTTCTTAGTTTTGACATCCTCAAATCCTGCGGTGGCCATCGCAGCGGGGACGTCGAACTGTACTCCTGACTCAGACGCTCACACCGTGAAGTTTGAACAGGAGAGCTTTATGTTCGCAAACTACTCGACCCTCGCAAAAGAGATGGCCCAGGGCTCCGGCACCACTTTGAACTCTCTGTTTTTCTTGCTCGGTTGTCAGAATTCCGAGCAAGAAACCTTCAACAAAATTGTCCAGTCTGAGCACCAACGCGTTTTCGCGGCTCCCGGTGCAATAGCAGCTCTAGATACCCTCAGAGAGACACTCGCAAAAAATTCGGCCATGGCCCAAAATTGTCAAAACATCGCGTCGTCTTCATTTGAAAGAAATGCGAAATGAAAAAAAGCACTCGAAGGCTCATTGCCATAATTTTTTCTTGCGCTGCAGTTTCAACAACAAAAGAATTGAGGGCCTCAAACAAATATAAAAGACCAGCCTATGGCATGGGCGGGTGTGGCCCCGGAAGCGTGATTTTCGGAGGAAAATTTGACAGAAATGCTACTGGTTCGCAAATGATGGCAGCGAGTACGAACAGTTCGTCGGGCTATACTTATTTAGCCGCCATAACATCGGCAACTTCAAACTGCACCGACACACCTGCAGGCTCCGAGGAAGCATTCCGAATTGAGCGTGAAACTTATGTTTCCATGAACCTTGGCGACTTAAGCAAGGAGGCTTCACAAGGCGAAGGCAATCACTTGCGCGGCTTGGCTGAAATGATTGGCTGCGGAAACGATTCACAATTCGAGGTTTTTGCAGCTGTCGCGCAAACAGAACATGATGTCATTTTCTCCGACACCGTTGCATCAAATGTAGCAAACCGTTTCGTTGCCAAAGCAAAAGAAACAGATGCATTACAAAGTTGCTTGCGCAATAAATGAATTTGAAGTGTTCGAGTGCTTCGGCACTTGACCTGATACACAACTCCGGGAGACAACACCCGGAGTTTTTTTGTTCAGGGATGGACACTTTTCATGACTGCTTGGCGCACCTTCATTGCATTTTCACTACTCATGCTTGCCCCCATGCCTTTGCTTTGCAGCCCGTTGGCAACAGCGGCTCCCTACGCGACATCATCTGTTGCAGCACAAGGCACTCCAGCACACTCGGCACTGCCGAGCTTAAATACCGAACTTCTAGCCAACACAGAGCAGTGGCACAAATTATTATTCTACGCTCCAACCTGGCTGCTGAGAAAAAAAAGCTTGGTGGATGATCCGCGCTTTTTTTTATCCGAACATGGCAAAAGCAATGCAGAGGAAGAACTCAAATCAACTCTCAAGGCGTTTGACGAGGGAAGCCCTTCCGAGCGTCAGGAAGCTCTTTGCAAATATCCTGCGCGCAGACTCTGGCTCGAGCAAAAGCTAAAGAGAGCTTTTGAAGATCCTCAGCCCGAAAATAGCT
>CAIZJW010000324.1 GCA_903933385.1 uncultured Silvanigrella sp. | reverse complement strand
TTTGCGTGGGTCGAATTCTTCAACAAGAACTGGCTCACGCAAGTCAAGGTTAACGTTCATTGTAACTTTCGTACTCGGAACGGGTGTGATTGAGGTCGTACTAATCTGCATGTCTTGCATACGAGTTTCGAGCTTGCCGTCTGCACCAGCCAAAAACCCTTGCAGTTTTTGGCCATGAACGTCTGAGATGAACCCGTCGCGATCGAAACGAAAAGTTCCCTGTCGAGTGTACGTTTGCGTACCGGAGTTACTTGCATCTTCGCCGCCTGTTCGCATCACGAAGAAGCCTTCACCCTGAATTGCCATGTCCGTGATGCCACCAGTATGTGACAACGCACCCTGGGTGTAGCTGGTGGTAATACTGCGCAAGCGCGCACCACGACCAAGCTGAGAGAATTCGTTCAGGTTCACCGCCAGAAGGTCTTCAAACTCGGCGCGGTCGGCTTTGAACGCACGCGTGTTTGAGTTCGCGATGTTGTTGGAAATCACACCCATGGCGTCGGTATTGACCGTGAGTCCGGACACACCACTAAACAGCGCATAGTGAATTGCCATTAAATCATTCCTCCATCAAACGAATGAAACTTCAAGAGGCCTTCTTGGCGACATTAGAGATAGAATTTTGCTTTGAATCGGTTGCTTTATTTTCAGCAGGCTTGCTCTCTGGCTTTTCAGGGCGAGTGGCATTTGCTGCTGCGGCTGCATTATCAGCTTGAGATTTTTGCTCTGCTTTGGGTCTTTCGCGTTTCGCCGGAGCTGCCGCTGTTGGAGCTGCTGCTGTTGGAGCTGCTGCTGCTGGAGCTGCCGCCGTTGGAGCTGCCGCCGTTGGAGCTGCCGCCGTTGGAGCTACCGCTATTGGAGCTACCGCCGTTGGAGCTGCAAGCGTGTCAGGACGAATTGCTAAAATGTCTTTTGCTTCAACTTTGCCGCTTGCAGTGTCGAGTCTTCCGCCATTTGCAAGATCTGTGATTGCGTCAACCTTGGCTGCAAATGAGGTTTTTACCTGCATTTCTTTGCCGTCTTGAGATGATGCTTGAACTTCGAAGGTGTAATCGCCAGGTTTCGCTGCTATGCCACCATCCGTTTTGCCATCCCAATCAAATGCGTGCCGACCGGCGTTTTTCTCACCCAATCCAAGAGTTCTTACCACTGTTCCGGATGAATCTTTGATTTGCACACTGAGACTGCCGGCTTGGGCGCCGAGCTCAACTGCACCTTGGCTCACTTTCAAATCAGAGCCAATCCTGAGCTTGGAGCCGGTGACCTCGACAACTTTGCCCAAGTAAGGTGTCAGCTTATCAATGTTTGCCTGAGCCGATTGATTCTGCATTGATTGGAGAGTTTTGTTCACACCCATCAATTGTTCAACTGTATTGAACTGAGCTAATTGCGTTGCCATTTCATGATTTTCGAGTGGCTTGGTTGGATCTTGATACTTGAGTTGTGTGACCATTAGATTCAGATAGTCATCTTTGTCGAGTTTGTTTTTCAGAGCGTCCTGCTTCTTTCCGCTGACCCGCTCAAGCATTTCCCGAAACTCTTTGTCATTTTTGCTTTCACCGACTCTCAATTCTCCGTTTTCACCGATTGCTTTTTTGTCCTTCTCGAATTGCTCGGCCGCAACGGCATTCGATTCACCAAGAATTTTGTCGAAACTGACTGTTTCTTTTCCGGGCTCGCGTAATTTCTTCGCTTCTGCAAAAGCAGGGTTATTATCGCTCTGAGGCGCAACAAAAGGACCAGATTTATTTGTTACGCTTATCATTGTTGACTCCCCCTGTTCGTCAGACACTTACTTCAACAAATAAACCAATCAGGCGATCACCTTGAGTGAGCCATTTGCAGTGCGTTGCACATTTGTCTGAGCATCATTTTTGCCGGTGTAGTTTTTCCGGACAGATCCGCCCACGGCCGCTTGAGTGTTCAAGGGAATGTTAGGAGCCTCAAAGAATCTATCTTGGCCGAACCCTTGTTGTCCGCCCGAGGAGTTATTTTGCGAGAACGAGTTAAAGCCTTGCTGTGGCTGCTGTTGCTGCTGTTGCTGATTACGATTGTCATTTTGTTGTGAATTTTGGAAACCTGCATCACCAAGTTTGGTGTCGGTTGCAAATTTAACACCCTCAAGAACAACTTTGTGCTTCTCGAGTCCCGATTTCAAATCTTCCGATTGTTTTTCAAGCTCTTGCTTAATACGTTCAGAATTAGCAACTAGCTCAACATTCAGGCGATTGTTGTCTGACATATTTATTCTCAATTCAACGACACCCAACTGGCTGTCCTTGATCTGGACCTTTGCAGTTCCACCTCCCTTTGCAGCGAGCTCAGAAGCTATGCTTTGAGCCCGCAACGAAGCAGAACGTGCCATTTCCCGAGTTCTCTCTGATTCACGAGCACGGGCATCGCTTTTCTCTGCTACTGCGTCACTCGTTGAATCGGTTTTTTTGCTTTCAGTTCGGTTGTTGGTTACGCCAGGCAAAGCTGGAGTTTCGCCTCGATTGGAATGGCCAGCGGAAGAAAAATTGTTGCCACCAGCTGAATTTCCTTGCTTGCTGTCGGGATTCATTCCTCCGAGGGATTGAAGATTTCCAACAGCATCTTGAGTCAAAGATTTTGCAGTTAAAGAGTTGTTCTCGTTGCCTGCCAATCGTGTCGCGATCGATGTGCCGCCTGCAATTGCGTTGCCTTTGCCGGTCAGAGACGTACTGCTGTCGGATTTCATCCCTGAGAGTGCGTCAACCATGGCAAGTTGATCTGGTGATAAGTCTCTGAAAGATTGCCATTGAGGCTGTTTGTTTGCCTGAATATCCTGAAGCTGGAGCTGTTTGTTTGCCTGAATATCCTGAAGCTGGAGCTGTTTGTCCGCGGCAGCGTTTTGCAGGCTCTGGAGTTGGAGCTTGTCGATTTGAACATCCTTGAGGCGACTCATAGCTTCGAGTCGGTCGAGCCCAATCTGCTCCATGCTTGCTTCTTGGAGAGCCTGCTGACTCACTAAATCTCTGAGAGTCAAATCATTTTGCGCCCACTCTTGTTCAGCAAGCTTTTGCATCATCTCTTTTGTTTGCAACTCTCTCGCTAATTGAGAATTTGCAAGTGCATTTTGTTGACCTGTTTGATCTTGGCCTTGGGTGAAATCAAATTTCACATCGTCAAATTTAGATGCCAATTCTGTTAATTCATCTGTTTTTGAAACCGGCCCTTTTTCCTGCAACGCGTTGCTGATCTGCGAAAGGTTCTCGATTTTTTGGTCGAGATTCTTCATTACATCGCTGAGATTTTTGGGTTGTTCGAGCTGTTGAACTTGGTTTGCCGGCTCAGCCGATTGCCCCTTGAGTGCATCAAGAATTTTTGTAGGCTGTTTACTCACCTGCTCTAAATGAGGCTTTTCTGCAACGAGGCTTTGGGCTTGCTGAGGTGCAAGCAATTGCACAAGAGTTTGCTGTTCTTGCAGGGCGTCTTTTTCGCCTTTTTCGTTTTTTGTTTTAACTTCTTTGCTCGCAGTTTTCTTTGAACCGCTCACTTCAGACTTTGTTTTACGTTCAGAGTTTTCTGCTTTTTTGTCGCTTTTTTGGTCGCCTTGGTTTTTGTTGTCGGTCTTTGCTGCAACAACTTCTTTCTTTGGATCCAGCTGACTCATCTGAAGTAGAGCATTGAAGGAGTTTGTGCCACCAAGCGCTGGGGTGTTGTTTCCAAGAATGCCACCGGAAAGCAAACCGTCGGAGGGGAGCTCGGAGTTATCGAGCTTTCCGAGACTTCGTTCAAGGCTTTTGCTCTCATCCTGAGCAAGGCGTGAATTCGTCAGGCTGGTCTGTTGGGAAAGACGGGATTGGTTGATCATGGCCGACCTCCTTGGGTTCCATCGAAGACTAATCGAACCCCGAGTCGATCTTGAGTGCCGTGTTTGCATGGCAGAACATCGTTTTTTCGCTGCAGACTTTTCAAAGTGCGATATTTTTGCGCAGTAAAATATTCCGGCAATTGTTTTGGTTTTTTCTCAATCGATCGAAATTTTCGCTATTGTTTTTTTATGTTTCGGTTTTTCCTGAGGTTGTGGCTGGATAAAATATTCCGTGTCAATTGACTAGCTGGCCATTGCCTCCTAGACTCCGTCTCATTCACATACGGAAAAGCATTTGCTTGCGGTGACCTGCACAGGGATTGTGCCCGGGTTTTCGCAAAGGGCGCGACAGGGAATGTGCGGTCTGGCCGTATGTGTTCAATCCGAAGGGAGTCGGTATGAAATTGTCTGCGCGGTCCTGTGCATCTATTTTTGCAGTCGCGGCCCTGTCCACAATTGGACTTCTTGGGCAAGCGCAAGGCAGCCGCTCTCCCAAGCAAATCGCTCTTACTGAAGATGGTTTTCCCTATGTTCGCGGCGAATATCTTGTAAAGGTTCGCTCAAGCGCAGCTTTAGAGCGTCTTCTCGACAATCAATTTGAAACTGCTGGAGCTGTGTCACGCAAGGTTCCTGTCCTGAATTCAAAATCAGGAACTTGGTACAAAATCAATTTGGCTGACGACCACAAACTTCGCGATGCAATTCTCTCTGCACGCGAGAGTGCAGATGTGATTTATGCAGAACCTAACTACATTTATCACACAACAAGCCAGAACGAGAAGAACATCCCGATGCCTGGCAAGGGCGGTAAAGGTGGCCCTGATTACAAAGAAGCTCCTACATTGCCAGTTCCACCTGTTGCTGATCCGCAAATTTCGGGCATGTACGGATTGTCCAAGATTGGTGCTCAACAAGCATGGCAAATCACAAGCGGTAGCTCGAAAGTATTGGTTGCCGATATTGATACCGGTGTTGACTACAACCACCAAGATCTCATCAACAACATGTGGCGCAATCCGGCCGAAGTTGCTGGTGATGGCATCGACAACGACGCAAATGGTTACATCGACGATATCGTAGGCTGGGACTTCCGCGATAAAGACGCACGCCCCTTCGACGATAATTCACACGGCAGCCATACGAGTGGAACAATTGCAGCCACCGGCGGTAACGGAATCGGTGTTTCCGGCGTGGCTCAACAAGCGAGCATCATGGCTCTTCGTTTCTTGGGCGGTTCACAGGGTTCTGGATCTCTCGAAGACGCTATCAAAGCAATCGATTACGCGACTGAAAACGGCGCGCAAATTATGTCAAACAGTTGGGGCGGCGGCGGTTATTCGCAAGCGATGTTCGATGCTATTTCGCGCGCAAACGACAAAGGTATTCTCTTTGTTGCTGCTGCTGGTAACTCTGGAACGGACAACGACAGCAAGCCTCAGTACCCTGCAAGCTATCAGCTGCCCAACGTTCTGACTGTTGCCGCAACTGATTCTGCCGACAAACTGGCGTCTTTCAGCTGCTACGGTGTCAAGGCAGTTCACTTGGCGGCACCTGGTGTGAAGATTCTAAGCACAACTCCGGGCGATAAATATGCCAGCCTCAGCGGAACTTCGATGGCAGCACCTCATGTGACCGGAGCGGCTGTTCTGCTTAAAACTGCGTATCCAAAAATGAAGGCCAAAGAGCTTAAAGCTGTGTTGATGGATTCTGTGGAGCAGCTCGGCGCCTTGGAAGGCAAAGTGAGCACTGGTGGTCGTCTCAATATTTCTAAGGCCTTCGCCATTTCAAAGGCAATGTTTGGTGAGTCTGAGTCTGGGAACTGATTTCCCAGCGACAGACGTTTTGAAGATGGGCAACCCTTCCGCACACACATTGAACGACATTTCATAAAATCATCGGAGCGTCCTCAAGGAGTCTCCGATGATTTTTTTAAGATCCACTCTTCAAGGTCGTTTTAAACCTTTCTATCTCACCGCGTTTGTTTGCGCCGTTGGATTTGCCGCTGAACTTTCATCAAAGCCAGCGGAAATTCAGGCATCTGCCAAGAGAAATGCCCTGGCGGGTGAATTTCTTGTCAAGGTCTCTTCCCGGACTAGCTTTATTGATTTTGCACAAGAGCAAAACCTACTTGTCGTTCCTCAGCCATTGCTCAAAACCTCTTCTGGCGACTGGTACAAGGTGATTGATTCTGAGGGTGAATTCGACTTGGAGAATTTCTTAGAGCGAGGATTAGAGAGCGGAATACTGCATGCTGAACCCAATCTAACCTGGCGATCTCTTGCACGAGAAGTTTTGCCCGGGGATGAAACTGATAAAATGGGTCCTTCGCCTGAAACTCCAACTCGTCTTCCAAAACGTCCACGGGCCGACCCTCTCATGAGCAAAGTCTGGGGACTCGGGAGGGTGGCCGCCCCTACCGCCTGGAACAAGGCTGTGGGGAGTGAGAGGGTTGTTGTTGCGGATATCGATACAGGGGTCGATTACAACCATGAAGACCTCATAAACAATATCTGGCGTAACCCTGGCGAGGTTCCAGCTGATGGCAAGGACAACGACGGCAATGGCTTTGTGGATGATGTCGTTGGGTGGGATTTTTCAAACAAAGACAATCGACCCTGGGATGACAATGATCATGGTAGCCACACTGCAGGCACAATGGGCGCCACGGGTGGTAATGGCCGAGGCATATCCGGTGTTTCTAAGAGACTGAGCATCATGCCGCTCAAGTTTCTCTCTCGCTACGGGAGTGGCAGCACCGAGGATGCGATTCGTTCAATAAACTACGCAGTTGCTGCAGGAGCCCACATTCTCTCGAACAGCTGGGGTGGCGACGAATACTCTCAGGCTTTGGAAGAGGCCATTTTAGCGGCTGCTGAAAAAAACGTACTCTTCGTTGCGGCTGCCGGGAACGATTTTTCAGACAACGATATCACCCCAATGTATCCAGCCTCATATCAACTGGCGAACATTATCTCTGTCGCTGCGTCTAATAGTTCAGAGCAGCTTGCCGAATTTAGCAACTTTGGCTCAAAAAGCGTCCATTTGGCAGCTCCTGGTGATGTTATATATAGCACCCTGAGCTCGAATAAGTATGGCGTGATGAGCGGGACATCCATGGCATGTCCGATGGTTGCAGGTGCGGCTGCACTTTTGAAGGCCTATAAGCCTGATTTAACAGCCACTCAAATCAAGGCCCTCCTGATGGAGAGTGTTGATAAGTCTCCCGCCTATGATGGAAAGGTCATGAGTGGGGGGCGTTTGAACGTGGCACGGGCCTTGGGTCTTGTTGCCGGGTTCTGATTCAACCCTTGACCTATCCGGCCTTTGTCGCTACGGTGCGGCCCTGCTTGAATGCGGTACAACAAAGCGTTTCTTGCATACAACTAAGAAAGGTGTGCGATGCCAACCATTAACCAACTCGTAGAGAAGGGGCGCCACCCCAAAAACTACCGTAGTAAGTCACCAGCTATGGTGGAATGCCCGCAGCGTCGTGGCGTGTGCACTCGTGTGTACACAACCACTCCAAAGAAACCGAACTCCGCTATCCGTAAGGTTGCAAAAGTTCGTTTGACTTCTGGTTTTGAAGTCATTTCCTACATTCCTGGCGAAGGCCACAACCTCCAAGAACACTCCGTTGTGCTTGTTCGTGGCGGTCGTGTGAAGGACCTTCCTGGTGTGCGTTATCACATCGTCCGCGGTTCATTGGATACCGCCGGTGTTGCGAAGCGTCGCCAATCACGCTCCAAGTACGGAGCTAAAAAGCCTAAGGGAGGCGCGGCAGTCGCTGAACCTGTAAAGAAGGGCAAGAAGTAACACTCCCTCAACGGTGTGTTGCTTCCCGCAACGAACTTTCGCTTGTCGTGAGTTGCGTTGCATGAGACAGCGAGCGGATGTTTTTCAGTTTAGGTCCGCTAGCTGATGTAAGGAACTCTCTCCCATGGAGGAGAGGGCAACTGAAGACTCCTGAAAGGATTTTTTTATGTCACGTAGACGTCGCCCGATACGCCGCGAGATTCTTCCAGATCCAGTATTTGCTGACACACTTGTCACCAAATTTGTGAACTGCATGATGATCGATGGCAAGAAGAGCGCATCCGAGAAAATTTTCTACGGTGCTCTTGATATCGTTACTAAGAAAGCAGCTGGCGAAGAGCCTCTGCAAATGTTTAAGCGCGCACTCGAAAACCTGAAGCCACAGGTCGAAGTGAAGAGCCGCCGCGTTGGTGGTTCTAACTACCAGGTTCCGGTTGAAGTTCGTCCAGAGCGCCGTCAGGCACTCGCTATCCGTTGGTTGATTGGTTATTCACGCCTCCGCAACGAGAAGTCCATGGTAGACAAGCTCGCTGCTGAAATCATTGACGCAGCAAACCGCCGCGGTGCAGCGATCAAGAAGCGCGAAGACGTGCACAAAATGGCAGAAGCCAACAAAGCTTTTGCTCACTACCGCTTCTAATCAGCGAACCGTCGCATTCAAGCAAACAGCGCCTTGTACCGGGCGCTGTTTTTTTTTGCTCGGTTCGATCGAGTCTGATACAACCCGAGCACATTTGAAGCTTCGAGAAAGCCTTCTCCCACAAGAGAGAACACCTTCATGAGTCACGACCTAAGCCGCTTCCGAAACATTGGAATTATGGCACATATCGACGCCGGCAAAACGACCACCTCCGAACGCCTGCTTTATTACACGGGAAAAAGTCACAAGCTCGGTGAGGTTCATGAAGGTACGGCAACCATGGATTGGATGGTCCAGGAGCAAGAGCGCGGCATCACAATTACATCGGCTGCGACAACCGTATTTTGGAAAGACACGCGTATCAATCTGATAGACACGCCTGGGCACGTTGATTTTACTATCGAAGTAGAAAGATCATTGCGAGTTCTTGATGGTGCTGTCGCAGTTTTCGATGCTGCGAATGGAGTAGAGCCACAGTCTGAAACTGTTTGGCGACAAGCAGAACGCTACCACGTTCCTCGCATCGCTTTTTTAAATAAAATGGACAAAGTTGGCGCTGATTTTGAAATGTGCCTCGAGTCGATGCGCAGTAAGTTAAATGCAAAAGTTATTTTAGCACAGCTTCCTATTGGCGTGGAAAGTGCGTTCCGTGGAGTGATTGATTTGGTGTCTCAAGTCGCCTGGATTTGGAAGGGCGATGACAAAGATTCTCCTTTTGAACAAATCCCGATACCAAGCGATATGTCCGACGACGCGGCCTTGTACCGCCAGGAAATGGTTGAAGCGTTGGCTGACTATGATGACACGCTCGCAGAAGCAGTTCTCAGTGATTCTGAAGTCAGTCCAGAAATGATCAAAACCGCATTGCGCAAGGCAGTTATCGGTTTGGATCTTGTTCCAGTTTTTGTTGGCACAGCCTTCAAAAATAAGGGAATTCAACCTTTGCTTGATGCTATTGTCGATTATTTGCCTTCGCCTCTCGATGTTCCTGCTGTGCGCGGTGTTGCAGTGGATGGAATTGTAGCCGAGGGACTGCGTCCTCACAGTGCCGATGCTCCGTTCTCAGCAATAGTCTTTAAAATCATGAGCGACCCCTTCGTAGGTTCGCTTTCT
This sequence comes from uncultured Silvanigrella sp., assembly GCA_903933385.1. GTDB lineage: Bacteria > Bdellovibrionota_B > Oligoflexia > Silvanigrellales > Silvanigrellaceae > RFOM01. Next base: position 4,950 of record CAIZJW010000324.1, on the reverse strand, counting down.
TTTGCGCGTATTTACAGTGGCAAGCTCAAAGTAGGTGATGCTGTTCAAAATGTGCTCAAACAAAAGAAAGAACGAGTGACTAAAATTCTCATGATGCATGCAAATGATCGCGCTGAAGTGAATGAAGTCTCTGCTGGAGAAATCGTTGCTTTGGTGGGTCTCAAGTTTGCTGTGACTGGTGATACCTTGGCAGATATCGATGCCCCCATCGCATATGAAGCTATGAAATTTCCTGAACCAGTTATCTCTCTCGCAGTAGAACCGAAATCCACAGCAGACCTCGACAAACTCAACCAGAGTTTGGCTCGTCTTGCGACCGAAGATCCATCTCTCCGAGTCAGCACCTCTGAGGAAACGGGCCAGGTTTTGATTTCAGGAATGGGAGAGTTGCATTTGCAGATCATTGCCGATCGACTTTTGCGTGAATTCAAAGTTCAGGCGAACATCGGTAAGCCGCAAGTGAGTTATCGAGAGTCAATTGTTAAATCTGCTGCGTCACGTGAAGAATTTAGTCGAGCAGTGCAGAACAAAACTTTCAGTGCTTGGGTGGCTCTTAAGGTGTTGTCGAGTGAAAATCGCGGCTCTCCCACGATTGAAATTGTTAAAAAGAACAACATCCCTGCGAATGTCTACGCAGCTCTTAAAGAGAGTCTCGATGGTGCTGTGAGCAGTGGCCCGTTGTGTGGTTATCCGTTGGTGAACCTGAAAGTTGAAGTGACCGACTTTTCATTCGACGCACAATTGATAGACGAGGTTTGCTATAAAGTTGCAGCATCCAACGCTGTGCGTGCGGCACTTGAAAAGGCTTCGCCCGTCATGATGGAACCGTTCATGAAGGTAGAAATTGTTGTTCCACCTGAATCAAGTGGAACAATTGTCTCTGATGTGAGCGGGAGGCGAGGGCGCGTTCTCGGATTGGATGCGCGTGGGCACCTGCAAGTTGTGCAGGCCGAAATTCCACTCGCAGAGCTCTTTGGATACGAAACCGACATCCGAAGCCTTTCGCAGGGGCGCGCAAGCAGCTCTATGCAGTTTTCTCATTACGAGCCGGTGCCAAAAAACCTGCAGGACAAGATCATGGGTCATGTTTGAGCACCTGAAATTCGAACTTTGGTGCAGCTAAACAACTTCTGTCGATTTGCACAGCATTCTGCACGCGGCAAATTTGGCACCTTGGTCCTCTGCTTCGTATCCGTTAACATCTCTAAGCAGGGATTTTTCTCAGCTTGTTTGGCCAAGGGGTGTCGTATGTCGTTGGGAAGTTCGTCTTTTGAATTCAAAACTCGTCTTTGGGCGTCGGCTGGGTGTGCAGCATTGGCTGCTGCGTTGTTCGCGCTTTCTGCCTGCGGTGTTTTGTCGTCACCCGAGCGCGATGAAACCCCTTCTGCGCTCATGTTACGAGCTCAAGCTGCGTATGATAGCGGCAAATATTCCGAGGCAGTGACTCTTCTCCAAGAGTTAGTGAAGAAAGATCCCAGTAACGAAGAGGCTCGCATTCGCTTGGCTTTTTCTTACAATGGCTCGATCGGAGTGACTCCTCTCAATCTGCTAAAAACGCTTGCGTCTTCGTCTTCAGCACCATCCTCGGGCGGCACAGGTAATTCGGACATTACAAAGCTCACCAGCGGCGCGGGTTTGTCGAAGACAATAACCGAAGAGATTAAGAGGAAAAAAAATACTTTAACGAGTGTTGATATTCTCAGGGAGAAATTTAAGGAATTTGCGACTTTTCAAAGCGCATTTCTCACGCTGTGCCCGTTGTTTTCAAAAACAACTCTCGACACTCTACGCACAAAATCCGCGAGTGCTGTGACGTTGATGAAGCTAGATCAGTGCGGTGTAGGTGTTGCTTCGAGCAACGCAAATGTGAGCATTGCAGCACTCACTCTTGCGATTGATCAATTCGCAACACTTTATAAGTCAATTCTTGATTCAGATGGTGATGGTCAAATTGATGCCGAAAAAGATTCAAAGGACGCGTCTGATTCAATTTCAGGGTTGAGCACAGGCGCAGGAACATCCGCTGAGTCGCTTTCTAAACTCAACAGCGCCACGCAGAAGCTGACTGGTGTTGCGACCACCCTCAAGGGTGAAGTTTTCAAGTTGGCCATCGCGCAATTTAGCATAATTTCTGCCGTTGTGGATGGTTCTAATCTCCCATCGACAATTGCTGCTCCACTGAAAAAGGCTGTTGATGGATTGGATACGGCCGTAGGGCAGATAAATAAATATCTTGATGCCGGAAAGGCAACTTCCACTTCCACTTCAACAGGTGGTGCAGCTGCTCAAGATGCCGCAGCTAAAGCAAATGAGAAAGCCCAAGCACTCCTCGCCGGCCAAGACGCAACCAAAACCAATGAAACGTGCACCAGCATTTATTGCCTGAGAACTGCTTATGGCTTGTCTGTCTCGAACCCGGGCGATCTTCCCAATCAATGCACTGCCGCTCCCTACACCTGCACCCAGTGAAAACAGACACCCCAGACCATTTTGCACGCCTCGATGCAGAAACAATTCTAGCTGCCGCAGAGTCCACGGGACTGCGGTCGACTGGACGATTTCAGCAACTCAATAGCATGGAAAATCGTGTTTATGCGGTTGAGGTGGAAGACGAAACGCAGCCTCGGGGTGTGTCGCAAATTATCATCAAGTTTTATCGCCCAGAGCGTTGGACCCCGGCAATGCTCGTTAGCGAGCATGCCTTGTTAAGATTGCTCTCCGAAGAGAATATTGAAACGCCCAGGCTCGTTGCTCTTGAAGACCATTCTTTCGTGCATCCGGAGGCTACAACGCTCAGAAGTAAGCTGTGTGGAGATCTTTCTCCTCAATTTCCGCAGACACCTACGCTTGGGAAAATCGGCCCCTTCTGTTTCGCGGTTTGGGAAAAGATCATTGGCCGAGTGCCTCTTGAACTCGAGGAAAACGATCTACTTTCAATTGGTAGAACTGTTGCACGAATGCACAACCTGTTTGAACGAAATATCAATTCGGAACATTTTGTTCGAGCTCGTTTTAGTCTCGATATGTACGTCAATATCCCTCATCAAAATCTGAATAAGTGGGGACGAATTCCACGTCAATTTCAGACTCCTCTTTTGGAGTTAATTGAGGAGTTAGGGCGTGGGTTGGCCTGGCTGCCAGAAGCTGATAAATTCATTCCAGTGCATGGCGATTTGCACAGATTGAATCTTGTACAAACCACTGAGGGTGGGCAGTTTTGGTTTGTTGACTTCGACGACTGCCAAATAGGCATGGCCATGCAGGATCTTTGGCCACTTGCGTCTACGTGTGGAATTAATATTCCAGAACACATTGCAGCATATGAAGATATCAAGCCTGCGGATTATGCGATGCGCATGTTGTGTCAGGGTTATAGCGAGTTTAGAGCGCTTCCCAATGATTGGGAAATTTTTGTTGAGCCCTTGCGGACGTTAAAAATGGTTCATTATCTTGGCTGGATTGCAGGCAGATGGACTGATCCTTTCTTCAGGCAGACATTCTCTTTTTTCGAGGATGTTGATTACTGGGAAAAGACTTTGTTTGATATCAGTGATCAATATCAAATGCTCCGCGCTAAGGGATTGTTGGAGTAGATTTATTTTTTTTAAAAGCGGTATCTTTTTATTTCTCTATTTTTTGTTACAATGACCTGAATTTATTTGCAGAGGAGTATCCGCATGAAAAGGAATGTTTTTTTCGCAGCCTGTATTGCTTCGGCCTTCGCTGTGTCTTGTGGAAGCGATTCCAAAAGCGGTACTTCAGTACCAACGGTTTCCTCTTTTGGTTCTTGCAACTACGCAGAGCAAGGATGGTGCACTGATTATGCGTCAATTGAAGCCGCTGCTAGTATGAAAGAGAGCTGCGCAGCTGATGCTGGTGGTTCCTATTCCGCAACGAGTTCATGTAAATCTGAGGGAAAAGTCAAAGGCTGCGAATTCAGCGCGCAAGCAAAGAAAATCTACACTCAATGGGCATATTCTGAAGAGTCCGCTGCGGCACTCGACGGTCTCTGCGCTTTAGCAACAAGTTCTGGCGCAGGAAATACAAGTGCGAAAGTTGTGATGCCATAATTTGCCCAGCATTAAACCTCAGTAGAATGGCCGGAAATCGAAACGGTATGAAATTCCGTTCATCGTGTATGCAACTGCTATCGATTCTGCATCACAACTGCTTGGATTGCTCGAATACGATACAGCAGGAAATGTTGCCCCAAATGAGCTAACATCAAGGCTCATGGTTGATCCGGTTGTGCTGAGCTGGTTGAAGATTGATTTGGTGGAGCATCCGCCTCCATAATCTGCGATCTCGGCACCGATGTCTGTTACGACACGTTGGAACGTTTCCAGGTTGGAAACTTTTTCGTAGCTTCCAGTGCCAGAGTTCCACAAGAACCATTCCACTTCGATGTTGGTGACTTTGCTGGCACCATCTAGAACTGCCTTTACACTCGGAACGTATACGGTTGCCTTGTTGTTGGCATTGAGTGGATTTGCTGCTGCAAGATCGTAACGGCCAACCTCGCTTCCGTTCAATTTCAAAACCCAAGTTCCGGCTGCGAGCTGGCCATTGTATCCGTTGCCGCCCCAGTTGAAGCCGACGGGTCGTGAGGTGCCACCTAGGCTTGATTCTTTGTAAGCATAGAATTCGCCATCATCCGCAAAACTTTGTCCGCTTGCCTTTTGGCTCGAGCAAGCGCTTCTGTTCGAACCTTCCGAGGTTAGTGCGCCTGTATTTAGGTTTGTGAGTTCGGTGAATTCCTTGTTGGTTGAGCAGTTTGAACTGTTCTCTTGGCACAACTTGGGTTTGACTCCTGCCGGTGGAACGAGTGTGAGTTTATTTGCTGCATTGCTGCCGCCGCACAATGATTCAGTTGTGAGGCCTGTCCATTTGGCAACGAAATAAATTCCGTAGCCGTTGTAGCTCACATTATCTGCAGCAGAGGCAATGTTC
>CAIZJW010000323.1 GCA_903933385.1 uncultured Silvanigrella sp. | reverse complement strand
CAAACAAACCCGACAACGTCAGCGATGATTTTTGGAATCGCGTCAAATCGAAGATAGAAGCATTTCACGTTCCCTTCGACGAACTGAAACAACAAATGGCCAAAGACAACGCAATTTTCAGAGATGCACTTGGCAAAACCGGCGTTAACTACAAAGATCCTGAGCCCATTGTGGATACCTACCGAAGCTGGGCTATCCCTGGAATGACTTTTGCCCATGTTGCAGAGGAACTGCAAATCCCTCAAAAGCGTTTAAAACAGGCGATGCTCTTCGATGCGGAAGTTGGCAATTTATTGCGCGAATTCAAGATCCCCAATGCCACAATTCGAAGGGCAGAATTCGAGAAAGCATACCGCACTCTTATGTGTAAAATTCACGAAAGCTGTAAAGAGATTGATGCATTGAACATTATTCCAAATCAGTGAGTCACGCACACAAAAGAAGAGAGGGCGCAGCTTAAGCAGCACCCTCTCTTTTATTTTCACCTCTAACCAGGTTTTCGATGTCAGACGAGATAGTCTGAATGTGTGAAGCGAACCTCGCCGTTTCTATCGACCATGGACATCGTGACAAAAGGAACACCATCGACCCACTTAAGACGAATCTCGCCAAAGCCATCCTCGAGGCTACGCTGCACTCGCAGACGATTTTTCTCAAAGCGCGACAGTCCTTCAGCCCTGTTGAAACCACTTGAGGTGAAGTCATAAATTGCACGGCCACTCACCAGTTGAGTTCGACTGATTTCATGAAGATGCCTATCGCCCGACAAAATCAGTGAAGGTGCGGAAATTCGACCCAAAGCTTTCATGAGCCTCTGGTGTTCGGAGGGGTAGTTCATCCATTTCTCGAAGCGGTGATCCGACGAAAGAACCTGAATACTCGAGCCAATGATCTTGAGATCTGCAGGCACGTCGAGCTGCGTTTCCAGCCATTCCCACTGGCGATTTCCCAGCAGAACCGGTTCGCCCACGACTTCTTCAACGTCGTCAGGCTGCATAGGTTCAAGGCTAGCGGCGCCGTAAGCAGTGCGATTGTAACGCGCATCGAGCATAATCAAATGGATTTTGCGGCCCTGATGCTCAATCATTCGACTCGAGTAAACACCATCTTCTTCGCTCGCATAGTCCTGCATCCAAAAGCTTCTAAAAAGAGAAAGCGATTCTCTGCGAAACGGCAAAGTTGAGTCGGCATTGTCAGCACCGAAATCGTGATCGTCCCAAATTGCTGAAATGTTGACCCTGCTCTTCAGCGCCGTGAGGCCCTCTGACAAAGATAGCTTTTGATAGGCTTTTTCGAGTTCACTGAGGGAATCGCGCTCAGGATAAAGATTATCTCCCAAAAACGCGAAGTGACTAAAGCGACGGGAGTTCAGAGTTTCCCAGAAACTCTGGTTTTTGCGAAGATCCATGCAGGAACCAAATCCGAGAACCCACTCGTTCTCAGAAGCGAAGGCAAGTTTAGAAAGCAAGGGACTACACAGTGCTAGTCCCAGAGATTTCAAGAGCCGTCTGCGCGGTATGCGTGAATCCATGAGCCCACCTCTTTGGGTCACCCGTTTCTGGCCAGTCAGCTAGCAAGGGTTGCGCAAGCCGTCCAGTCCATATTTTAGAGTGACGTTTTTGTCGGACGAAGCACTTGACTCTCCGCACGACAGACAGGGATAATTGCGCAAAACTGTTACAAAAGCAAAGTTCATGAGGAGTTCCCAGATGACTTTTGTTGCGTCAAAAGTGTCAAAAAGTTTGTCACCCCTTTTGGCAATTTTGCTGGGAACGGCCGTCATTCTGCCCTCTTGCAGAACGAGGTCAAACAACGAAACTGGTGTCCGTTCGAAAACCGCTGAGGATTTTCAAACAGCATTGGCCATTCTAAAGACCAACCCACTCGAGCGCCTTGTGGAAAATAAAGAACTGTTGGCAAAACTCGCGAACGCAAGTTCAAAGGTCAACCTTGAGGAACGCAAAGAGCTCGTTGCGAAAGCTCAATCGATGATTGGGTCTCAACAGAGCAAACAGAAAATTCTGCGCGTCGTTTTTGATGCCACAGAGTGGAAACGCTACGTCGCCGTTTGCGCCAAAGATGGACTCACTCAGGTTGATGGCTTCACAGAATTATCGCTGCTTCCCGATGACATTCGTGCCGTAGTCATTGACTCGGTGAAAGAAACTTATGCCACCGCTTCGAAGGGCGACCACTCTTGGAAAACCACCATGGTGGCGCCTAAACGGTGTCTTGATGCCATTTTGAGCTATGCGGTCAATCCGTTAAAAATCATCGGCAGCCACGAAAAAGTAAAAACAGATCTTGCTGCAGCATACGACTCATACCTATCGGTGTTCAAAGAATACATTTTTCCTGATGGCTCGCGCGGTAACTACAACGCGAAACAGGTTTTTGATGTAGCAAAAATATTCCAAGATTTTCTCAAGGAAGAAAAAACTAAAAGACCTTTAGTTTCTCAGTATACGATTTACATGGGCGGAAGTTATGTGAACGGAAGAGCGAAGCTGGAAAGTTCTGATGTCGACATCATTACGCTCGACATGAGTCGTAATCCCGTTCTCGCGGCGCATCAAATGTTTTCGCCTTTAGCGCTCACTGAAACCGTTCGGAAGCGAGTGAAGCAAGATTATCCCGCAACTCAAAAGGTTGACCTCAAAGTTCAAATTGACAATCTTTTCTTCAAGCTTTCGTCGGGTCCCGCCGCTGAAGGCCCAGATATGGAAAGCAAGTTTTCACGATTTATGCCTGTCATGATCGCTGTGCGCGCGGAAGAAATAAAGTTGGAAATCTTCAGCGCTTTTGAAGAACGCCCACCGAGCATGAAGGCAGCATTTAGTGAAAAAATCTCACATTGAATGTGAAATGCTCCGCTCGCGCCGGCTTGCATAAAAGAGCAGTCCAGCGCCTGTGAACATTCCCGTGAGCAGAACCAAAATGAAAACTGTTGCGCTATCTAAACCAATCTGGTTGGAAATGAGCCCGAATGTGAAAGGCAACAGCACAGCCCCAGCAACCCCGCTGAGTACAGTTATGTTTGCAAAATATCTGGATTGCGAGGAATCAAAAAACTCAGTCAGAGCACCTAAAGCAAGGCTGTACATTCCCCCAATACAGACACCGAGAGCCAAAATAAAAACGCGGCTCAAAAACAACGCCGAATTTCCAATGGCAAAAGCACGAAGTAGTAAAGACGCAAATAATACCAAGCAAATAAAAGATAATCCTAACATTATTTTAGGATAGATTTTCGCTGATGGCGAACGAAAGCAGAAATACAGCCGCGCGCCGAGGAGTCCACCCCAGAAAATTGAACTCGCAATACGAGAATCGTTGCTCGAGAAGCCGAACATGGTTTCAGACATTAAACCCAAACTGTTCGACAGATTGATTTCGCTACCAACGTAGCAAAATAGCACGAGGCTCGTGGCCAAAACAGGCAACGGAAGCTTCCAGCGATCAACACTCTCAGAGGCAGCAGCCACTTGTGTTGGCTGGGAAAGGTCGGGCGAACGTAAAACGTGAAGTGATAGAAGTGCATATGCTGCTATCAAAACGGCTGGAGGAAGGCGCCAAGCCAAGCTTCCTTCGGTGAGGCCAGGAATCTGCAAGTATTGACTCGCACTGAGAGGCAACAGCACTGCACCAGCCGTGAACCCCATATTCAACAAGTTCAGGGCGAACGAGGGATTCTCACTCACGAGGGCTGCAGTGTTATTCAGGATTCCGTTGCAACCAATTCCAAATCCAATCAGGCAGATGCCAAGCAAGCGCACAAATGTAAGATGCCCGTCTGCCATGCCCATGAGCTTGGCTAGCGGCAAGGTTGTCCAGTCGGCAAAGTAATAGAAGACCACGCCAACTGACAAAAACCAAAGACTTCGGACAACCCAGGAGCGGTAGTGGTCACCACCTGATCGCTGACTCGCAAATCGACTCCCAACGAACGATGCACCACCTTGGAGCATCATGGCAGTGCCAAAGAGCCCTGGCGACCATGAAAAGTCGCGCAAAATCAGATCGAGGCAGGCACCAGGAAACGCGAGTAATCCGCCTGTCAGCAAAAACGCAAAAAAATGGGGAAACAAAGTGCGGTTCATGATGTGCTCCGGATGAGGCGAGAGGATAACCATAGGACGGCTTGCCGCACAAGGCATCGCTAGCTATGCTCCGCACACTCTTTGAGCTGAGGAACTTCACATGAGCAACATGGCCCTTCCCAAACGCACCGAAATAGATCCCTCTCAAACATGGGACCTCAATAAACTTTTTGTTAATTTTGAAGATTGGAAACGCGCACTGAACTCCCTCCCAAGCGAATCCGACTTGGCAGAGGAGATCGCACGCCGTTTCAAGGGGCGCCTGACCGAGGGCGGGCCTTCGCTGATTCATGAAGCTCTGCATTCACGCAATGCCCTCATTCGCAAACTGGAAAATCTCCACGTTTACGCTGGGCTGAGAAACTCTGAAGATGTCGGGGACACTGTTTCGAGTGAGTCAATTGCAAAAATCACGCAGATCAGTGCAACGCTCATGGCCCAATGGGCCTTCTTGAACCCAGAACTTCTTGCCATTCCCGAGCTGCTCCATTGGCTCAAAAGCTCGCCGCTCGGCGAATTTGAATATGAACTTTCTGAACTCGTGCGCTCGCAGAAACACGTGCTTTCTGAGCGTGAAGAAGCTCTCCTCACCCAGCTTTCTACCCCGCTTGGGCAATTTTCAGAAATCCACTCAAAGTGGAACAATGTCGACTTAAAGTTTCAAAAGGCTCAAGACTCCAAGGGTGAAGAGCATCTTGTTTCCAATGGGCGGTTTTCTCAACTTTTAGCTTCACCCGATCGCACATTGCGAAAAAACACCTTCAACTCGCTCTACAATGAAATTGCAAAGTCGAGACATCACATTGCGAGCAACTTCTTCTCACGTTTACTCACAGGCAGCACTCTTGCCAAAATTCGTGGATTCAAAGGGTTTCTTGAGTCTCAACTCTTTCCCGATGACATCCCGGTTCAAGTGTATGACAATCTCATCTCAACGGTCAGAAGCAATCTGAAAACCTTGCATCGCAGCCTAGATTTGCGACGGAAGGTTCTCGGCATCGACGGCGTGTATCTTTACGATAGATACGTTTCACTCGCAGGCGATGGCGAAGAAACCAAAATGAGTTTCAAAGATGCGTGCGAACTCATTCTAAAAAGTCTGACTCCTCTCGGCGAGGAATACATCGCAATTGCGCGCAAGGGATTTACTGAAGAACGATGGGTTGATTGGGCCGAAAATGAAGGAAAGCGATCCGGCGCATTTTCCTGGGGCTCATACGATTCCAACCCAGTTATGATGCTCACGTGGACGGGCAGCTTAAACGATCTGTTTACGCTCGCACATGAATTGGGCCATTCCATGCACAGTTGGCTTGCCAATAAAAACCAACCCTACCACCTCGCCGGATACACAATATTTGTTGCGGAAGTGGCCAGCACGCTCAATGAAGTTCTTCTGTCCGATTACATTCTGACGCAAATGCCAGAGAGCAAATTAGCCCGCGACGTGCTCTCTCATTGGCTACAAGGTTTCGAAGGAACTGTTCTCCGACAAACCCTATTTGCAACCTTTGAGCGCGATGCGAGCCGACGTGTCGATGGTGGTGATTCACTGACAGCCGATAGCCTCGATGAACTTTATACGTCGTTGAACAAGGAATGGTATGGAGCAGAGAGCGGATTCGATCCAAGCAACGCTCACGAGTGGATGCGCATTCCACACTTTTATTCAACGTTCTACGTGTATAAATATGCAACCAGCTATTGTGCTTCGTTGAGTCTGTTTGAAGAACTCAAAAAGCCAGGAAACCAAGAACAAGCGCGCACCCGGATCCTTGGGCTCCTCAAAGCGGGTGGCTCTAAATCGCCACTCAATATAATGCTTGAAGCAGGTGTCGATTTCCGGACTCCCGCGCCAGTGGATAATGCATTTTTGGCCTACGAACGCTTCGTTGCTCGCGCAGAAACCGCATTCTTAAAAAAATGAGCCTGTGCTACTCTGGTAATGTTCTGAAGCCGCATTTCGGGTTTTAACTGGCCCACTCATTGTACTTGTTGCGCTGGCAACCGTTGAGTTTGTCAGCTGGAAGAAGAGGACTAAATTCGATGGACACGAGCTACAAGAGCCGAGTTGAAAAGAGTTCAGAATTTCTGAATAAACATTTCAAGGAACCTGCTCCTGAGCTTTGCATCGTGCTCGGTTCTGGCCTCGGAAATGCGATTCCTGGAATCGATTCGATGGCATCTTTGAAATTCTCAGAAATTCCAGGCTTCAAAGTCACTGAAGTCGTTGGTCACGCAAGCGAATTGAGAATCGGCGAAATCAGCGGACCGAGCAATATCGATGGCAAAACAACCTCCAGAAAAATAGCGTTTCTACGTGGGCGGAATCACGCTTATGAGGGTTTCAGCGCAGGTGACGTTGTTCACAATGTGCGCGCCATGATCGCGTGGGGAGTTAAAGGAATCCTTCTGACGAATGCAGCTGGGTGTCTCGAGACTTCTTGGCAGCTCGGTGACTTCATGCTGATTGACGATCACATTAACCTTTCGGGTCTCAATCCCCTCTCAGGCGTTCCTGGAAACGGATTCGGGCAGCGGTTCTGCGACATGACTCGCTGTTATGATCCTCACTGGGGTCAAGAGTTTCTCACGCGGGCAGCCAGTTTGGGAGTAAATCTTCACAGCGGGATTTATGCAGGAGTGCTTGGGCCTTCTTATGAAACACCTGCTGAAATTCGCATGCTCAAAACCCTTGGAGCACATGCGGTGGGTATGAGCACAGTTCTTGAAGCAATCGCAGCGCGCCAAATGGGGGCCCGGGTTGTAGGGCTCAGCTGCATGACAAATTATGGTGCAGGATTGCTCGGTCCCGAAACACGACTTGATCACGCAGACGTTGTCCACATGGGGGCCTCTGTGGCAAAAACTATGTCAGAGCTTGTTCTCGGAACTGCAGTCAATTTGAGGTTTCAATGAAAATTTTGGTCGGAGGCCAACCTCGCGAGGTTCGCGTGCTTTTCTCAGAAGAGCAAATCCACAATCGAATCGTCGAAATCGCAGCAGAAATTAACTCCTGCCCCACGCCCGATCAATCTGCGTTAGTCGTACTGGTCGTTCTGCATGGTGCACTCTTGTTTGCAGCCGATCTCGTGCGCCACATCGCCATGCCTACAGAAATTGAATCGGTGCGAATTAGAAGCTACCACGGCACGCAATCGACCGGCAAAATTGAACTGCTTTCGCAGCTCCCTGCGCGCCTCAAGGGGCGACATGTTTTGGTTGTCGAAGACATCATCGACAGCGGTCGGAGTATCGCGTTTCTGCGCAATGAACTCAACTCACTCGGTGTTGCATCAATGCGGGTTGCAGCTTTGCTCGATAAGCCCGAAGCACATGAGGAGACCATCCAGGCTGACTTTGTCGGATTCAAAATTGGCCGCAATTTCGTAATCGGTTATGGTTTGGATCTGGATGGTCACTACCGCAATCTTCCTTACGTCGCCGAGGTTTTGGGCAGTTGAATTCCTGGAGACTCACGACGAGGCGGTTCATTTTTTGCCTGATGACTTCTGCGCTCATCTGGCCATGTGCTTTTGCATTTGAAGCTGGAACGGGGCCTGGTTTTATAACCCATGGCGATAACAGAATGACACCCTCAGTGCAGAGCTGGATGCAAACATCGTTTGGGCTTCTCGCGGGAATCACCAACAGCGGCGAAAAGAATTCAGCATTTTCTCAACAAACAGCCCTCGCTCATGTGAGCTACGCAACCTCGCTGCCTGGCAGTCAATCACTCGAAGCCAGCCTTGGTCTTGGTGAAATTTTCAGCAGAACAACACTTTCCAAATCAGGAGAAGCCGGAACCCGTGCCAGCCACATCAGTCAGGCTGGCGGCATAGCCATGGGGCTGCGATGGAAGCCTGCGCTTCTTGGCAGGAAGCTTAAATTTCGTCTTTCCTGGGACACGCTCTACGTTCCTCCTGGTTTGAGTGTTTTGTATTTTACGTTTGGCCACGCTCAGTCAGTCAGCACCGGACTGGGTTGGGATTTCTGAATGAAAAAAGAATTCCTCGTCACCCTATGCACAATTTCATTTCTCTGCTCATCGCGAGCGATGGCTTTTCGCGCTGGTCTATCTGGTGGTTCCCTTGGAGTGGGCACAGGTCATTCTAATGCGGCCGACTTTGCCTCACCGGTAGCCTATAAAGCTCACGTCACATTCAGAAATAAAATTGATTTGAGCCTGGCAGCAACCCATCTTCTCGTGGGTCGGGTTTATGAATTCAATTCAGGCGCTTTCGTTCTTCCTGCGGCGGGATTCATTTTGGACGGCAACGGCTCTGGTCCTGGAGTGTCTGCTTTATTCGGCTTTACATTTTTTTGCTGGGGCGTTTGCTTTTACAGCGAATTCCAACAACAGCTTGGCTTCGGACCCAACCGCAAAATGGTGAGCGGCTACTCAGCTCGCATCGGGCTCGATTACACCAACGAAAAATAAATCGACAATCAGACTTTTTGCGCCAACCATTCTTTTCGTCGCGCCAATGCAACCGTGCGTGGTGCGTGATTCAGTTCTTCGCGACGTTTGCTTGCAAGTTGTCCACAGGCAGCGCTGACATCTTGACCTCGCGAATAGCGCACAGGAGCGGGAATTGATCGATCGGTGAGATATTTCTGAAATTCGCGCATCCGTTCTGGATCTGTGGCAACCATGTCAGTTCCTGGATGCGGATTCATTGGAATAAGATTCACTTTGGCCTTTAAACCATGCAAGAATTTTACCAACTTCTTTGCGTGCGGAATGGAATCATTCACACCATTGATCATCACGTATTCGAACGTAATCCCGTGTCGTGTTTGAACAGGATATCGCAACAAAACTTCCTTCAATTCAGCCAGCGAGTGTTTTCTATTGATTGGCATCATGCCACTGCGTTGCACTTCATCAGCGGAATGCAAAGAAATTGCTAAGCTCACAGGGACAAGCTTTCCAAGTTCCTCAATCGCGGGAACGAGGCCAGATGTAGAAACCGTGACACGGTGCTTGGATAAACCAAAAAACCGCTCGTCAAGCATCACAGAGCAGGCAGCAACCACTTCGTCAAAGTTATCCAGCGGCTCTCCCATTCCCATAAAAACGATATTGGTCACGCGCCTGTCGTCACCTTTTTCCAAAAGCCTTCGATTTGCGATGATAATCTGGGCCAATATTTCGCCACGGGACAGATCGCGAGTGAGCCCCATCTTGCCTGTTTGGCAGAATGTACATGCCATCCGACATCCGACCTGACTGCTCACACACAACGTAACTCTGTTTTCAGAGGGCATCAAAACACATTCTGTGAAAAGATTGTCATGAGTTTTGAGGAGGATTTTCTCTGATGCATCACCAGACTCAAGAACAGTGTCGATGCCAGGAAGATTCCAGTCGAAATCTTCGTTGAGCTTACTCCTGAGAGCTTGAGAAACATTTGAAAACTGCATCGGATCCATGCAGTTTTTGCGAGTCATCCACTCTATGATCTGAGTTCCGAGAAAAGCCTTGGTGCCACTTGCGACGCACCACTCCTTCCAAGCAGATTCCGACATATTCAAAGCATGGATTCGACTCATGGATGTCCCCCAATTTAGCCAGGCACACCCTCAAGGAAAGAACGCACTTGTGCAACAAAATTTTCGGGATCTTCGATAAGAAGGAGATGCCCCATCGCGGGAAAAACAACCTTTTTTGCTTGTGAAATTAGGCCACAAAGTGCGTCGGCATTGCCCGATGGAATGATTTCGTCGTCGCTTCCCGTGAGAACCAGAGTTGGGCAAGCGATCTTTGTGACGCACTGAGTGCCGTCAAAACCGAGAGTTGCGTCGTATTGTGCGCGAGCACGACTCTGCGCCTCCGACTCGGTTTGAGACTTGAGCATATTTCTAACCATCATTTCTATAAGCAACGGAGATGATTTGCGGAATTTCGGCCCAAAATACCGAACCATGCGTTTGTGCATAGTTTCTTGATCGCGCGGCCAGGCCTCAAAGGATTTGTTCCGAGCCGCTGCCGGATCGACCCCCTGAGGCCACACTCGTGCATCGCCTCCAGGAGTTGTGCTCACTAAGGCGAGCGACTTCACCTTTGAATCTTCACAGGCCCATTGCTGACAAATCATGCCACCCATGCTGATTCCGAGGATGTGATAGCCAGAGAGCTGCAGCTGGCTGGAATGAACCTGAGCGAGATAAGCTGCATCTAAAGCCATTCGCTGAACACTCAGCTCCTCCAAACCACCTTCCGTGTCTCCGGCACCTCGATTGTCGAGAGCTAAAGTTGCCAATTGAGGCATTTGCGCGTGGATCCGTTTTCGGAACGCACGAAAATCTGCACGTGGGCGCGCAAATCCATTGACCAGCACCAACAACTGCGTCGCCTGCACACCACTTGAAGTAGGTTCGAAGTCGAAAGCCAACCGCGCCCCTTCGTGTTCAAGGTAACAAAGACCACTCGATTTGCTGACATCGACCAATGGCAAAGAAGTTGAGGCAAAGTCATATCGGCTGATCGTCATGTCGAGTTGCTCCATTGCTCCGTTTCCTTTTACGCAGGACTTTGGATGCCAATACATCAACACCTGTTCCTGTGTAAATTCCAATCGTTCCGTGTTTCAATTGAGATCATGACAGTAACAATCGTGCCTTCGGAATCAATCAAATACCCGCACGCGCCACCGCGAGAAATCGCGCCGTCGTTGTGGACTCTCGACGGCGCATGGTCGAATTCTCTTGGACGTCGCATGACTGTCCTGCGATTGCGCAACAATGAAGTGTGGATTCACAATCCGATGCAACTGATGGAAGCAGATTTAAACTGGCTTGCATCGCTTGGATTTGTGCGTGGAATCATTGCTCCGAATAAATGGCATGTGAGTGACCTCTGCTGGATGTCAGAAAAATTTCCACAAGCCCAAATTGCATGCCCACAATCTTTCTTGGACAAGAATACTCAACTTCAAGAACGGATTCTTTTCACCACCGATGTTCCTTATGTCACTCCCTGTCGGGAACTTGAGTTTTTCGCAGTGCCTGGAATCCGGATCGAGGAAACAGTGGTCTTTCATCCCCTCACTCGAAGTTTAATCGTGTGTGACCTTATGATGAATATGAAGGCTGAAGGTTCTGGGTTGCAGCGAACTTTATTCAAACTTAATAACATGGGCGATTGTTGCGCTCCGACGCGTATTCTTAAGTGGGCTTTCACCAGTGACAGCTCAGAGCTACTGGCATTTGTGGAACAGATAGCGGAGCTCAATCCACGTCGAATCATTGTTAACCACGGCGAAATATTTGAAGGCGAAGGAGGAAACCAAATTAGGACCTCCTTCGCCTCACTTTTTCGCTGATTAACACTTTTTATTTGCAGGCTTGATCTTTGCTTGCCAAACCATGACGCGCATAAGCAGTGTTGATGATGCAATAGTTTGGGCCGCGCACATCTTCTCCGAGCGGTTCTGAATCCAAAGCCAGAAGTGCCTCATACGTATCAGTGTATTGACTTGCTGTATAAAGCATTTTCAGAAACCATTGACGCGCCGTTGCTCGACCAACTTCGGTTCCATATTTAGCAACCAAGTCTTGGGTCAAATGGAAATAGGTTGAACCAAAGATCAGACCTTCTTTGTGAACCTCGCGTTCATTGTCCTTGGGTGGATACATGTAATTGCTATCCAAATTACGGACAGGTCGACCATCTGAGAAGAATCCAGGTCCTACATCAGCAGAGCCTGTGATGAGTTGAGAAACGGTGTCACCGATTCCTTCCGAAAAAGCTCGATCTCGAATTCCACCCGTGTTGTGATGTAGTCCATGTCCCCACTCGTGATAAACTACGTCGGCATTTTCTCCAGTATTTGAGCACGAAACGGATTTTCCGTTCGACGTATTCTTGGAACCAGCCTGGAAGAAGTTTACGCTGCGGCCGTTCCAAAAGGCATTGCAGATGTCACCAATGTTAACATTTGCAACCAATTGGGTTGAAAACCACTTGGGGTTTATCACTGGGCGAGCCCAATTCTGAGCCACATGCAGGTGATAGTAGGTTGTGTTTTCAGCCAGCGTAGAATTGCTCCGCGCATCAAACAAGCCATCTCCAGAAACACTCATTCCCGCAGGAGATCCGGTGCTGTTCTCAACCTTGACGCGGCTTGATGCGAGCTGAACACGGGCTGACTGATTGCCGGAATACTGCAAAACACCAGAGGCATTCGCTTCTACCGTTTGAGCTCTTCCAAACCAACCGCCTTTGCGCACCTGAGCCTGGACGTATGGCATTCCAACTGTTGCCTGAGGCCCATTAGGTACCCGTTGATTGATGACACCGTTGATCCGAGCCTCGAGGAATATCGTGTGCGCATTCCAAGACAAAATTTCGTTGCGTTGCGCGTGCGCAACCACTGTGAACAGCTCACCGGTTGCAGATTTTGCATCAAATTTAAGGGAGGGCTCAAAAACGTAACTAGCACCATCAATACGAGGAACCCAGCGTTTGGTAACGGTTGCTTCATCAAGCTGAGCCGAAGGACCGAGAATGGCGCGAGCAGCTTCAGCAGCGCGGTTCTTTTCGACGCGAATAGCATTCAATTGTGCGCTTCCAGCACCAAATGTTTTGCTCACAATGTTGGTCAGCTGTCCTTCACTGAAACGAAACGTAAGCTCTGCACCTTCAACCAACGTATCTGCTGCAGTCAGATAAAAACTTGCAAAGGTGTGCTCGCCATCGAAATAAAATCTTTGCGCATCCCAACTCAGTTTCAAGCCATCAACGGCCAATTCAGATTTGTGCGTAGCAACAAAATGGCGCAGATGTTTCTCGATGTGCTGTGCAAAAGCAGTACGAGAATTTGCAGACTTGCCGGCAGATGCGAGCCATCTTTCATAAGATTTTTGGCTACCGAAGGCCTCATGTAAATTGAGCGGAATACGCCCAAAGCGAGACTTAGGGGCTTGTGTAATGGGGTCGACGGTCTCAACCGTGCCGAGAATTCCCACGGACTCGCGCAGAGGCGAGCCTGAAGTCATGCGGCCGAGGGTTTGCCCAGGCTGGGGAATCTGCCAAGCAGAAAATGATTCCTGGGATTTATGCTTTTGAACTACCTTATTTTCAGACGGGTGTGAGACAACCGCGTACGCCGCGGGCGTTGCAAGGGTGACCAAAACGGAAGCCATGGTCTGTAAGCGAGTTCCCTTCATGGAACATCCCCCTCTCAGGTGAAAATGAACCACGAAAAAACCCGTGATTCATATAAAAAAGTAAGGTCTGAGCGGCAGATTAACCGCTCGGCCAACTTACGTCAAGAAACTGACGCCTGAAAAAGGATTTTTAGAGATGGTTATCGCTCTTAAATGAAGAGGCTGCTGACAGAGTCGCTGTTATGAATGCGACGGATTGCTTTACCAAGCAACTCAGCCACACTCAGTACCTGAATCTTGCTACACTGAGCAGCATTTTCTCTCAGAGGAATTGAATCTGTGGTGAGGAGTACATCGATCGCACTTTTTTCGATGCGCTCAATTGCAGGTCCTGTAAAGATTCCATGAGTAACAGCTGCAATGACCCGAGTCGCTCCACGCTCCTTGAGTGTGTTCGCAGCCTGACTCAACGTCCCCGCTGTATCACAAATGTCGTCTACGATAATCGCGGTTTTGTCTTTGACGTCGCCGATGAGATGCATCACCTGAGAAACACCAGGCCTATCGCGACGCTTGTCAACAATTGCAAGACCACAATCGAGAAGCTTCGCAAGCGCTCGAGCACGCTCAACACCTCCAGCATCGGGAGAAACCACAATTGGGTTCGCGAGCTCCATGCGCGACAAGTGCTCAAACAAAACTGGCTTGCTAAACAGATGATCAACGGGCGCGTTGAAAAAACCCTGCACTGCACTTGTATGTAGTTCAAGGGTTAGAACCCTGCTCACCCCGGCACTTTCAAGAAGATCGGCAACCAATTTCGCCGTGATAGGCGTGCGGGGTGCACTTTTTCTTTCTTGCCGACCATAGCCATAATAGGGAATCACAGCCGTGATGCGCTGCGCGCTAGCACGCCGAAGGGCATCCACAATTATGAGCAATTCCATAATGTGCTCATTGGCAGGACCGCACGTGGGTTGGATAACAAAAACATCCCGACCGCGCACATTTGATTCTATTTCCACCCGAGTTTCCCCGTCGGAAAATCGCCCAATCAGAGCTGCACCCAGTGGAGCATCGAGCCATTCGCAAATGCGCTTGGCAAGCTGAGGGTTTGCATTACCACTAAACACAAGCAGTTCAGAATCCATCGTCCCACCCACCTTATGCCGCAGACAACTGCCGGCAAAATCGACCAACGAACACCCCTGGAACGAGCGTCTCTATAGGGCGAAAAAAAAAGGATTTCAACGCTTGGAGAAAATATCAACCAAAGCCGCACACAGTAGTTCAATGTCGTGGTCGGAGGTGTTCAAACCCAAGGAAAATCTGAGTCCGTTGCGGGCCTCTTCAGCACTCCGGCCTTGCGCAAGAAGTACATGTGAAGGACGATTTGCCCCACTGCTGCATGCAGATCCACTGCTCACATAAAATCCACGCAGATCAAGCTCCATGAGCAGATCTTCACCTCTCAATCGAGGCAAATTCAGGCAAACATTGAGGGTGTTGGGAAGACTCCCCTCACTTGGAGTGTTAATGACAATTCCCTGCTGGCGTCGCAAAAGTTCTAAAAGTTTGTTGCGACGCTTTTCAAGGGCGACGATACTCTCCCACCACTCTGGCTGCCCAAGGCTTTGCGCCACCAGACCCAAACTCAGAATACCCAACAGATTTTCCGTTCCCGCGCGACGAGAACGTTCTTGAGCACCACCCATAATCAAAGGCTCAAATTTTCGGCCGCGTCGCAGGAGCAACGCACCAACGCCCGCAAGACCACCCAATTTGTGGGCACAGACACTTATGGAATCAAAGCCCAAACTGCACCATTGCGAGGGAACGATTTTTCCATAGGCCTGAACCGCATCTACGTGAAAATGGAGTGCTTGAAGTTCTTGTTGCCCGACTTGATGCGGTAATGCGCGAGCCCATTCTGGCCAAGTTGGTTCACCCGAGACTCTCCAGTCGATACCTGGTTTGCACTTTATCCAACGAACTGAATTCAACCATTGGGCGAATTCCTGCACAGGTTGAACAGCACCTGTTTCATTATTCGCAACCATGACAGAGACAAGTGCGGTGTTAGGGCGAATCGTTTGAACTAAATCGTTCAAACGAATTTTCCCATCTGCATCAACCGGCAAAATGGTCAGTTGCAAGCCTGCGTGTTCTGCCAAGTGTCGCAGCGGCTCAAGGACGCAAGGATGTTCAATAGCCGATGTAATTGCATGGAGCTCGTTGATGGCGCGATGCCTCGAATTCAACACCCCCTTCGTGGCAATGTTGTTAGCCTCTGAGCCTCCTGAAACAAAAATAATTTCCGAGGCTTCGCATCCAAGACTCGTGGCAACATTTTTGCGCGCTTCCGTGAGAGCGACGCTCGCAGTTCGGCCAGCGGCGTGAGGACTAGATGGATTTCCAGCGACGTTCTGCACGTTCGCAAAAAGCTGCGCCAAATGCTCGGCTGAAGCCGGGCTGGTGGCATTGTGATCAAGATAAACGGCCACTCTTTTTCACTCCAGAAGACAACTTACGCCCGAACGTTGCCTCAAGCACTTCCTCAAAACGGCGAACACCAACTATATGCAAACTCTTCCTGACACTTTCCGGCAGATCAACTACATCTCGAAGGTTGTCATGCGGAATCAAAACCCGCTTCACTCCATAGCGATGGGCAGCAAGCAGTTTTTCTTTAATGCCACCCACTGGAAGAACATCACCTCGCAAAGATATCTCACCGGTCATTGCAAGATCGGAGGGGAGAGTTCGCGATGAGAGCAAGCCAACAAGAGCGGAGAGCACCGCAATACCAGCACTTGGCCCATCCTTTTTAACGGCACCAGCGGGAAAGTGAACATGCAGATCGGAGGCTTGCAACTTTGTTAATTCAACCCCGCACAACGCAGCCCTCGATTTGATGAGAGCTAACGCAGTTTGCACACTTTCCTTCATAACTTCGCCAAGCTGACCTGTAATCGTGAGCTGGCCTTTTCCGTTTTCAACTTGCACAGATTCAATATGCAGAACATCACCGCCCACAGGGGTATATGCAAGGCCGGTTGCAACTCCCAAAGCCAAGCGTGCAGGCTTTACAGCTTCAAGAAAGGTGGGGTTACCAAGAATTTTATTCACATCTTTGCGAGTTAAGGCACGCTTTTTAAAACTTTTACGTGCCGATTTTTGTTTGCTTTCATAATCGGTTGATTCAACATATTCATGCACTAATCCACGCGCAATTGAGGCCAATTCGCGCCGCAACTGACGCACACCGGCCTCCCGAGTGAAGCCCGTCACAACTTGAGAAAGCAGCTCATCGGACAAACTAAATTCGAGTTTACCCGTCAAACCATGTTCTTCGGTGACCTGTGGAAGAAGATGCTTTTGCGCAATACGCAGCTTTTCCTCGAGCGTGTAGCTATCAAGCTCAACTATTTCCATCCGATCTCGCAGCGGCCCTTGCAGGGTTGCCAGCGTGTTAGCAGTACCAATAAAAAGTACTTTACTAAGATCGAGGGGCACATTCAGATAGTGATCTGTAAAGGAGTTGTTTTGCTCCGAATCAAGAACCTCCAGCAAAGCTGATGAGGGATCTCCGCGGAAATCGGCAGAGATCTTATCAACTTCATCCAGGAGAATAACGGGGTCCATACTCCCCGCTTTCTTGAGCGCATCAGCGATTTTACCGGGCATCGAACCTATGTATGTTCGCCGATGTCCACGAATTTCAGACTCATCACGCACTCCACCGAGCGCAATGCGATGAAACTTCCGACCCAACGATTTTGCAATCGACTTGCCCAGACTCGTTTTGCCAACTCCTGGAGGACCAACCAAGAGCAGTATTGGACCTTTGAGCTCTCCCTTGAGGGCATAGACGGCAAGAAACTCTAAAATACGTTTTTTAACTTTTTCCAAGCCATGATGCTCTGAATCAAGAAGCTCGCGCGCAGCAGAAAGGTTAACTTTGCTCTGCGTGAAAACACCCCAGGGAATGTCCAGCAGCCAATTTACGTAGGTATGACTTACAGTATATTCAGGACTCGCCGTCTGCATCACTGCCATGCGCTCCAGTTCCTTGAGCGCAGCGCTTTTAGCCTCAGCCGACATTTTACTTTTTTCAACACGGTCCTTGAGGTCTTGAGCTTCACTCCCTGAAGACGATGTGGTTTTTCCATCAAGTTCGCCCAATTCCTTTTGCAGTAATTTGAGCTGCTCCTTAACGTAAAAGCGTCTTTGCTGCTTACCGACCTCACCCTTGATTTCCGATTGGATCCTTTGAGTCATTTCCAAGATTTCAATTTCACGAGTGAGATAAAGCTGTACCTTTCTCAAACGCTCGAAAGCATCCTCGGTTTCAAGCAGCGCTTGTTTTTCTGATGTATCAACACTCAGATAGGGCACCACAAGGTCAGCCAGGTAGTTGGCATCGGATACGTTTTCGATAAAAATGTTTGCTTCTGCTGGGATGTGGGGGCTCAGGCTCACAGCCTTCTGAATCAACTGCTTTAAACCCCGCTCCAACGCTGCAAGTTCGAGGGTGTCTTCCGGAGTGACCTCACGAGGATACTCCACTCTGGCGGTAATAGGTTTGCCATTTTGAACGTTAAACCGCTCAACTTTAAAACGGCGAGTCCCCTGCACCACAGCGCCCGCTGTCCCATCAGGAAATCGGATGACTTTGACAATTTTCGCCTCGGTTCCGACCAAATAGAGATCTTCAGAGCGCACTGGATCATGTGGTTCATTGCGCAGTGCAACAATCCCAAGTGTCGTCCCCTTGCGAGCAGCTTTCTCGAGCGCCTCATGACCCCATTGGGATGTCGGTGTGACGGGCACCACGTTGTGAGGAAAAAGAACAGCGTTCTTGACCGGGAGAATTGTGAGAACATTGCCTTTCTCCCCACTCCCCAATTCTTCGCTGTCGTTTCCGGACACCCTGCTCACGGGAACAAGGGCACCAACTGAGGCCCCTGCATCAAGCAAGTTAGGAGAATCTTTGTCTTGTGTTGTCATTCAGTCCTCCCCTGTTGGGACTGTGGCGAATATGGACGGCACGCGCCAGGTGTCAACTCAGACCCAGAAAACAAGCAGACTTGCGTGAGAAAACCAGAGAGCTTTCTTGGGGCTTGCTTTTTCTGAAATCGACTGTTAACCAGCTCAGACCGTATTCGTCACGAAGAGCAAGGGGTCTCTCATGTCGCGCATCTGTGAATTCACTCAAAAAGCAAGCCTCGTTGGCAACCGCGTTTCGCACGCCAACAACAAAACTAAAGTTCGCCTCCAAGCGAATCTCCAAGATAAGTCTATTTTTGTTCCTTCGCTCGGTCGCAGCATACGCCTGCGCGTCAGCACAGCGGCTCTTCGCACAATCAACAAAATTGGTGTTGAAGCATACGCAGCAAAAGTCGGCCTCAAGCTAGGCTGAATTGCGGTAAAAAACTCATTGAATCCTTCGGGTAGTCAAAAGAGTTGCTTATAAAAAAAGAGGGGAACGTTCTACGTTTCCCTCTTTTTTATTTTTTAACATTAAGCTTTTCGGAACAAAAAAGCTGCTTCGGACCAAAGGAAGCCAGAATTTTACAGACTTCTTCGCCTCAAGAAAAGGACGTACGAAGATCATTCAGACGCTTCTGGGCATCCGACAATGCGCACGTCATAATATCAACTTCCCACGTATTGCCACGCAGACACGACTTCAAACTCTCAAGCCATTCAACAAGGCCTTTTGAATGCTTTTCGGGTGTGGCCTGCGGCGAGAGATCATCTCCGCAATCTTGGTTTATGAAAGATTTCCAAGCATCAAAGGAAGCATCAAGAAGATTAACCATCCGGTTAATTCTCACAGTCTGTTCCTGGCTCGCCCAATCTCCATTCACTTGAAAAGGGTACCAATCACACTCTGCGCGATGCAACCAAAGGCTCGCTCCATTGCTCAAAGTGACGCGTCTAAAATCGTCTGGAGCTGCGTTGTGGAATCCATCTGGACGTTTCCAGATCAGGTGCATGAAAAGGCTCCCCTTACATTCGGGCCATCACCGCCCAAAAGCGGCAAGATCAATGGAACTTCTGATATCGTAACATATTCGGAGAACCGTGACCACTGCAGAGCGCCACCTTGAATTACCTTCCGCGCAACCCCTCACAAAGAGCATCAAAGTTAAGCAAAAACAACAACTCGCTCTCGTCACAAATTGTTCACAACCTCACTTTGCAACTGAGTATTGCGCTGATAACCAACAGAGGCCTAAAAGACGAAACTGTGCCTCACGGAACGTCATTAAGGGAGGCAATGTCTCTTGCTTAACACTCGCCGCCGCGTGCTGATTATCGATCAACTCGCAACCGCGCTCATAACTGTCATTGGCCTCAGCGTTATTTTAGCTGTTGCCGGTATGATGGTTTTTCTCATCAGCAGCAGCTGGCCACTTTTTAAAACTGAAAAGTTTGTGAGTGCTGGACGCATTGAGCTGCCTCATTCATCAAGCGGAATGATTGTTGACGAAATTGCGCCACTCGCTGTTCTCTTGCCCAAGACATCCGAAACTTGTGTGCTTAGGGCGAGTTTGATTCAGCAAAACAATCCCGAGATTCAAAATAAAAAAGCTGATTTTTCATATCAACTGACTCGCAGCGCTGGCCAAACCCCCGAATCTTCAAATCCTTGGAGCCTCGTTGCTAGCGCAGCAAAAACGGATGCAAACAATCCTTCAGAGCCAAATAACGAAGTCAGTTGTGGTGCGAGCAAGCACGGTAATTTGATTGTGCGTTCGGGCAACTCTCTTGCAAGCGTTTCTATTCAAATAGTTCGAGAGTTCCTCTCGCCAGAGGAAACCAAAGCACTCGCGCCAGAATCGCGCAAAGAACTCGCTGAAAAGAAATGGATATTGACCACCGACAACACAGTTCTTGTGAAAGCCAGTGCACAATCTCCCATTGCCAAATTGGATCTTCAGGTGACCGAAGATTGGGCTGTAAGCGATTATTTCTCCCAGTACCCAAATGCATCTCTTGCAAATGTTCAATTTATTCAGCGTCCGGGCAAAAAAGACGGCCTCATTGTGAGCCACACAGCCAGGCCTGACAATCTTATAGAGAGTCAGTTGTTTCTTCTGAGTTCGAATGAAAACAACCTCACCGGTGAAAAGAAAACTGAACTGAGAGAGGTCAAGCTTCCCGAACCCGCCGCGTCTTTGGAAGAGTTTGAAAAATTTCAGCCCGCTTGGATTGAAGGTCGTTACCTTGTTGTGCCGCTCCAAAGCAAAACCTTTGCATCCATTGACAGCGAAGATGCGAATCTAAAATATAGCATTCTCAGCGTTCCAAATGACCTTGGCAACCTCACTCAGTGGACTCCCGCTTTCGGCGGAGCCGCGGCAATCGCCGAATTTTCAATTCCTTTGAATAATCCGCCTGCAAGCCGCTGCGCATATCTTGATGTTGGCCGTGCAACTCGCATCGCATCAAACTCAGTTGGTGAAAAAGCAGAAATGGGAGTCCTTTGGCAGGACAAATGCAAGCCAGCGCTCAAAAACATTGCCCATCCCCACAAGCGTATCGTGTTTCGTGTCGTTCAAGGTAGCTCTGCAGATTCGCTGCTTGTGGAAGCTCGAGAGCTGACAACCGGGCGAATCGCTGCTCAAATGAACACTCCCACAACGTCCCTTGACTCCCTAAAAAGTGACACCCACGGAAATCTTATTTCTTGGCTGGATGTATCTCAGAGGTTCTCGGAGATACGTGAGTTCATTGCACCACACGTCGAAGTATCGCTCAAAAGTCTCTTTGAAAAAATTCATTATGAAAGTTACGAAAACGCATCTTACTCGTGGCAGAGCACATCAGGCACCGATGAATTTCAATCCAAATTCTCGCTCATTCCATTGATTTGGGGAACTTTTAAAGCAACGCTCTATTCACTGCTTTTTGCTGTGCCTTTGGCAATTTTCGCAGCCGTGTACAGCAGTGAAATTCTCGACAGGCAAACCAGAAATGTCGTCAAACCAACTCTTGAAATGATGGCGAGTGTTCCCTCAGTTGTCCTTGGATTTCTCGCTGCAATTGTCGTTGCTCCATGGATTGAATCGCATATTGTGAGCGTTCTTCTCATTGGAACATCGATGCCATTCCTGCTTTATGTTTTCGGTGTTTTTCTTCAGGTGCCATCTGCAAGGCATCTTACAACGCGCGGCCTCTATGCATCGCGACGCTTGCTCATGTGGGTTATTTTCGGTTTTGCTATAATGTTGTGGCTTCTGTCTCGCGCTGGTCTTCTCATTGAACGCACTGCCTTTGGCGGAGACTTAAAAGCCTTTCTCTCGGGTGGGCCAGGTACCGAAGGTGTGCTCTGGGGACTTCTTCTTCTTCCGCTTGTTTTCATCACGCTCTGGAGTTTGCCAATCCGGCGTGCTCGCAATTGGTACAGAATCGCAGTTTTCGCGCTCGGTCCTGTTATAGCTGTAGGAATTGGAGCTCTCATTTCAGGTCACACTGAACTGCGTGCCGATCTTCTAGGGCAATACGCGCAACGCAACACATTGGTTATTGCCATTGCGATGGGATTCGCAATTATCCCGATCATTTATTCTCTTGCAGAGGATGCACTCACTTCGGTGCCAAATAGCTTGCGTGCCGGTTCGTTGGCCTGCGGTGCTTCCGTTTGGCAAACAACTGCGCGAGTTGTACTTCCCACCGCAGCCAGCGGTTTATTTTCTGCAATCATGGTTGGTTTAGGACGAGGAATTGGCGAAACGATGATTGCGGTGATGGCTACGGGAAACACCGCTGTCATGACAACCAATCCTTTTGATGGATTGCGAAGCATGGCGGCAAACATCGCAGTAGAGCTCCCTGAGGCCGCTCAGAGAAGTACTCACTACCGCATTTTGTTTCTATCCGCCCTCACTCTCTTCATGTTCACTTTCACACTGAACTCCTTTGCCGAGTTCTTGCGTGCAAGATATCGCGCACGCAACAAGGCACTTTGAGGCGATGATGTTTAGTTTTGGTTCCAAACAATCCGACTCGCAAGGCGCAAGTCAGGCCCCCCAGCCGGCAGTGCTCTTCAAAACGGCCGTGCGCATACGCAGTCGTGCAGCGAACAATGCCACAGAGGGAATCCCCTGGATTTGGGTCTGCGCAGGCGCACTGGTCACTATTCTTCTTCTCATCGCTGGCCTTTTTGGGGTTATCCTATCGCAAGGTCTGAGTGCCCTCTGGCCTCACCAAGTCATTAAGATTCAGTCTGAAAACGCGCTAGTGCTCGGAATTCCGATGCGCCAGGAAGAAGGAACCGACCCAAACACCAACGTTAAGCAGATGCGCCGTCTCGTCTATCAGGCAAACCGTGACTTTGGGGTCAACGAATTTGCTTTTGTTCCCGTCGAGCGCCTTGTTGAAAGCGAGCGACCCAAAGACGTGTGGTTTGTTGAACGTCGCGAATGGGGCCCATTTTTAGGACGAATTCAAACCTCAGACAGCAATGGTGTTGCAACCGACGTCGATTCAAAAACGCTCTCTGCAATGCTTGTAGGCGGAGCAGAAAGAAGCAAACAACTTCTCCACATCGAAAAAGGTGCATTAGCCGATCTCAATGCCACAATGGAGGATTTGCGGCTCGAAAAGAAGAGCATCGAGCGTCAGCTTGAAGCTGGGGCCATCCCTGACGATGAGGCTACTGCGAAATCCTCAAATGTTGAGAGTCAACTTGCTCGAGTCTCAAAAGATCACGCAGCGCTCTCAACTCAAGTTCAGGAACTACGCTCTGTCGATGAAGCAATCAAAATCACCCTCCTTGCAGACAACGGCCAAACTAAAACTCTTCCTGTGAGTCAAATTCTTCGAGTTTTCCAACCCAATTCCTTGAGCTGGATTGAACGTCTTGGAATTTTCTTTTCGCGTCTTTGGGGATTTGTTTCCGAGGAGCCGCGTGAGGCAAACACCGAAGGTGGAGTCTTTCCGGCTCTCTTTGGAACCGTTGCAATGACCATCATTATGACAGTATTTGTGTTACCAGTTGGCGTCATGACTGCAGTTTATATGCGTGAAATCGCAAAACAGGGTGTGCTCGTAAGCCTTGTTCGCATCGCAGTAAACAATCTCGCTGGTGTGCCGAGCATCGTCTATGGCGTCTTCGGAGTCGGTTTCTTTTGCTACACGGTTGGCGCCAGTATTGACCAACTCTTCTTCCAAGAGAAACTTCCAAATCCAACCTTCGGCACAGGCGGAATCCTTTGGGCGAGTCTCACCCTGGCTCTTCTAACCGTTCCGGTTGTCATAGTCAGCACGGAAGAGGCTCTGTCGGCGGTGCCACGTTCACTTCGTGAGGCTTCCTACGGCTGTGGGGCAACTCGGATGCAAACTCTTTGGAATATTGTGCTGCCCAAAGCCCTACCTGGCGTGATGACAGGACTCATTCTTGCTATGGCACGCGCGGTTGGCGAAGTGGCCCCACTCCTCATGACGGGTGTCGTAAAACTCGCACCAGCACTGCCTGTGGATTCCCACTTCCCTTTTGTTCACCTTGAACGCAGCTTCATGCATCTCGGATTCCACATCTATGACCTTGGATTTCAATCGCGTTCAACCGAACTCAGTCGCCCCATGGTCTTTGCATCAACGTCACTCCTCGTGGCGGTTGTACTTTCGCTCAATTTTATTGCCATCAAAATTCGCTCCCAACTGCGCAAGCGTTTTGAAGGACGAGGTGCATTCTAATGCTCAATCCAGCAGATCTCCCATCGACATTTGTTCACCCTGAAAGCTGCTCTGGTCCAGCGCAGATTTCAATCCAGAACTTCAATCTTTGGTATGGTAAGTCGCAAGCACTTCACTCAATCAATTTGCCCATTCTGCAGCACGAAATCACATCTTTCATCGGCCCGAGCGGCTGCGGCAAATCAACGCTATTGCGTGCCATCAACCGCCTCAACGACCTCATCGACAACGTCACAGTGGATGGTGACATTCGCGTTGGAGAGCGGTCTGTTTATGAGAGACATCTTGATGTTACGTCGCTGCGTAAGCGTATTGGTATGGTTTTTCAGAAAAGCAATCCTTTTCCAATGAGCATCTACGAAAACGTGTGCTATCCCTTGCGGATCAGCGGCATCACAAGTCGTGCAACCTTGGACGAAGCTGTTGAAACAAGTTTGCGTTCATCTGCGCTCTGGGATGAGGTCAAAGACCGACTCAAAAGAAGTGCTCTCGACCTTTCTGGTGGTCAACAGCAGCGTCTGTGCATCGCACGCGCAATCGCAGGGAACCCCGAAGTTCTGCTGATGGATGAACCCTGTTCAGCGCTCGACCCAATTTCAACCGCAAAAATTGAAGAACTCATCCTCGAGATGAAAGGACGATTTACTGTTGTCATCGTGACGCACTCAATGGCTCAAGCATCGCGCGTTTCTGATCACACAGCATTTTTCTATTTGGGACGCTTGATTGAAGCTGGTCCTACAAAACGTCTTTTTGAAAATGCTCATAGCAAGGCGACACAAGATTACATCTCGGGACGCTTCGGCTGAACAACGTTTTTTGAGTCCCGAATGAGTATCATCGCCTCTTTGTTTATTCAGCGCGGCGGAGTCGTCCTCATTGCATTAACCGTAATTAAGAATTTTGTGGTTTTGATCACAAAACCTTTCACGTAAATTTTATCGACTCCTCTGACTTTTGCCCAAGGCTCTGCCAGGACCGAGCTCAACGTGACGATCGCTCCATCGGGGAGTCGTGCACTTCCTTGGCAAGGAGAACAATTAGCAGGAGGTCTATCAACCAGAGTCAGCGGACCAACAAAAACAAACTTTCTTTGACCAGAGGGGGTCGATGACAAGTATGCGTTAATATCACGTGTATTTGATAGAACATCTGCAGCTAACTTATTTTTTAATTTTTTAATCGTTTTTTCAGCGGGATCTGCAGGAGGCTGCATGGCAGTCATTTTCTTCGTGACTTTCTCATCACTGCGGTCATTTTGAACAGATTTCTCATTCTTTTTTGGCGAAGAACTTTCTTGCTGCGTCTCGACACTTGGCACTCTTTTGCTCATCATCCAAAAACCCAGAATGACGACCAAAAGCGTGGCAAGCAAAGATGAAAAAATCACGAGTATAGAAAAAATATCATGACTCACCTTCCACGAACGAGGGAGGAGCGTTCCCAGCACCGGAATTCTTGGTGCGAAACTTCTCGCCTTTCTGCGTGGTGCCGTTGGATTCACTCGTCGTATTCGAATTTGAGTTGCAGATTTTTGATCAACTAAGCTCACTGAGCCTTCGCTCACCATGAGGGGGCTTTGATTTCCGAGTCGGTTTTTGCGTGGTTGGCGAACCATGAGTGTTGGTGAATCGCTTTCCCTGGCAACGTCAAGATCCATTATTTCATTAGGCTCGGCCATTTCCTCGTAAGCTTTTCCCTGCTCGATACGATTTTCCTTTTTCGGCGCAACGGGAGTTGCTGATATTTCAAATTGGGGAAAATTCTGTCGAACGGGCTTATCTTCATTCCGTTCCTCACGCGTCGGAAAATCCGGGCGAAAATGGACCTCCTCCGCAGTAAAAGGCTCAGAGGAATCTTTAACAGCGGGTTGAAAGTCTAGAGCGACAGCAGGTTGAGGTTGTAAACTCAGAAAAGGAACTTCAAATTCAGGCTTCATGCCCTGTTTTTCGAAAGGTTCCATGGAAACAATGCGGGTTGCATCGTGAAAAGTTGGTTCGAAACCCCGCACTCGAGTTTGTTCCAGCGGAAGGTCACTTTTACACCACGCTGGCAGCATCCAAACGACTGGACGATACACCAAACAGCTTTCTGGGCGGACGCAAACAGACAACGACCACTCTCCCATCGCAATACGACGACAGATTTCCGTTTCACTGTAGGGCCCTTGCCGGGCATTTCCGTCCCAAACGAACCACATGGTTCAAAACTCCTAAACGCGCCTTCTCGCGAGGAGTATCGGAATGTTCCACTCATACGTTTGCTGGGCCGTCATTCAACCGACGGCAGGAAGCTGCCCCAAAATCAGTGAATTTCCCGACCCGGCAAGATCATCGCTCCGGCCCAAAATTCTATGTTCGTTAAGACGATTGCTGACCGACAGGTCCACATAGCCATTCCAGGCTTCGGGGATATTGTGACTATTGAGTCCATAGCGCAGTGCAAAAAGTGCAGTGCTGTTGAAGTGGGGGCGCACGGGCATCCGAGGCAAGCGCAGGCCAAGTTCTTCGATCGTTCGAGCACCCTTGCGTAAATTGCAGGCTTTGCAGGCGGTCACAATATTCTCCCAGCTCGTTTTACCTCCACGCGCTAAGGGAATCAGGTGATCCATGGTCAGATTCAACAGTGAGCCTGTCCAATTGCAATACTGGCAGCGAAATCCATCGCGTAGATAAACATTTTGCCTTGAGAATCTTGGGCCAGCGGCTTTCCGGTTGCGGGGAGAGCAGTTTTGCAGTCGGACAATCCACGGAACTGTGTAGGCATTCGATATACTGCGGATAATTCTAGGTGAATCGATCACAGGAGAGGCTCTGTCGGTGTAAAGGAGTACGAAGCCCGTTTGAAGCCCGACGATTTTCACGGGCTCGTAGCGGGAATCCAGAACCAGCACTCGACGCTCGAAATTCGCCATGATGCCACCATCCTTAAGTGGAATCGGAAAAACTGCGACAAAATTGAGTTTAGATATTGCGCCGCAGCATTAAACTCCGTTCACGGGCTCTGGTTGTATTATTATCGGCTGGTTAGCCAAAGTCAACAAATTCAAAATAATCAGCGTACTGCAACGATCCACAGGCCGACACCGAGAAGAACAAGAAGAACAACGCCGAAAACTGTGAATCCTAGAGCGACGATTCGCGAATTTTTATTTTTTTTACCCTGATACTTTTGCCAAAGGTCTGCAGCGCCATCATTCACCTGCGACGCAGATTTTTCGTCTCGCAAAGATTTTGGTTCATCAGCTGTCATGTGATCTCCCTTGAGTCTTGAATAGTTGACCCAGCACCAGAGTAAACCCAATCCCATTCTCGATGATAGCCAACGGCAACATCTTCCGCCGAAAGGTGTTCCAAAAAAGCATCAAGTGCATTGAGAAAAGCCAACCAGTCTGGAGCACGCAAAATCGCAACGCTCAATTCAGGCGGGGCATTGAGCCCGCTTCGAAGATAGTTCCATAGCATCTTTCCTCGTGCCAGGCTCACTCGACTCACTGGCCACAAAACAGCAGCGAGGCATTCACGCTCGACTCCGTTGAAAATCTTCGCGGCCAATAACTCATTCCGTTCTTCTGCCTCCGAACCGGAAAGCTCATTTCCTAAATTAAAAAAACCATCTCGGACCGTTTTAAAAAACGACTCCCAGTGCTGTTGTTGTAACTCTTGCAGGAGAACAAACTGCAGCATTCTTGCTTTGACCAGGCTCCGACTCACAACCACACGATCTTTGCCCTGACGCAGCTGCCGAAATAACCAAGGATTACGCAATGCACCCCGACCAACAATCACACCAGCCAGGCAAGGAGCCTCTTTCATTTTTTCATCAAAAGACTCCAAACTAAGAACATCTCCTGAACCAACCACCGGACAAGCAAGCTGGCGTGAAGCCAAATCCATATGCGCCCAACGCGCCAGTCCCCGGTATCTGTCAGTACGCGTTCTTCCGTGAATGGTGAGTCGTGCCAATGGAAAACTGCGCAGGACATCGAGAAGAGCTGGAAATTCTCCTTCATCTAAGAAACCGACCCGCATTTTCACACTGACATGTTCGCCCCCCAAAGCAGAAACCACTTCACTTAAATAGCGGTGAAATTTTTCAGGCGATTGAAGAAGACTGCTGCCTGCTCCATGTCCAACAACAGTTGGAGAAGGACAACCGCAGTTGATGTCGATAAAGGGGACCGACTTCAAAAAGTATTCGCCGATGCGGATGAGATCGGGTGTTTCCGAGGCCATGAGCTGCGGCACACAAGACACAACTCCATGCTCTTTTGACAATTCGATTTCGGGAAGAAAATTTGCTGAAATACGCTTCGAGGGGTAGTCTTTTGTCACCCTGAGGAAGGGGGTTGTCGCTTCATCTGGAGCAGCTGTTTGAGCCATCCAAAGTCGGGTTGCAAAATCGGTGACACCCTCCATGGGAGCAAGTCCAATTCTGGGTCTGCCATGAACTCCAGTGTGAGTCATAGTCTTCTGCGCAAGCCCTGCTTTGACTGCCGTATTCAAAACCGCGACCCCAATGGTGAAGGGTGAATTGATGTCAAAACGTTCCCGAAAAGGTGGCGAGGAAAATCCTCTGTCCGACATCGAACAACTCGCAGCTGACTTACCCTCCGCGAATGGAGAAGTCTACGCCAAAATAGCCATGACTGGCGGTTCCAGTTTCCGCGGCCATTTGGTACTCAAGCGCCTCGCAGAGCTGCCGCACGTGAGAGAAATTCATGTTTTTGATATTAAAGCCCCACTCGTTCATGCGCCAAAGGTTATTTTTCATCGCGTCGATCTCACCCGCGATGGCGCTGACGATTTAGTTGCATCTTTGCTCATTAAAAATGAGATCAAGTGTCTTGTTCACGGAGCCTTGTTTTCTGGTCCTGGGCGAAACTCTTCACTCAGAAGAGAAATAGAAACAATTGGAACATTCCATATTCTCAATGCCCTTGCAGAAGCGAAAGTGGAAAGGTGTGTCGTCTTAGGAGACACTTTCGTCTATGGAGCACATAGTCAGAACCCTAACTTTATAAGTGAGAATCATTCTCTCAGAGCCCTGGGTCCTGATTTCGTTCGCGCGCGAGTTGATGTTGAGAAGCAATTGATTGAATTTGCAAAGGACTACACGGACTGTGAAGTTTGCGTGCTTCGTTTCGCTCCTATTCTTGGACCAAATTCTACCAACGTGAGAGCGCGTTACTTCCTGGTCGGAATCATACCCAAGGTCTTGGGATACGACCCACTTCTTCAGTTCATTCACGAAGACGATGCTGCGGTTGCCGCGCAACTCGCCATTTTTTCAAAGGCGCGAGGAGCTTTCAACATCGTCGGAAAAGGAGTTCTCCCACTCAGCACGGGTATCCACTTGTCTGGTCGCTTTCCAGTACCGGTAGCAACTCCTATCTGCAAAACAGTTTTCTCACTCGGATTCATGCTCCGTGTCTGGGACTTGCCCTCGGCAATGGTGCCTTTTTTTCAATATCTTTGCGTGGCAGATGGCAACCGAGCAGAAAAAGTTCTCGGATTCAGACCTCATTACTCCAGCAGGCAAGCACTCAAGGCTCTCATTGAAGCAGCTCGCCTCCGGAGCGTCGGATTCTCTATACCGTCGTCGGCATTGGGAGAAGAGCAACCCCTCAAGCCCAACGAAGGTTTTGTCAGAGTGAATTAATGAACTTTTGAATTCAAAACGAATTGAATTCGAGACAAAGGACAATGCTAAATGAGCAAGTTAAAATCACAAACGACAAATGATTCGCAAACCGGTTCACAAAAGAATCTCAAAGAACACGAAGACCTTGTCAGTCTCTCGAGCAATGTATTCAAAGTTCGACGCACCTTGCTTGACCAGTTCAGCCGAATCGAACGTGACATGGAAAAACGTTCGAAAATGAATAGGGAGCAGTTCGCCTCCCGCGAAGAGCTCAACTCGGTCATGGAAAAACTCTCTGCATTTCGCGGCGAACTAGATAGTGTTCTGCTAAAAATTGAGGAGAGAATACAACACTCCGCAGAGTCGTTCCGTATCCCTACAATGGAGGCTGCGGAGATTTCTCCAGCGGGTGGAGAGGGTTCATTGGATGAAATCGTTACGGGTCTCAATCCTTTCAACTTACGTCGCAAATATCACGAATTTTCTCTCAGTATGCGCAGCGAAGAAGTAGATGCTTTTGGCTTCGATCCGATCTTCGATCGTTTCGTTAGACCTGTTTTTGAGTTTCTATACACGAAATACTGGCGTGTTGAGACATATGGAATTTCCAATATTCCCAAAAGTGGGCCGTGCCTCATGGTTGGCAATCACTCTGGTTCATTGCCCTATGATGCAACGATGCTGAAGATGGCTGTATTGAAGGAACACACTGCACATCGTGAAGTTCGCTTTATGGTGGAAGATTTCCTGTTTCACTTCCCGTTCCTCGGAAGCATGATGAATCGTTTCGGCGGAGTGCGCGCCAGCCAGGAAAACGCACAACAGCTTCTCCAAGCTCAGATGCCTGTTGTCGTTTTTCCTGAAGGCGTAAAAGGCCTCGGGAAGCTTTATCGCGACAAATATCATCTTGCCCGATTCGGTCGCGGCGGATTCATTCGTCTCTGCCTCAGAACCGGCGCACCACTTATTCCAGTTGCATTCATCGGGCCTGAGGAAATTCATCCTATGATGGCGCGCGAAACTTTTTTTGCCGGTATGCTAGGTATTCCCTACGTGCCAATCACGCCAACCTTTCCATGGCTCGGTCCCGCAGGTTTGATTCCACTCCCAAGTAAGTGGTTCATTCATATTCTCCCACCGATCGATCTCTCCGAGTATGGCCCGGAGGCGGAGAAAGATAGGGTCCTTGTCTATCGTTTGGCGCAAAGGGTGAAGAATCAAATTCAAGAGGTTATCGTTGAGCAATTAAAAAATCGTCGAAGCATTTGGTTCGGCTGAAAAAAAATGCGGAGGTTGAGAGATGACTTCAAACCCAACATTGCGGGTTATTTACAATCAAAAAGGTGGAGTCGGAAAAACAACGTTGGCCGTTAATCTGGCTGCTTGTTCTGCACGCGCAGGCCTTCGAACTTTGCTTGTTGACACAGACCCTCAAGGCAATTCAACAAGCCATCTTTT
>CAIZJW010000322.1 GCA_903933385.1 uncultured Silvanigrella sp. | reverse complement strand
GATTCCTTCGGGCACAGATGCACTTTTGGTGAAAAAGGAAGGTTATCTTCCGCTTGAAATTCGCCTTGAAGCAAACGTCGACAATCTGGAACGAGTCCTTCTCGACCCATCGGCAGAGGTCCTTGGAGTTGGCGTGATTCGTGCGCGCCGAAAAGTTGAAGTAAGTCAGCAGAGCCTCACACGCTCTGAGCTTGAGCGTGTTCCAGGAACTCGGGGGGATGCAGTTGCGGCATTGCAAACTCTCCCGAGTGTTCTTCCGGTTTTTCCTGGAGCGGCTAACGTTGTGGTTCGCGGCAGTGCACCTGAAGATACCAAGAGCTTCTACGATCGCATTGAGCTGCCTTTTGTTTTTCACTTGGGTGGTCTTGGAACGGTCATTCCAACTCGCGCTCTCGAGGGAATTGACTTCTATCCAGGTGGTTTTTCTTCACTCTATAATGATGCTATTGGTGCAACAATTCAGCTGCGGTCTGAAAATAAAATCCCCGAACGACCCTCGGGAGAGGTTGAGTTGGGGCTTTTGCAATCTGCAGTTTATTTGGAAACGCCTGCTACACTTCTCGGAGAGCCGATAGGAGTTCGTGCCGGATTTCGTAGAAGCTACATTGAACTTCTCGTTCCCCTCATCAAAAAAATCGGTGGTAAAAATCTTCAGTTGTTCACCGTTCCACAGATCACCGACTATCAACTGATATTGAACGGTAAACATGCGCGAGGAACATGGCAGGGCTATCTCATCGGAGCTGCCGATAGGTTGAGTTTGGTTGTTCCCTTCAGACAATCAGATAACGCACAGGGAACTGCGAAATTTTCTTTGTTCAATTATTTTGCAGCCAGCGGTGTACGTTACAGCTTGAATCTCGGCGACGGATGGGGAATGACGCTCTCGCCGCAGCATCGTCTTGTCATCATCGAGCAAGATATTTTCGACAACACGGTGAACGTGCGTGGCCAAAAGATGGCTTTTGATGTTCAGCTCGACAAAAAAATCAACGAGCAATGGTCAGCATCCTTGGGTGTGCGTCCTGAGCACGATCAAACAAATTCAAAAGTGAATGCATTTCAACTTCCGCCCTCGGGATTCACTCCTTTTTTTGATACCGATACGGCTCCCAAATCATCGTCTGATGTGCGGCGTGAAACTACTTCGGTTCAGGGTCACGTTGATGTTCTTTGGAAACCTGTCGATGAGATTATTGTGAATCCTGGCGTCGCTTTATTGCAGGGTAATAGAGCAGTTCAGAGGGCTGCCGATCCTCGCTTTTCATCTCGTTGGCAGCTCCTCTCTTCCACTGCTCTGAAGGGAGCTGTGGGAATTTATAGTCAGCGTCCTGGTCCGCAGTTCGACTCTCCTGAATATGGGAATCCGAATCTGACTCTCGAAAAAGCGCGTCATATTGTTTTGGGTGTTGAACAAAATCTTTTTGAAGATGTTGATGCTGATTTTCAAGTGTACCAAAAGAAAATGTGGGACCTTGTTGGTGCTGCAGTTCAAAAACCGGCTCTAAAATACGAGAATAATATTGAAGGTCGGGCAGTGGGAGCAGAGATTCTCATCCGCAAAACTCGTAAAGGTCGATGGAACGGTTGGCTCAGTTATGGCTGGAGTCGATCTGAACGCAAAGACCCAGCACTGCTTTTATGGAGGCCATTCAATTTTGACAGGCCACACGCAATTAATGCTGTCGCGAGTTATCGAATCACTGGCCAGTGGGAGTTGAGTGGACGCTGGCAGTACTTAAGTGGTGCACCATACAACATCATTGAGGCAGGCATTTACAATCAAAATACAGGGCGATACCGACCAGTCACCTCAGTGCCTACTCCTGTGCTCAATATCAACAATGGTCGTAATCCCGCATTTGCCCAGCTCGATGTTCGAACAGACTACGATTTCAGAATGAACGATTGGACATTGTCCGCTTATCTTGAGTTACAAAATGCCACCAACCAGTCGAACGTGCAGGGTTTCCGTTATTCACCTGACTATAGCAGTCGCGAAGAAGTCATGGGGACTCCTTTGATTCCATCTTTTGGCATCAAAGCCATTTTCTGAGGAGGACTCATGAAAACGCGTACTCACTCCATTAAGATTAGACGCCAACCTCTTGCGCTGGGCGTAGCTGCTTTTGCAATTTTATCAGCTTCCTGTAATCCGGGTCGCAAGTTTTATATTGTCGAGGAAATTCGCATTCCGGCCATGCAAGTTCTTCAGAAAGTGGAAAATCCAGCTTCCGGACAGCATTGTTTTGACCTGTCAGGAGAGAAAGTGTGTCAGCAGTATCCGCTGCGAAATGCGAGTCAAAGTTATTTCCGCATGCTTGCACTCGCTCCCTCAACGAGCCAACCCATGTCCATTAAGTTTACCAAACTTCAACGTGCTCAACTTGTTCAGCTTCCAAATACACAAGACCTTAGGAATGTGGTGACACAAATTCAATCCGATCCAAATGCAACCGAGGAAAGTTGTCTCGCAAAATTGAAGGAAAATGCACCTCTCACGGTATTTATTGATACCCCTCTCGAAAGTTTAGGACTCTCGGAAGGTGCTGCTCGCGCAACCGTGAAACAGGAATCTCCGCTGCGAATTGAGGAGCACGTGGCTGGATTTGTGACCCCCGAGAGAGCTGTATTGGATGCTCAGTTAATAGCCACAGGACAGCTTCCGCTCTACAAAATTGAATACACAGCCACTTCAGGGGATTTGCGAGCAGATAAAGGCGCTCTCACTTTTGCTGTCGTTTCTGAGCCCCAACAGGGTGAGAGCGTATTTTCTAAATGCTTGGCTCGATTCTTTTTGGGCAACGCATCAGCATCCACCAACATAGCCCCCTACATCACGGCCTTGACGCCGGCGCGAGATTCTCTGGTTGATAAGTCGCCGCTGCAATTGAAACTCGACTTGGCAGGGCTCGAAACTGACAGCAATTCCAAACAACGAGTTCAATGGTACATAAGCCGTGGAGAACTCGAAAACGAAAAGGCCGCAAGCACTGAGCTGAGCTTTTCTGGCTCCGAACCGTTGACAGCAGTTGGTATAGTGCGCGATTTGCAGGGTGGAGTTGATTTCGCCTGGAGCACTTTTTCCGCAAAACCTTGAATGAGGATATCATGAGCACATCATTCCTAAGCAAAGAACAGCACGCCCGCGTAATTGATGTCACTTCAATTGAAAATGCGTTGGTTGATCTTCTTGTCCGTGCCGAAGAAACCGATCTTCTCGAACTTGGTATGCACAAGGGTCGTATGCAGCTTGTTGATGGGGGAATTCAGGCGCGCATTCTTGCCAATCTCGGCCGCCTGACGGCAGAAGTCGAATTGGGTGGAAGTGCTGCAAACGCGCTCAGAGCCATGGCATTAGTGGGTGCTGAAGTGAGCTACAGCTCATGTATTGGTCGTGATAGCTACGGAGATTCTTTTTCTGCTCGCCTCGAGCAGTTGAGCATTCGCAACCGCCTCGCAGTTGTGCCAGACAGTACGGGTACCTGCCTTGTTGTTGTAACGCCTGATGGTGAACGCACTCTCAACACTCACCTTGGAGCGTGTCGAGCCTATCATCGAGGTTTTGTTCCAGAGAAAGATATTAAAGACAGCAAGATTTTCTTCACAACAGGATATGTCTGGGACACCCCCGAGCAGGTGGATGCTATTGAACATGCGCTTGTCGTTGCAAAGGAGAATAATGTAAAGGTCGCCCTCGATGTGGCTGATCCATTCGTTGTCTCGCGCAGCAAGGAGCGCTTCGGAGAGCTCTTCCGCAGCTGTGTTTCACTGGTTTTTGCCAATGCTCAAGAAGCTGAAATGCTTGTGGGATGCACAGGAGAAAAAGCATCCCTGAAATTGGGAGAAACGGTTGAACTTGCTGTTGTCAAAGATGGCGCTCACGGTGCCTGGATATGTCATCATGGCAAATCAATGCATATTCCAACTCGCAAAGTGAACGTTGTCGACACCACTGGTGCAGGCGACCTTTTCGCTGGTGGTTTTCTTCTTGGCCTTGTGCGCGGGAAATCGTTAGAAATATGCGGTCGGTTGGGAACACTCTTGGCGAGTGACACGGTGACCCACATGGGAGTGCGCCTGACATCTGGTATTGAAAATCAAGCGCGCGAGTTACTTTCCTGAATAATCAGAGCGAATATATCCCACTTTCAATAATTTCTTTTTGAACATCAGGAAAAAGAAAAGAGATGGGTGATTCACTTTTCAGAGTTGTCCGAATGAGGCTGCTCGAAAGTGCCGAAACCTGAATCTGGGTGACTCCTGTCATCCATGAAACAATTCCACTCCGTGGGTCATCGAGCGCAGGAAGCATGACCACACCCCCGTTGTGTTGTGCGGGGTGAGGTACTGCTTGGGTGTCTTGCGAACTTGCGCGAGGGCTTACAAAGCAACAGGTGGAAGCCAAAAGCTGAGATCCATTCATGGTGCCTGTGGTTGGGTCGCGCCAGGCAGGGATGCCAACAAATGAATCCCAACCAAGAATAAGCGAAAAGGTGTCGTTTTTATGCTGACGTCTGAGTTCTTCCAATAGCCAACATGTTCCACGATACGTGGGCAAATTGAGTTCAAAATCACTGACAACGAGTTTGTCGCGCAGAGAGCTAGGGCACTTTTCGACAATGGAATGGAGCCATTTGAGGCGGTTGGCATTGCTTGCAACGGGCTTCTTATCCCACCTGTCTGGTGATGGCATAAGCCAGATTTCATCGAGTTGCTTCGTGTTTAATGCCAGTTGAGCCAAAAGGAAATGGCCAAAGTGGGGAGGGTCAAAGGCTGCACCCAGTATTCCGATTCTTTTACTCTGCGCGGCATGATTGCTCACCCAATCTCTCCCCTTGTTTCTAATAGAAGCCATTTCTGCGACAAATTTGAGGAAACAAAGTGTCCACGAATTTAACACTGGCAATGGTTGAAACAGTTTAAGAACCTTAAAGTAGTCACTGTTTTAATTTTAACACTCCGAAATTGTTTTGAAAAACAAAGTCAAGAGTTTTTTGGCACACCCCGTGCTTCCGTTGAATCAAACGCAAAGCATGAGGTGATTTATGAAAGCGTTGACGTTTTTAAAGGGTTTGATTTTAGGGTTAACAGTGTGGGGAGTGGCACCCGCGTATGGTTACGAAATGAATCATGATTATTACAATCGCTTTCGTTCGCCCTACAAAAACAATGTGTATCTTTCTCAGCAAGCGAACATGGCCCGGAGCGAAGTGACTTTATCGGAAGTTGGCGCTCAGCGTTTTGATGGCTACGGTCTCCAGTTGAGTGCTGGCATGGAGCATTTTCGCTTCATTCAAACGGGCGCCTTTTTTTCAACATCCCAGCTCAGCAACCCTGATGCAACGGCTGACGAATTACGAATGATCGATAGTGGTTTTGAAACTAAAATGGTGATGAGCACACCGGTGAGTAACATTATTGTCGGTGGTGCAGGGGTTGTGTCGAGAGCAAACTTGAATCTCAATGGCGAGAGAATTGCGGTGTCAGGAACTGGCGTTAGAGGAACGTTTGAAGTCAGTTACTATGCCTCAACTCAAGTCGCGTTGGTTTTCGGAGCAAACCACACAATCACAAACTACTCTGGAAAAAATAGCAAAGGCGAAACAGTGAAGCCAGTTTCAAAAACATCTCGACTCGGTGCTGGTTTGACAGTTTGGTTGTAAGACGGCAACCTTTTAAGCAGTTTCCTCCGAAGAATACTGTTTGAAGGGTGTTGGCTATGGTTTTGTGTCGCAAGTCGGCTGTGTGGGGAGCTCTTGGCGGACTGTGTTCAACGGTCCTGGCTTGGGGCTCTCTTCATTTTTTGGGAAAAACAGAAACTGCACATTCGAAGTTTGTGACTGATTCACTCTATTCAAACCCGGATCAAGCGCTTTTTGCATATCGCGGACAAACTATAAACGCGACTCAGTTGCCTTCCGAACTAAAAAATAAATTTGAAAAAGCTCTCACTGCACGCACTCAAATTCGTCGTGATGCTGATCTTCAGTTTTACAAGGAAGTCGACAAACTGGCGCGCTTTTACGTTCTTGAGAAAACGATTGCGGCGCAAACAGCTGCAACCCAAAAGCCAGTCAGCGAAGTTGAGGCCGAGTTCCTTGAACGTGAGGAAGCCACGGCCGATGATGCTCGAATGCTTTACGAGGCAAGCGATCCTTCTGCTCCTCGAGAAGGATTTCTCCCGGTACGCACTCAACTGGTGAACTATTTGAATGAAGTGCGGCGTCGTGAATCACTCGAAAAATGGAGCAATGGACTCAAGGCCAAAGGTGAATGGTCGGTAGAATTACGCCGCCCCGAAGCCACATTAAACCTCTCGGAATTGAATCTTGATGGGCTGCCCAGCGATGCAAAGGGTACCCCCAATGCAATCGTTTTTGTCGATTACTTTTGCGAAGGCTGTGTTCCTTTTCTAGTCGATTTTGCAAGCCGCATGGAAGCCAATCGTGGCGAATTGAGACCTGTTTACGTTCCGTTTCCTTACACGCAGCCAGAAGTCTCTATGGCGTTGGCTCGTGGTAGTTTGTGTGCAAACCAGTTAGGCGGCTTCTCTGCATTCCACATGGCTGCCCTCACGAAAGGCGAACTTCTTTCGGAAGTCTCTGTGTTCGAGCTCGCGAGACAAGCCGAAATCAAGATGTCTGAATTTCGATCCTGTTGGCGCCGAGGCGAGGGCCTCGCCGAGCTGCTTGGACGAGCCCAAAATCTCGCGCGTTTGACAGGCCTGATGCAAACCCCTGCTGTAGTTTACGGAGGACAGCTCTTCGAGGGGCCGAACCTGCTCAATTCCCTCGACAAAGCTATTGCCTCAGGTGGGCAACTCGACAAGTTGACAAAACGCGAACCGGACAATAAATCACGCTAACTTATTGCAGCCGTAGCTCAGTTGGTTAGAGCACTGCCTTCACACGGCAGGGGTCCGGGGTTCGAGTCCCTGCGGCTGCACCAATCTTCTTAACCGCGGAGTCCTGAAATGAATCTGCTGTTTGCAGATTTTCTTCGGGTGGTTCTTTTTCTTTCGATTCTGTTCGCAATGTCATTACCTCTTTCAATTTATTTGGAACGTGTTTTCAGCGGCCAAAAGACATTTGCGGACAGGGTGCTCGGTCCTATCGAGAATTACATTCTTCGCTTTTTGAAAGTTCATTCAGAAGCAGAACAAACAGATGAATCTTGCGTTGGATCGTTAACATAAATTATTTAAAATCTTCTTGTTCATATATTTCAAAAGCAAGAGAGGCATAAATTGAGCTCAAGAAGGGCAAAGAGATGAGAGATTCGTTTCCTTCATCTGAATTATTCTCCGATTCAAAATTTAAGTACTTGCTCCAATCGGAGAGGAATTGTCTTTTTTGTTGGACGTAATTTTCCTCAAGCCAATTGTCTTTGAATCTTTTACGCAGCTGGGGTGGTTGGCTTGCGCAAAAACGCATCAGTGCATTCCACTCAGAACGCATCGCTTCGTTCTCACTCTCCCAAATGGTGTCACTCGTATTGGGAGTTTGACTCAAGAAAAGTTCTCTATTTTTTACGAGGTGCGCTGCTTCATGACAGACAAGTGAAGCCTGGACCAGCGGATGCAGTGTTGTGGTTGTCTCTCGCTTTGGCCACGCCAGCCAAAGGCTTCCGTCTGAGAGCATCATGGATGCGGGCCGAGGGACAGAGTCAGGCAATGCAATGAGATGAAAATTTCCCTGCGTGAGCAGGTGAGCTCCAGTGGTGTCTTCAAGAAGCACAGAACTGATGTCCTCTGGAATGAGCCAGGCATATGAGTTTAGGGCTGTGAGGCCGTATCTTTGGTTTGAAGATAATGGATTTGGGTCCTCGGCGAGCCATTTCTCCATAACGTTCCATTGTTCATCAGGAACGCCAGCGAGTGATCTTAAAAAGAGTCTCAGCTGGTCTCTTGGCTCCCAGGCGATCGGAAAAAGCATCTCAATGATGTGTCGTAATCTTCGCACGGGGC
This sequence comes from uncultured Silvanigrella sp., assembly GCA_903933385.1. Lineage (GTDB taxonomy): Bacteria > Bdellovibrionota_B > Oligoflexia > Silvanigrellales > Silvanigrellaceae > RFOM01. Next base: position 5,875 of record CAIZJW010000322.1, on the reverse strand, counting down.
AAGAGATTTTATCAGTTCCTTTGCGTTCTTCTCCGGGTAAACCACATTCGAGCATCCAGCTTTGGCGAATGGCATCGGCCTCCGCCCGCATGTTGCTTTGAGAGTTTATTGCTTTTCTGAGCACAGCTTTAAGCGCATCTGATGCAAGGGAAGTGTCCTTGTAGAGCCACATGAGCTGCCACAAAAGCCAGCTATTGTCGTGTATGTCCCGAGTTGAGGTAGACGCATCCTCAAAGAGCGGTAACATGACCGCCGCAAGGTGTTTTGAAAAGGAGTCGATTGTGGTGAAATTCATCCGAAGCGTCCTTCATATCCCCGAAGAGCTGGGGAGCTTTCGAGGGCTTTGGCAGAGACTCATGTTCTCTGATGTTAACCCACTGCTTCAAACTCTCAAAGCCGAGTCTGGCGAGGAGTCCCATCTTCGCAAGATGCTCTGGGTGGAAAGAATTTTCACCGATAAACATAACTACACAGAAGAATTGAGCACAGCATTACCGCAATTGAGAGCTTCGGTGATGAATACAATTGCTCGAGCCGAACGAATTTCTCTTGTCAAGATGTTTGCAATTCACGTGGTTGACGTCCTTTGTTCAATTGCGGCTGCTCTCTTGGCCGTTCGGATTTTGGGACTCTTTGAGAAGAATCCCATGGGCGACAATATGTCGTCAGTTGTTTCGCAAAGTCTTCTCCTTGCTCTTGCAGTTTTTGCCCTGAATGTTTTTGCCGCGAGCCTGCATGCCCAGAAAATTGAGCGCGAAACGTTGGTTGTATTTCGTGTGCAAACAACTTTAACGCGTTGGCTAAATGCGTTCGTGCTAGGAATGTCTAGGCAGGCAAAAAGTCGTTTTCCTACGGGCGATCTTGTTAACTTGGCTCAAACTGATGGCAGGCATGTGGCCGAATTCTTTGCGCACGCAGCTGTCGATTTTCCCGTCTTGTTCGTAAGCGTGACTTTGATTGTTGGAATCATGTGGTCGATTGTTGGCCCGGCTGCATTGGTCGCACTCGGGATTCTTGTCATGCAGATCCCTGTGTCTCTTTTCTTTTCCTGGCTCGGACAGCGTCTGCATGGTGAGCTCATGCGGCGAAGTGACAAGCGACTCTCTCTCGTGACCGAATGGGTTCAGGCAGCCCGACTTGTGCGCTATTTTGGCTGGACTGGCCGTTTTGTGCAGGATATCCGGGATGCATCTCGGCGTGAGTTCGTTCAAGACTTAAAACTCAAAGCCCATTACAGTGCCTCGTTTGGTCTTTCGACGTCATGGTGGATGCTTGTAGCACTCGGTGTCTTTGCTGGTTTTTTATGGTTTCACGCAGAAAAGTCGGCAACCCAGGTTTTTGCAGCGATCTGGTTATCGTCGATCCTTGGGCAGCAGCTCAATCCGCTCCCTTGGTTTGTGCGAATTTTCTCTGAAGCCAGAGTGGGGTCTGGAAGATTGCAAAATGTTTTCAGCTCGCAGCTTCAGGCTGAGGAGTTTAGCACGCGAAACTTCTTTGTTCCTGAAGACCTTTCTCTGAAGGTGGAGAATGCAGTTTCTTTTGAGGCTGTTTCATTCGAACTGCAGGATGTTTGGGTTGAATGGCCGGGTGTGCCCACTCCTGCGCTGCAAGCTTTAAATTGCGTATTTCCTGCAGGTGCTTTGAGTGCAATTGTCGGTCCTGTGGGTGCTGGGAAATCAGTTCTTTTGCAAACAATCATGGGTGAAATTACACCCACCCGAGGTGTCGTTTTGCTCGGCTGCACACTCGTGCTTTCCTCTGGGAGTAGAGAAAGAATCTCACTTCCTGTTCACACAAATGTAGGACTTAAATTACTCAGAAAAATTCAAACATTTGTTCCCCAGGAAGCCTTTGTTGCGGCCGCTACTGTGCGCGAAAATATTCCGCTCTGCTATTTAATGGAAGGGGATTCATTTTTAGAACTCGACTCTGATGTTGTGAACGCATTGGAGCGCGCACAGCTTGGCGTCGACGTGAAGTCGTTTCCAGATGGATTGAGCACTGAACTCGGCGAAAGGGGCGTGAATCTCTCAGGAGGTCAAAAGCAAAGATTGAGTTTGGCTCGCGCTGTGTATGCCAACCGTCCTCTGGTTCTTCTCGATGATCCTTTGAGTGCAGTGGACACTGAAACTGAGAACATTCTCGTGCAAAAGCTTCTCGTGGAGTGTTGGTCGGCGCCAGTCACTGTAGTTTGGTCAACCCATCGCCTGGCGCATCTTTCACTGGCTCGCCATATTGTTGTTTTGGACGAAGGGAAAATTGTTGAACAAGGGGATTGGGGTGAGTTGTCGCAACCAGGGAGTCGATTGAATGGAATTTTGTCGACTCTGAGAAAAGAAGCAACGAAATCTCCCCCTGTCGCTGAGGGAGTCCACCCATGAGCGGATTTATTGCACGGGAAACAAAAGCCACGGGCAGTATGGGAATGGGATTCTATTCCCGCTATCTCACATCAATGCGTTCAATGGCATGGATGGGGCCGATACTTCTCATTTTGATCGTTGCCGAAAACTTTTTTGCAAACGGGTTTCGTTGGCTAGTGTCGCTCTGGGTTGAAGGCTGCGGAGACGACGCATGTGCGCGCGGTCAGTGGTTCGAGCGGCCTGTTCGTCTTTATTTATCTGAGGTTTCCCCGCAACGAAGTCTATTTGTTCTCCTGTGGTTCGTTCTTTTTGCTGTGGTTTTCCGCACGTTCACCTGGACCGTTGTGACTGCTTTTTTAGCCAGGGGCGGACGCTCGCTGCATGATGAGGTTGTTGCAAATCTTTCTCATGTCCCTGTGACCTTCTATGATGAGAATCCAACGGGCCGAATCGTGCGTCGATTCAGCGGAGACTATGCGAATCTTCTCGTTGAGATTCCCAATTATGTGAACGACATTTTTGGCTGTATCGCAGAGATCGTTTGGATTTTTCTTCTAGTGGCGCTTCAGGCTCCTCTTGCGTGTGCATCTTGCTTGCCTTGTGCTCTCGTTTACATCCGTATTCAGGCGAATTTTCGCCCTGCGAGTCGGGAGGTACAGCGGCTTGCCAAGATCCTCGAAACTCCAATTTGGTCTGTGTTCACGGAAAGTGTTTCAGGGATGCAGACTATTCGGGCCTATGGCCGCAGTGATGAATTTCAGCGTCGATTGAAAGCTCTACAAAATCGTTATGCGTATGCTTTTCTGACTCAGAATCGCATGACCCGCTGGCTGAATGTTCGCTTGAAAATGACTTCAGAAATGTTTGGTTTCATAGTCACACTCTTTGTTATTTGGGCACTCGCCACAGGGCGATTGGGAGCTGGGGTCGCAGGATTTCTGATGAGTTTGTCGATTGGCCTCGATGGCACGATGCAGTGGCTGACCCGCAGTTTCTCAATGATTGATTCAACAATGGTTTCGCTCGAACGCATTCTCGAATACCGAAATTTACCTCGGGAACACGGCGGATGGGGTGCGCAGTTTCGCTCGAGCGAAAGTCTTTCTGAAGGTGCTGCCGTTGTTCAAGGCACGCCCGGCGGTAAACATGCCTTGGGAGCGAGTGTTGTCTTTGAAAAGGTCTCTGCCCGTTATCGTTCTGGGTTACCGCTGGTATTGAACAATGTACAACTAACAATTCCCTGTGGGGCAAGAGTAGGGATTATTGGACGCACTGGAGCCGGAAAGTCGACTTTGTTTCAAGCGCTCTACCAAATGCTCGAAATGGATTGCGGCGACATTCTCCTTGATGGTGAATCTTTGAGAGGAAAATCAATTGCCGAGGCTCGTTCTTCGTTTACGATTGTTCCCCAAGAGCCCCACCTTTTTGCTGGAACTCTGCGGCACAATCTAGATAGGCTCGCAAAACACTCGGAAAAACGCCTTTGGGAGGTTCTTGAGGCGGTTCGGCTCGCAGCACACATTCGTTTGAACTGGCCTCTCGGACTTGATTTTGAGATCTCTGAAAGGGGTGCGAACCTCTCAGTCGGGCAGCGTCAGCTGATCTGTTTTGCTCGTGCACTGCTCATGGATGCGCCAGTTGTGTTGATGGACGAGCCTACAGCGAGCGTTGATTTGGAGACCGATGCAGCAATTCAGGTTGCTGTGAAAGACCTCTTTCGGGGCAAAACTTTGCTTGTGATTGCCCATCGCCTTGAAACGGTACAAGATTGCGATCTAGTGCTCGTCATGAGCCAAGGCCGGCTTGTCGCTCAGGGAACTCCGGAAACCATTCTGCCTGCATGGATGGCCGGATCCGATCTGACTTCAATGCTGGCATGAATGACGTCCAAGGGAGGTTGAGATGTTGCGCCAAACGACCGGTGCGGATGCGCCGCAGAAAATTAAAATTCTCGTCACGGGAAAATTACACGATATTGCCATCGATCTTCTGACGAATCCTCCCGCCGAGCTGGCTCCGAATCTACCAGTTGAAATTGCTTACTTTCCCGATTGCACTCGGGAAGTCTTGCTGCGCGAAATTGCTGATTCTCACGTGCTCATTTCGCGCTCTGAAACCGATGTAGATCGCGAAGTTTTGGCAGCAGGTAAACAATTAAGTGTTGTTGCCAGAGCTGCGGTTGGTTACGGAAATATTGATGTCGAGGCTGCCACTGAAGCTGGCGTTCTCGTGTTGAACACGCCTGGGAAAAATACCAACTCAGCCGCTGAGTTGACACTCGGATTGCTCCTCTCTGTGATTCGCAACATTCCGCGTGCGCATTCAAGCACTGCCGCGGGTGGATGGAATCGACACGAGTTCACGGGCACTGAATTGCTTGAAAAAACTATAGGCATTGTGGGTCTTGGTAATGTCGGACACCGCGTCGCCAAGTTCTGCCGTTCTTTCGATATGAAAGTGCTGGCCTTTGACCCCTATATAGCCGAAGATGTCTTTCGTAAGCACGGCGCAGAGCGTCGTTCTACACTCGAAGAGCTTCTAGCAGAGTGCGACGTTCTGACAGTGCATACGCCTTTGAATAAAGAAACAAAGGGTATGATTGGTGAAATTGAATTGCGCAAACTTAAGCCCGGCGCAGTTGTTCTCAACGCAGCGCGTGGCGGAATTATTAACGAAAAAGCCCTGCTCAAACTTCTCAATGAAGGCTACGTTGCGGGTGCTGGAATTGACACCTTTGATAATGAGCCGAAACCACTTTTTGAATTGGTGTCTCACAAAAACGTAGTCGTGACACCGCACATTGGAGCAAGCACACACGAAGCTCAGTACCGAATTGGTCACACGGTTGCTGTCCAAACTCTCAAAGCATTGCGTGGAGAAATTGTTGATACACCAGTCAATCTCCCGCATGTTTCGGTTCTAGGGACAGAAACTTCACGGCGTTTTGCGGTGCTTGCAGAAAAACTCGGACGTGTGGCCGCTCAAATCTGTGATTTCAATCCTCGCGAATTGCGTTTGATTGTGTCGGCCGATCTCAAAAGCGAAGAGCTGCAGCTGTTGCGAATTTCTGCAATCAAAGGGTTTGTTTCGCCGAGCAGTGATGAATATGTGAGTTACGTGAACGCTGAGAGGCTTTTGGCGCGCCGCGGGCTGAACCTCAGCATAGAATTCGCAACCACAGAGAGCTCAACCGTCAGACGTAACGGACTCGAGATCAGAGTGGAGGGGTCCGCTGCTCATGAACAAACCTCAGTCGGTGCTGTTTTATTGGGGAATGAACACCCACGTCTTTGCTCAATCAACGACTTTCTGTTTGAAATTGAGCCCGAAGGCGAAATGCTCGTGCTCCAAAATCACGACCGCCCTGGAGTGATTGGCGATGTTGGCTCGTATTTAGCGCGCAATCAAATTAACATTGCGCAATTCGAGTTATCGCGGAATCGCCGCGGCGGCATGGCCATGTCGCTCATCCGAATCGATGGAACTCTGGAATCGGAACTTCTCTCTGGGAT
>CAIZJW010000321.1 GCA_903933385.1 uncultured Silvanigrella sp. | reverse complement strand
CGCGTCGCGCTTGTAAGAAACTGCTGTTTGGGCAAAGCCCACCCAAGCCACCATGCCACGCAGGAATCGGTGAGTTTCACGCATTCTCAATAGGGCATCGAGACACTCACGTGAAATCAAGCGAAAGTCCCCCGCATCCACCGGGAGATCTGGATGCACGAGTTTTTTCATCAGCCGGTAAAAAGCCCAGGCAGTGAATTTTTTGAAAGATGTTTCACCGACTCTTTCTTCACGTTGGCCGTAAACAACATCGTATCCTTCGCGATATCGGGCAAGCATTTCATGAACAACGCGGGGAGGATCTTGGAGGTCGGCGTCCATGATCACAACTGCATCACCCTTGGCAACATCTAGGCCTGCCGTAACAGCAGTTTGGTGGCCGAAATTTCTTGCAAAACCGAGCAAGCGCACTCGCGAATCGGTTTTGGCCCAATCATCAAGCAGAAAAAGGGTTCTATCGCGGCTGCCATCATTGATGAATATATACTCAACCGAACAAGGAAGAGTGCTCGCAAAAGCTTCGAGTTCTTTGCGCAGCAGAGGCAGAACCTCTTCTTCATTGTAACAGGGAATGACAATTGAAAGCAGCGCAGGATTATTTCTTGCCTCGAGAATATGAACTGTATGCGACACTGTCTGACTCCAAGGCCGGAATTTTAGAATTCAAGTTCAAAAACATCGTAATGGCCGCCACCCATTCCGAAGTTTCGGTATGCTTCTTGGGCATCGCGATTGCCCTTGTCAACGTATAATCTCATTCCGAGTGCGCCGAGCGTGCGCGCCTGCTCTTGCGCGACGGTGAGCATCCAATGACATATCCCTTTGCGCCTGTGCGATGGCTCAACATACAGGCTGTGAATCCAGAGGAATGTACCGTTACGCCAATCGCTCCATTCTTTTTGAAGCAACAAACATCCAACAGGACAATGGCTTTGTGAGCTCATGTCTTCTGCCACAAGATACTCTCCTTTGAGAACATCATTCAATACAGCCATCACTCCAGCCTCCACTTTTTGTGGATTGAGTTTGAGCCCTTCCGATTCCAAGGCCATTTTGATTTGCGCGTTGGCGATAAATTGAACATCGTTTTTGCTGGCCCGACGCACGAAAATATTCTCAGGTCGCAACGATTTATATTGCGCAAAGCTGAATTTTTGCTCTCCCTCTTCGAGGAATTTTTCATCCGTTTTTTCGAACATTTTTGCATAAGAAGGAAAAAATGCATCGCCTTCAAAGGAAGATTGTATGTGAGTGAGTTCAAGGGCATCTGCCAACGGAAGAGCTTGCGTGTAAATTTCAGCTCCTCCAATAACAAAAATTGGAATTTCGTTTGTCGCGCCAATTTCCCGCTTCAAGTGCTTAAGTGCAGAAAAAAGATCGCCACACCAAAAAACCTGCTCTGGCCAGCGAGGATCCGGTAACAAATGATCCGAGGCGTAGGAACGCGAGACGCAAATGTGTCTGCGCCCAGGAAGAGGGCGGCCCAAGCTCTCAAAGGTTTTGCGGCCCATGACGATCGTATGACCAGTGGTGAGTGCCTTGAAGCGTTTGAGGTCAGCAGAGAGTTTCCATGGCAGCGTGTTGTTGATGCCAATAACTCTGTTGGAAGCTAGGGCGGCAATGAGGATGATTTTCATACTGCGACTGGTGCCTTAATGCCTGGATGCGGATCGTAGCCGTCGAAAACTATATCTTCGTACTTGAATGAAAAGAGGTCGGTGACATTGGGGTTGAGAACGAGTTTGGGTAGAGCACGCAAATCGCGTGAGAGCTGCAATCGAGCTTGTTCAATATGGTTGGTGTAGAGGTGTGCATCACCGAGTGTGTGAACAAAGTCTCCCACCTTGAGATTGCACACCTGTGCGATCATGTGAGTGAGCAGCGCGTATGAAGCAATGTTGAATGGCACTCCGAGAAAAACGTCTGCCGATCGCTGATAGAGCTGACAGCTGAGCGCACCGCCTGCAACGTAGAACTGGAACATGGAATGGCAGGGAGGAAGAGCCATTTTAGGCACGTCCACAGGATTCCAT
>CAIZJW010000320.1 GCA_903933385.1 uncultured Silvanigrella sp. | reverse complement strand
TGCTGAACAGGGAGTACTTCAGTTGATGCGACGCATCCTCAGCCAAAAAGCTGCCGATATGTCGATTATCAAAGGCGTGGTTCGCTCACTGCAGAGAGACTTTAGTCTTGTTCAAGTTGAATTTCAAAATCAGACAGCAGCTCCCTCAGTGACAAATAAGGCAGCAGCTTTAGTGAATCAATTTTTCTTGAGTTTGCTTCCTGCCGTTGAACAGAATCAACAGATTTATGCGCGGCAATTCACTCCCTGGGCCCTTCAACTTCCGGTCCATCCCGCAGAAACAAGAATTGTGACAAGGGCACAATGGCAATGGCTCCGGACTCTGACTTCGCAAACCTGGGAAGAAGATCTCCGTGAACCTCCAAACTGGATTGTCACAAATGCGAGCCGATTTGCTGCCCATATATTCCTTATGGCACCGAATTTTTGGCTGCATGATTATGCAATTCAACTGTTTGAAAAGCTCTATGTTGAAAGCCTCACTCCACAATTTCAAATATCTAAACATCATGTTGAATATGTCGAATTTTTAGTCCGTGCTCTGCGCAAGAAATCTCCTTTCTTCGCAAGTCGTCCTGAGACTCTCGCCGCTCTCAAGGCCCTGGGAGTTGCAAGCCCTCACGAAGAGCAATTGTTACAGTTGGCCCTCACCCGTGCCAAAATCAATGCTCGCAGCGGAGGTGAATCGGCAAGGGAACATGAGTTCCTGATTGAACTCGCAAGTCACGGAACACAGAGCGAGCACTATGGACAGAATCCAATTTCTCGCACACTCAATCTTATGATTCGTGCAGCTCGTGACAGTTCACGCCAACCCGCTTACGCACGCATTCCTCAGCCAGCAACAGGGCTAGGAAACGGACGCACGGGCTTTGGACAAACCTCTTCAAGTTGAAGGAAAGCCAACACTCATGTGCGGTTTTTCGGGGCTACTGACTGCGAACCGATCTCATCCGCAGGCTGCGGAATGGAAATCTCGTTTTGCAGACGCGGCTCAAAGAATTGCCCACCGCGGCAACGATGACAGCCGATTCTTAAATTTCCAGTCTGTTTCTCTCCACCATTTTCGTCTGGCATTCCAGGATTTGGAATCAGGACGACAACCAATGCTGTCGAAAGATGGGGCCACCGCAATTACATTCAATGGTGAAATCTATAATCATCTCGAGCTTCGAAAAGAGCTTGAAAAGAAGTATGGAAATTTATCCTGGCGAACATACAGCGACACAGAGACAATCCTCGAGGGATGGCTCCTCGATGGCACTTCATTCATCGATCGGCTTGAAGGTGAATTTGCCTTTGTGATTTCGCGCACTGACGGCAGCGAATGGATGGCAGCTCGCGATTATTTTGGGGTGAAGCCTCTTTTCCTGGCACTCGCCGATATCAATACTCGAATATTCTCTGATGCTCGACCGAGTTACACTTTGCACTCATCGCTCGTTTCCTTTGCAAGCGAGATGAAAGCGCTTCCCAACAAAAAAAGCTGGAATCGCGATGGCGCACTGCGACAATTTGTCGGTTTGTTCGAACCGATTTGTACACCTTTTGAAAACATTATCCAGTGTCCTCCGGGTGGTCGAGTTTTTGCAACAAAGCAACCCAACGGCAATGAATCGTTTACTTATAGAATTAACGTAACGACACGAAATCAAGCCATTCGACAGAAAAACAAAGCACCCTTCTGGAGCGAGCAAGAATCTGGCAAGGTGCTTCAATCATTCAGAGAGAGCCTCGAAACCTCTGTCACAGAGCGACTGCTCTCGGATGTAGAACTGGGCGTTTATTTAAGTGGCGGAATCGATTCCAAGGTTATTGCATTCGAATTGGCAAAAGCTCTCAAAAAAGGGAATACGGGCTGGCAAACAGATTCTCTCAGGGCATTCACAGTTGGATTTGAATCAGCAGGATATGATGAAAGTATTGAGGCAAGTTCATTTGCTCGTCTCCTTGGTTTCACACCCCATATTCTCACACTCAGCAACAACGCCCTAAATTACAGTTACCCACACGCCGTGCAGATTTCTGAAAATCTGCAGCCATTCACAAACGGTGCCGCAAAGTGGTGGCTGAGCTTGTTTGCACGTCAGTATGTACCCGGCGTGCTCACGGGCGACGGTGCTGACGAATTACTGTGCGGATATCCGAGTTTCCGCTACTGCGCGTGGTGGGCATTTACACAACGCGGCCGAGCATCCGGACTCTCTTCAGGCAAACGCTGGCGAGACTCGGTCTATGTCAAGAGATTTGTCGGGCAAACTCGAGATCCCTGGTTGGCTGGAAGCAGCGCCGAAGGCCGGGGAGATGATTTTGAAAAGAGCTTGTCGCTCTGGGGTATTCCTCATCCATTGTTTGAACAGGTCCAGACAATTACAGAAGCTATTTTAGGAAAAGAAGAAGCACAATTGTGGCTCTCTTCCCAAGGGCCTTCTTTGCGAAGTTGGTACCTTTTGGGGCTAGATTCGCATCATAAAGATGACCCCTCGTACACACTCGATCCTGAAAATGCTCTGTTGATTTGGCAAAATTACTTTTGCCACACACACCTTCCGGTTCAAATCCTCAACTGGGTTGGTGACCGAATGGAAATGGCAAACACACTCGAGGGACGAACGCCCTTCCTTTCTGGCGCAATGCGGCGTTTTGTTGCTCAACTTCCTGACATTGCTCTGGTGCAGGGATTTACCGACAAAGCGATCTTGAGAAAATCCTACGCGAGCCAATTTGAGCGCAACTTAGCTCTGACGCCCAAAAAACAGTTCAATGCACCGTTCATCGATTTCCAAAAACTCTACGAGCAGTTCGAAGTCAAAGATGTCTTGAATCGAATGGGGATTAACTCAAATGGCTCCAAAAACGCGAATTCTTTGCTCGAAATGAGCCAAAAACATCAAAGCATCTCGATTTCTACTCAAGACAAATATCTTTTTACGCACCGACTCGCTGCTCTTCAAACTCTCCTATGCTCATCGATTGTTCAAAGAACTCTCGTTGACGAACTTCCACTCACCCGCGATCACGAATTCGAAGCCTCGATACTCAGTCAGGGAGGACCCAAACCATGACCGCATCAAAAGCCAATCACTACTTCCGTTCTGCGCTCGTTCTAGCAATGACTGCAGCCATTTCATTTGTGTCTTGTGGTCCAAAAGATTCGGTGGAGGACAACGAAACGACTGGCGAGCAAAGTAAGCTTGATCCGCGCTCTCGTCTCACTGGAGGGAGTACAGGAAACCCAACACTGAGCTATTGCCGCGTTCCTCTCGATATCGGAACTGTTGTTGATCCAAAGCGTCCTGGATTGATGCAAACTGTACTTTCCAGCACTATCGATAGTCGATGTGGTAACTACCGCGATGCAAGAATAACAATCCGTTCTCGACAAAAAATCACTCTCGTTGGTCGCTTCGTTTGCAGAAATGGTGCGCAGGCCAACGAGCAGGTGTGTACGGCAGCCTCGTCGGACCTGCTCTCTCCGCAAAAAAGCACGCTCACGATCCAAATTATTGCAGACGAGGCAATACGAGCAACAGATATTGAAGCGAATGCAGAACTCTATTGAAGAGTCGCCAACCTAGCATTGCTTGCACATTCCACAAAT
>CAIZJW010000319.1 GCA_903933385.1 uncultured Silvanigrella sp. | reverse complement strand
TTTTCTTTCTTCACCATCTTCATTTCACTTTGCACGTAAACGTTATGCCTTTGGTGTTGCTACTTTGCGAGCTTTGCTTAACGCATCCAGTTCTCGCAAAGCTTCATGCAGATCTGTGCATTCTTCTTCCTTGAGAAAGAGTTTTTCCTCACGAATGTTCAGAGCTCGCTCAATCATGCGCCGAGCGCCATTGAGATCGAGCCCTGTGCTCATTTCTAAACGTCCCATCAAGAAGAGAAAGTTGGCTTCCCATGCAAGAAGCCCGGCCTCTTTGGCAACTTCGAGAGCGTCTTGAAGCGCCAAACGTGCACGTGGAGCATCATTGGTTTCGAGGAGTGAAGATGCATAGATGTTATAGGCATCGCAGAGCATCCATCGTTCTTCAGGGAAATCGTTTAACGCTTTGATCGCCGCACGAAGCAAGGGAAGGGCATTGTGAACCCGACCCGATTCTCGGTACATGAGTGCAAGATGGAATCCTTCCATGGCACAGGCCACCGGATCTTTTTGACTCAAAAGGAGCATGCTCTTCTGGCGCTCTTCGATTTCTTTTTCGTCACATTGCAATTGGCCTGCGTCTTCGGGCGGTGCGAACCAAGCGGGGAATGAGTCGGGCATTGCTGCCCAAAGCATTTCTCCTGCGTTCAATTCTTCGTCGTTCAATAAGCAGGCATCAAGTTTTGCCCTTGTTTCGGCCTCATTCATATGTTGGCCAATGACCACAAGTTCCTGCGCTCGGTCGCCCCATTGTGGATGCCATTTGGATTCGATTTCTTTGTGTTCATCGGGAGATAAAACCCAATCCTCTGCGGGAGTCAGTGCGAGCCATTGCCCTGCAGGTTCGAGCCTGCAGCTTGCCCCCGCCTGACCCCATTGAGCGACAAAGTCACTGCGTGTGGCAAGCCAGATGAAGCCCTTTGAACGCACGATGCTCTCAGATTCGTTTTCAATGAAATCAGCGAAACGAGCTGTGTTGAAAGGGCGCGGAGCGCGGTAGACGAAGCTCGAAAAACCATACTCATCTTTTTCTGACTTTTCTTCTCCACGCAAAGTTTTTAGCCAACCGGGGGCCTCTGAAGCCTTCTCAAAGTTGAAGAGGCTAGTGTTGAGAACTCGGTTGAGTTCAACTTGCGAATTGATCGTCGGAAGGATTGTTGCTTCTGGGTTGAGTTTGCGGAGAAGACCAATGAGGTCATTGAGTTCTTCGCTGCTGATAAGATCTGTTTTGTTCAGAACCAATACGTTCGCGAATTCGACCTGGTCTGTTAAAAGGTCGGAGAGATTGCGTTCGTCATCTTCATTGAGCGCCTGACCCGCTTCTGTCAGGAACAAACCTTCCTGATATTGGCGTTTGAAATTGAGAGCATCCACAACTGTGACCAGGGTGTCTAGCTGTGCAAAGTCTGCGAGCGAGTTCCCTGCTTCATCAGTAAATGTGAAGGTTTCTGCAACAGGAAGCGGTTCTGAGATTCCAGTACTTTCAATCACGAGGTAGTCGAATCTGTTTTCCTCAGCGAGCCGTTTAACTTCAATAAGTAAGTCTTCGCGCAGAGTGCAGCAAATGCAACCATTGCTCATCTCAACAAGCTTCTCTTCCGCTCTCTTGATATCGAGCGAACCCGATTTCACAAGCTTTGCGTCGATGTTTAGCTCGCTCATGTCGTTGACAATCACTGCAACCTTCATTCCCTCTTGGTTGTTGAGAATGTGATTGAGCAGCGTTGTTTTACCAGCGCCAAGAAAGCCAGACAGTACTGTGACGGGAAGACGATTTTTCATGTTAAATACTTTCAGCTCAGAGATTGACAGTGCCTTTGTCGTTTTTGATGGTGGTTCCATCCTGCTTTTCGCCGGACAAAACTTGTACTTTCAGTGTGCTTAGTGATTTGAAATACTTCTTCGCAGCAAATGCGAGTTTGCTACCCGCAACAGGCTTCGTGCATTCAAATTTGAAGGTGGCATGAACTTCGCTATGCGTGCCTTCTTTGTGCTCATCTTTTTTGCTCAGCTTCTTATCGTTCTCCTTGGCTTCGGTGACGAAGGGTTTAATATCACTTCCACTCATTTTGCAGCCAAGGCCTGGTTCGAGAACAAACATTTTTTCTGCACTGGTTTTCAATTTCTCAATGGCGGAATCGCGTTTCTTTATGTCTGCTGCTTTTTTAGCTTCATGCTCGAATCCATAAATACTCTCG
>CAIZJW010000318.1 GCA_903933385.1 uncultured Silvanigrella sp. | reverse complement strand
TCAAAGAACGCATTCACAAACCTCAGAGTAAGTTCTCGATGGTTCAAAAAAATCGCTTTGAACGCGTGATCCCATGTCGGACGAAAAATCTCTGCATCTGGAAAATACAAACCATTGCGGCCTGAAATAATATTATTTTTGAAATTCGATGAAATGAGTTCTTCTGTCATGAGGTGCTCCTGCGTAGGAGACACATTGATGGCAGAGCGTTAACCGAAAACGAATGAGGCAATGCGTTGGACAGAAATTTTCAGACAGATTGCCTGAATTTTTATGAGACATGCGCAATAGAGCAAGTGAAACAGATTGGCAGCCCTCGAGGAACTGAAATGGCTGCGATACTCTGCCGCCTCAGCCTCGATTCGCAGCTCAAAACTTTGAGTTAACGGCTGACTCTCGCATATGGTTCGAGACTTGAGCGCTAGATTCGACTGGTCGAATGGCTATTCTAAATGTACTTTATATTTAGCAAAAAAATTCTTTTAATGAGTTTTTTCGATGGTTTAAGTAAACATTGACCTATTCTATCCTCTATTCTAAAATAGACCTCGAACCACTTGGAATTACCAACCATGCCACGTCGAGCAATCAACCGCACAGCCCTTGAAGAGGAATTGATCAACAGCCTTAGATCAACAGGACCTCAATCACGCGCAACCCTTCAACGCGCGCTGGGTGTCAGTCAGCCCACACTCTCGAGAATTCTCAGGAAACAGGTGGAACGAGTCCTCGCTGTCGGCCCGTCAATCTCTCCACGCTATGCACTCAAAGCCAACGACTCGTGGCCAATTTTTGAGGTGAACACCACGGGTAAAGTTCAAGAGCTCGAAGAGCTGACGGCTGTTGAACCGCATCATTTCGTTATCGATAAGCAGAACTTTGCCGATCTGCCATATTTCTTGTCCGACATGCGGCCGTCCGGTTTCTTGGGTCGCCTTGTCCCCACACTGCATCCCGAACTCGCTCTTCCCAGAGACATTCAAACCTGGAACGCTCAAGCGACACTGAAGTATCTCAGCCATGCAGGATTCAATTCACCAGGAAATTTGATTGTGGGTGAAATAGCCTTGCAACGCTTTTTAAAAAGCGAGGCTATTTTTTCACCAACTCCACGAAGCCACTATCCAGCAATCGCAGATAACATTCTAAGTGTTGGCATTCCCGGATCTTCAGCGGCTGGTGAGCAACCAAAATTCCTTGTGACCAATGAAGATAGCGCTCACCTGATTGTTAAATTTTCTCCACCCCACAGCGAAAGTGTTGGTAGACGGATGTCCGATATTTTGGTCTGCGAACACATCGCAATGACAATCCTTCGAGAATCAGGAATAAACGCTGCAAAGACCAATATTTTTTGGAACAATGAAAGAACATTTCTCGAAGTAGAAAGATTCGATCGAATCGGATTGACAGGACGAAGAGGAGTACTCTCGCTTGGCATCTTGGATGCAGAATTTATCGGTGGTTCAACTTCATGGAGTGATGCAGTTGAGAAGCTGATTTATCTGAAAAAGATTATGCCACAATGCCATCAACACATTCGAGTTCTAGAACTATTTGGCCATCTGATAGCGAATTCTGACATGCACCTGTTCAATCTGTCCTTCCTTTCAGAACAGGGAACACGCATTATTGATGTTGCACCGATCTATGACATGTGCCCAATGTCTTATGCACCGCGTTCAAATCAACTTTTTCCACATCAATTTTCGCCTCCCATTCCGCGAAAAATTGATCACCAAATCTGGAACCTTGCTCTGCCACTAGCGATTAAATTTTGGAAAGAGGTCACCATCGAAAAATTGATCTCAGAGCAATTTAGAAACATCGCAAAAGAAAACATGCGTCGGTTGGAAAGCCTATAAACCCAGCACGAACCCAATAGTAAAAGCAAAATTCGATATTTTTACTTGAACTCTTTTCCCGAAACTCGCAGGGCTTACAAGGCTATTAATTTCAATCAGACGGTCAAACGTGATGCTCAAGATGCTTGGCAAAAAATTTACCCGTAAGCTCTAAAACATTTCTTTCCTGAATTAGAAAGACCGCTGACGACAAGCCTGCCATGCGAGAGTGGGCAATTGATGGATTGCCGCAGCGCAGCGCTGTGTCGCACCGATCAGACGCTCATGCGAAATGGGCAGGATTTCGACATGCAAAATCGATCGAGGCGCTTTCGCTCAAGAGGGATGCTTAGGGATCTCGTGGGGGCGTCATGAGCATTGCTGAAAAGAGCCGCAACAATCCAAACTATTCACCAAAAGCGATACATCACAGCGGCGCGATAGCCGAATCATAGACAGCAACGTCATTGACTCTACTTACTTTGAAGAACTTTCGATCGAAATGAAGAAATATTGGCAATGACAACGACCTTGGAAACAAAAATTGGCATCCCGAGAAAAGGGCTAGAATCGCTGAGACAAGTGTTCCATCAAATACCAAGCATCGATAAAGTCGCTGTTTATGAATCCCGAGCCAAGGGAAACCATCGACCAGGCTAGGACATTGAACACATCAATCGATGCGGGTATTCTTCTCTATTCACCTATCTGAAATAAGATAGATACTTTGCTGATTCGATATTTTTTTCGAGACTTCAAACACCACTCGCGAAAGCAATGACGTCCAAAAAGCCGCGGCATTCACACCGTAACTAGGCGGTCGCGACTGTTACCCCAAATTATTCAGAACACTTGCATCTCTCTTGGCCACCGGAATGGAAACGCCGTTTACTACTCGCAAACCATAACGTGGATATTTTCCTGCGCGAATCCGGTCAACAAAATCTGCACGCGAAATAACAGATCGTTCATGCAAATCGTAAAACAAAATATTTCTTCCCTTTTTGTCTTTTCCAATCACAATAACAGCTCCAGCCGGCACGTTTTCTAAATATTTTTGCCACGTGTACTCACGCTTATCGTTGGGATCAATTATCAGTTCGCCATTTTCTAGCGCTCTGAGCAGCTCCTTAAAAAGCTGTTGGCGTCCCTTAACTTTTTTTCCGTATTTTCTGCCCACAGCGTTGTTCCATAAATCCATGTTCGTAGAACGTTCCGAGTTGGGCGCGGAGGAGCCGAGTCCAGGAGAATATTCATAGAGCCTGCCAAGAAATTCTGCTGTAGAGGCTCCGTACGATTGTGTATAAACCCCACTGACGTAAGCATGTCGCAGGGCATCAATATCGTTGTCCTGGAAACCCCAGGCAGTTGAGTCAATCGAGCCATCTTTTCCCTTGGGAAGATTTCGATATTTCTCATCAATCAGCCGGTAGACCTCTAGTTCCGCCTCGTCCTTAAGATCAAGAGGGGGGATTTTCATTGCGGCGACGTCTCTTTTCTACACAAGAAGATCACATACGAGTAAATCAATATCATAACGAAAATAGTCAACATCAGCAGGAATCCCGGTGTAACAAACAATAGGCTTGGGAAAATGGGAAGGAGCAGAGTGAAACCTAATATCCTACGCTTCTGAAAAAAGGAAAAACTGGAGAGGAAAAGGCCACCACTTGCCATGACAGAAATAATCCCACACCTAATGGCGAATGGTAGATCAAGCTCTATTTGCGGGTAATAACGATACTTTAATAAATAGAAAACATATCCAAAATAGCATCCAGAGACAAGCCGCACAATTGTTCTTGCTATCGCCGAGTCCAATATTTGAGCCGACTTCGCAAGCGGCGAGATGCCTGAAATAGTGCTGATTTCACAATTCATCTTACAAATGACTCCTCGCGAAATGAGTGGCTCCGTACCAAATCATATCGAAACCATACCAAGGCATTTTGTTGATGTAAAAGCTGCCAAAAGATTTCTGTTCCACACCACAATAGCAGACCGTTTCGTGCTCTCCGCATGATGTCCGAAAGTCGTATGCGCTCGTTAGCCAACATCAATCGTCTTATTTCCGATCGTCCTGACCGAAAATATTCGATCACAGCATTCATCATTTGAAATCATCATCTCAAAAATGAATACCGTCTTCCTGCAACTTGAGAGGACGGAATATACATGAGCGCGGACACTCCAGATCAAAATACTGTTCCCAATGTTCAAAAAAAAATGAAAATTGAGCACGTCACTCCCACTGCAGCCGTTCAGCGTGCACTCGCTGTCTTCGATTCACTTGGCTTGATTCGGCCCACGGCGGATCTGCTCTTCAAGAAGCTGATGACAGACTCTCCCGACGCCCTTTTAGATTTACTGAATAGAATTCTGAAACCCGCGCGCCCCTTTGTTGAACTTGAATTTCTCAATACCGAGGTCGCACCAGATGCAGACGGTGAAAAGGCAATCCGCCTGGATCTCTTGGTGAGGGCAGATGATGGTAAGATTGTCGACATTGAAATTCAAAGTGGGGAGGCCTCGGAGCTCGAGCAACGCGCCG
>CAIZJW010000317.1 GCA_903933385.1 uncultured Silvanigrella sp. | reverse complement strand
ATGCCCAGGAAATCTTCAAATTCAGAAAATATCTTATACTGCGTCGAGATTGATTTCTGGCTCGAAAAGGCATGAGGACTTGGTATTGGCCTTTTCTCACCAGAGGTGACACATGTGAGCTCTGGTGCACCACGCTTGAACATGGCCCCTGCTAAAAGTGCCGTTTCCCAAGAATGTTCTGACGAGTTAAAAGGCAGAGCACTGCTGCGCGAGAAGCCGCCGGCAAACCAAGAATCAAGCAATGACTCAATGGCGGGCCAGTTGAGGTGAGCATTCATGCGTTTCATAAACGGCGTCTCGATGTGACAGCGTTATAGAGATCTTTGGCATTGAGTGAATGCTCGCTGGCAAGTGCGCGGGTCAGCTCCTTGAGGTGGAGATTGGGGTTGTCGGTCAGTGCCTTGAGGGCCTCTTCAACAACCTCATCAAGAGTTTTCTCCGAACGTGTTGCACTCGAAGCCAACGAAGAAGCAACATCAAAGGTGATGATGCATTCGCCCTTCACGAGATGTCCGCCCTCGAGGGCAGACAAAACTTCGCACAGTGGCATGCGAAGGTGTTCTTCAAATTTTTTCGATATTTCTCGCGAGAGACAGATGGGAGTCTCAGAAGGAAAATAAGTAGATGCCGTTTTCAGAGTTGAAATGATGCGGTTCGGACTTTCAAAGCAAACTGCGATGCAGGGAGCAACTGCAGTCCATCTTTTGAATTCTTCTAATTGGTCTTTGGCGTTGCGACCGAGAAACCCCGAGAAAATGACTCGGGGTTGAAGAAAGCCTGTTGCAGCAACGGCAGCCACCAGGCTCGAAGGTCCTGGAACATTTTCAATGCGGACATGCGCACGATGGCAAGCGTCAACAAAAATCGCACCCGGATCGCTTATTGCTGGTGTACCGGCATCGGAAACTAGGGCTGCCATGCGCTTTTCAGAATTTAGAAGACGTTCGACGAGCTGTTCCGATTTGTTGGATTCATTGTGCTCATGAAGGCTGACGAGAGGTGCATGAGGAAGTCCAAGTGCCTGAAGAAGTTCTTTTGTGCGGCGGGTGTCTTCGCAAGCAATGAAGTCAACCCGTGCAAGAGTTTCACGAGCCCTGGGTGACATGTCAGAGAGCGTTCCAATCGGCGTGGCCACAATGTAAAGAAGCGGTTGGCTTGAATTGCTCACTTGCATCGTCCTGACAAAAAATTTAATCGCGCGAATCGTCTGCGTTAAAAATATAGATATTTTAGCAGTAAAATTCAAGCTTTCTCTGGTTTGTAGTCGCTTTTTTTGCGCGCAATGGTGAAGGCTAACTCCCAGTGGCACCGACATTTTCAGTTCGGAAAATTAATTGACCTTCATGTCCCTAAGAAATTTCATCCCAAACGCGCCGCAAAGTGTCGCTCCTGCTCCTCCCAGTGCAAGTAGCCACGTTCCTGAGACATTTGGGATCGCTAGCGCAACCACAATGACTGAGACAGCAGAGGCGCCCTCTACTGCAACCGCATGAAACCCCAATAAAGTGCTCCAGTCTTTTTTGTCTGCGAGAGTTTGTATTCCTGCGAGCCTAGAGACCTTGACGAAGGGCACCATCGCGTAGTGAAAAAAGAACAGCGCGGCAAGGCCGATGAGGAAAGAGTCACGGGGGATTGAGTCTTTGAGAAGAGCAAAAAGGCAGATGGGGAAAAAAGTGAGACCATCCCAGAAAATAGCTTTTGAAAAACGATTCAAATGGTTGGCGTGCTTGCCTTTCCAGAGAATATTGGCCGCGAATGTTCCTGCAAAGATCCCGGCAAGAAAAATAACAAGGTTAATTGCCAATGCCGCGGGTGGAAGTGCCAGGTCGCTGCGTAGAAATGTGATGTGGCCGATTTCAAATGGTCCCATGAGACAGATGTTGTAAAAAAAAGAAAACAACAGCAAACGGGCTGCTCCCGGGTATTTTTTCACCGTTTTGAAACCGTTTGTGAAATGCTCGATGAAAGATGATTTTTCTTCGCTCTGCGCCGCTATTTCAAATTCCTCCAAGCGCCTGGAACGTTTCAGGGCCATCAGTGCTGCACCGCTGATAGCAAAGCTGACGGCATCGATGATCGCAGCCCACGCAAGCCACTCAATTTTGATTTTCTCCTGCGAGGGCATAGCCAGCACAAAAATCAAAGGAACGACACCTGCGGCAGATAAACTCGCGACATTCGCCCAAAGATGCGCCTTCGGAATGTCATTTGGGTTTGGATAAAGAACGGGAACGAGGCAGTTTCGGCAATTCTGAAAAACAAGAGAGCCTGCTTCCAAAATCAATTGCGCCGTAAGGAGCATGAAAATCAACTGTCCATCTGACAGCGCCGTCCTCGTGAAAAGAAGTATTAAGGCAAAGGTTAGAGTGACTGCCATGCGGAGCAAATCAGCTGCGAGTGCCATTTTTCGCCATTGCCGCCCAATACGACTGGTGAGCCAGGGTCCGAAAAGAAACACCGGAATTGCCTGAAGAACAAAGACTGCCGCAATACCGGCCGCAGGAGTCCAAGGGCTATTTTCAAAAAGATAATTTCTCAGCCCCAGGCTCCAAAGATGGTCGCCCAACTCGCTGAGAGCTTGTGAGAGAAGAAAAAGAACGTAGTCTGAGCCGAACATTGGTAATCCTTACCTCAGGGGATGGGAAAGAGGTGCTTCGGCGGGGTGTGAAATCGCCTTGCGCAGGCTGTCACTCGAGGCTAAGTCGTCCCATCGGTGGGCTTTTCCGCGTTTTCTTGGGGAAATGAACCGCCGAACGCGAGGAGAGCCAATGCGCCGTGACTCAGACAGTGACAAATTGAAGCCCGACCGACAAGAGAAGGGCGTGCTTTCCGGTAGGTCAAACCATGGAACTACACCCCCTAGTACAATTCCAGAGGGTTGGCTTTGGGTGGGGCAGGTGGGGCGTCCGCACGGCATCCGTGGCGCTTTTTTTCTAAAAACCGAAGACAACCGGGTCAACTGGCCAGGCTACAAGACTCTATTGTTGAGAAATAAACAAGAAAAGCTTGTTCAGGTCGATAAAACCTACGTCAGTGGTGGCAAGCTGGCCCTTCAATTGCTCGGGTTGAATTCGCGAGAAGAAATTGAAGCACTCTACAATTCGCACCTTTTTGTTTCCCGTGACGAAATCAAGCTCGAAGAGCAAGAGTACTTGGTTGCTGAGCTTGTGGGATGCGATGTGTTTGTTGAGGGACGAACCGGAGTGTTTGGCTCTGTCGTTGCGGTCCACGATTTTGGGGCACAAGAGACACTCGAAATTCGTCGTGCGACGGGTGAGGAAGATACTGTGCTTTATCCCTTCACTGAGGATTTTGTGATTGATGTGGATGAGCCAAACAAGAAGATCACAGTCAAAGACGAGCCAGCATTTCTTGATGAGCAGAACAAATGAGTTTGCGTCTGACAGCTTTTACCTTGTTTCCTCGTTTCTTCGAACCCTTTCTTGAAGAGGGTGTTTTTTCCCGCGGTCTTAAGCAGGGGCTATTGGCATTTGATTGCGTCAACCCACGAGATTTTGCCGAAGATGTGAGAAGAACTGTGGATGGTCATCCGGTGGGTGGCGGCGATGGAATGGTGCTTTTACCAGACGTCTGCTCTCGAGCGCTCGACTCAGTTCAGTCACCAGAGACCATAGTGATTCACGTCTCTCCAGGCGGAAAAATCTTCAACAATGTGTGGGCAAAACATTTTGCAGAAACTGCAAAGCACGTTGTTTTTCTCTGCGGAAGATATGCAGGTTTTGATCATCGATTCGTGTCAGCGAGGTCACATCATGAATTTTCTATCGGCGATTTTGTTTTATCGGGTGGCGAGCCAGCCGCTGTTTGCATGATGGACTCTATTTCTCGTTTTGTTCCGGGAGTTCTTGGGAACGCGCAGAGCGCCAGTGCCGATAGTTTTGAGGACGGCTTGCTTGAGGCGCCCCAGTATACGCACCCTCATGAATTTGCTGGGCAGGAAGTTCCTAAGGTTTTACTTTCGGGTCACCATGCAGAAATTTCCAGGTTCCGTCGCATCGAGCAAATTCGCCGCACAG
This sequence comes from uncultured Silvanigrella sp., assembly GCA_903933385.1. Lineage (GTDB taxonomy): Bacteria > Bdellovibrionota_B > Oligoflexia > Silvanigrellales > Silvanigrellaceae > RFOM01. The sequence goes on along the minus strand of CAIZJW010000317.1, from coordinate 3,563 downwards.
CTCAACAACGACCAGATCTTCTTCTACAACTCTGGAATACATTGTCTCGCAGTGAGCAAAAAATGGCAGAGGCAATCTGGAAGTCTGGATGCGGAAAAACCGTTACTCGAAGCGCAAGTCGCTAAAAAATTCCCACCTCCCATGTGAATGCTCGTGCTAACCTTTGGTTCATGAGTGAATTAAGAGCATCCTCCAATCAGCTTCAATTCGGCGAGGCGTTGTCTTCCAAAGACACGCTTGCACTTCTTATTCCTCGGATCCGTGTTGTTTTGCCAGTTCTTAAAGAAAAAAGGCGAATCAAACAGGTCGAGGAATTGCTGAGTTCTCTCGAGGAACTCGAGAACATTCTTGGCTTTCATGAGCAGCATGGAACTGCAGTAGCTCAGCACGCTGACAATCCGTTCATTGAGGGAATTCCGCGCTGCACTTTTCAGGTCGAGGCGCAGTTTGGGCATTATGTGAATCCGTCGAGTGCATGGCGCGGTGCTTGGTTGAAGCAACGGCTTGCTGTTTGGGATGTTTTTGAAAAAACAATCCCTTGGAGTGTGCGAGAAGCGCTCATGTCATGGCGTTGGAGCGCAGAACTGAATGCTTTCAAGAAAATGCGTGATGCACTTGAAAAATCAAAACAACTCGTTGGTTTTGTTGAACTCAGGCTCGTTGATGAAGAGAGACGTGGTTCCGAAAAGGTCAAGAGAATAACGATTTGGGATCGACTCAAAATTATATTTTGGGCCCGCTCGACAAGAAGAGATGAAGAAAGTCTTCTTGCTCTCGAGCAGGAACGCGATGCGATTTCTCGGAGAATTTCTGAGCGATTGAGCGAGTGTGAACGAAGCGCGGCTGCAACTGCGGTTGGAATTAGAACTTTGTTTGTGGATTGCGGTGAGCTTTATCCAAGAATTTTTGAGGACTGCTGTCGGGCATTAGACAAAGAAATTAAGGCAAAAAAAGAGTTCGACATAAGGTTTGCAGAAGGCAAAAATTCGGAGCTCATTCGCGATTTTGATGAGAAATCGAAAGAAAATTTTTCAAGCATCAGTAAGACTCTCGATCGGAAAGAGAGAATTCTGCAGGCTGTTGAGGGTCGAATCGATCTCCAGCTCGCAGATGCGGAAAGACTCTTGGCGCATGAATTTATGTGCCTCAATGCGCTTGAGCTCGAAAAACAAGAGAATGCAAGAAGTCGTTGGCAAAGAGCAGTGAACCAGATGAAGCGCGTGCTTCAGACGGCAGAGGAGAATTTTGCGAATGTCGAGAGCAACGCTCGAGATGCTGATGGAGATGGTTCAGGACGAACCTCAACGTCTCAAATCAGAATCTGAAAAGATAAAATCTAAAATTCTTGCCAATGCCACGGCCCTAAAGGTGCGTGTCGAAGCTGCGGAACGATTGTCGCTGCTTTGGAAAGAGTATTGCGAAGAACGGAAGCAAACCGAAGAGCAACTCGCAATTGCGCGTGCGCAATATAAGGACGTGCTCAAACGCACTGAGGCCGCAGCACTGTCTGGGCAGCCGAGATTGTACTGGTTTGCAAAATCTATGTTTGCGAAACTCAGAAAACACTCATTAGAATATCAAGTCACTGAGGCTCGCTCTAAATTAGAAGCATTGCAAGATACGCTCGAAAAACTCACCACGCTCGCGAGAAAATTGGGCCTTGAAAAAAATGGAAAAGAGTTGGTTCATGTTGTCGATTTTGACGCGTCGGAGAGATTGTCGGATGAACACTCCGCATTGATGTCTGAAGTATGGCAACGGAGCGAGTCAATTGATCAAGAGAATTTATCTTTACAGAGTAAATTGATAGAGCTGGATATCAAGATTGCCAATTCTTCTGCGTTAGTTGCAGAGGCTCCGAGTTCGCAACCGCGTGAAAACGGCATTGCACAGCCTCGCGTTGTCGGCTCGGATAAAATGCTCACATCACGGCTGCCGCATCTTGGTTTTGTGAATAAGACAAAACTGATTTCAGTGACTGACCAAAGTGAATATGCTGCCGAGCACGCAGAACGAGATTTACAGAAAGTGCGGGATGGTTTGAGAATGGCTTCTGATGCCATGGTTGCTGGACGTGCAACTCGAACCAGTCGTGAATGGATGGAATACTGCAAGACAATTGTTTGTCGATATAACGAGCAAACATCAGAGGTGTCGACACCGCGTTGACGAACTGACTTGTGAAAGTGCACCCATCCTTTTTAACATGTTTAAGTCGCTGACTGAGTCATTTAGGCCCTGTTGAAAAAGGGAGTTTCTGAGCATGAAATTGAAGTTTTTGCGTTTTGCATCTGCGAGTCTTTTGGCTGCTGGATCAATGACAGCCCAAGCAGAAGCACCGTCTCTGAGAATCCCAAGCCACATGGTTTCAGCGCGCCCAGCGTCGCTTGGTGGGGCATTCACCGCTGTTGCCGATGATCAAAATGCCCTCTTTTATAATCCGGCTGGCCTAGCTTTTCTTGATTCAACATTTTTTTCCCTCGCGGACATCGAGTTTTTTGCCAGCTTGGGAAGCGGTGGGATTGGAGATCTCATTGATGATGCAACTAAAATTTCAAGTGCTGCAAGTAAGGTTGCATCCGAAAAGGATACCGCAAAACAAATAGACAATATCTCTAGTTTGGGAGAGCTTGTTTCTTCAAAAAGTGCGGTTGCAGGAAGCAAACTGCAAATGTACCTGGCTCGCAAGCGTTGGGGTCTTGCTCTTACGGGTGGAGTTGCTTCTGGATTAGGCATTCACTCAAAGCTGCTCCCCGAGGTTTTAGATCTTGCGCTTCTTGCCGATGTCGATGCTCGTTTCGGTTACGCGCATCCGTTGTTCGACGGCAAGGTGAGTTTGGGCGCTGCGCCTTACTATAAACTCCGCGCGCAAGGCGGGCGAGCAAATCTGTCACTCAATGAAGCTCTCGAGCCAGAGAATTCCATGAAGAGTTTGGTGAGTGTGGGGCAAGGAATTGGCTTGGACCTTGGCTTGATGGTGCGGCCGGTGGCTGCCATGTCGCCCACCTTCGGTTTGGCAATTTTAAACGTGGGTGACACTCGCTTACGCTTTGCTGGAAATACGGTCTTTAAAAGTTTTGAGTTCCTGAGCGACGCCGAGAAAGTAGGGGCTCCCGATTCAATTAAACAAATTGTGAATGCTGGGTTTTCCATTTCACCTATCGACGGGCGTGGATTTGTTCGCTTGTCGGGTGAACTTCGTGAGATCAATCGCCCGACTGCTGCGGAGTTGAAACCTGCGTTCGGTGTCGAGGGAGGTTTCCGATCCAACTTTATTCGAACTCTTGCCTCGGCAGGATGGGGTAATGGCGGTTGGAGTGCGGGTTTAGAGCTAAGAGCATTCGTGAAGCTGAGGCTTTCTTCCTACATAGAACCGAATCTCTTTTTTGACCGGGTGAAAAGTCAGCGTGTTTGGGTTCTCTCTGCGGGTCTCTGAGCACGTCAAACAAGATGTTTATTAATTTAAATTGAGTCAATCGAGAGGTTTTCAAGATGGTTTCCACTCAAGAGCTTCAAACATGGAAATGGCCCATTGCTCTAGTTACATTAGGTTTCCTGACATT
>CAIZJW010000316.1 GCA_903933385.1 uncultured Silvanigrella sp. | reverse complement strand
TTGCTCGTCGCGGAAATATTCAGCAACCGACAACCCAGTTAAAGCAACTCGCGAGCGCGCTCCCGGTGGCTCGTTCATCTGTCCGTAAACGAGAGCAACTTTGTTCAACACGTCGGAGTCCTTCATCTCATGATAAAGGTCGTTACCCTCACGTGTGCGCTCACCTACACCAGCAAACACGGAAAATCCGCCGTGCTTCTTGGCGATGTTATTGATGAGCTCCATAATCAAAACCGTTTTGCCCACGCCGGCGCCGCCAAAGAGTCCAATCTTCCCACCCTTTTGATAGGGAGCAAGAAGGTCGACAACTTTAATACCAGTTTCCAACATCTCAACTTTGGTGCTTTGACGAGTAAACTCTGGCGCCTTCCTGTGAATGGGATAACGCTTTTCAGCGTGAACAGCGCCTTCTCCGTCAATTGGATCGCCAGTTACATTGAGAATTCTTCCGAGCACATTGTTTCCAACCGGAACGCTGATTTGCTCACCGGTGTCTGCAACGTCTTCGCCACGCGCGAGGCCGTCAGTTGAGTCCATGGCAACTGCGCGCACAACATTTTCACCCAGGTGCTGTGCAACCTCGAGAACAAGGTTGTTCTTTTCTTTATTGATTTGAACGTTCGTTGTTTTAAGTGCGTTAAAGATGGCGGGCAAGTGGCCCTTCTCAAACTCAACGTCTACAACCGGGCCCATAACCTGAACAATGCGTCCCATTTTCATATCGTCACACTCCTATTTCGGCCGCTCTCAAAGAGCCTCTGCGCCGCTAATAATCTCAATAAGTTCACGAGTAATTGCTGCTTGTCGAGCACGTTGATAGGTGATCTGCAGTCGGCGTTCCATGTCTTTTGCATTTCGCGTCGCGTTGTCCATTGCAGTCATTCGGGCGCCGTGCTCGCTCGCAATGGCCTCAAGCGTCACCTGATAAAATCGGGTCGCGAGATACCGTGGAAGAACCGTATTTGCCAACTCATTCCAAGACGGCTCAAGAATAGTTTCACCGCCAGAACCTTCTTCCTCGACAACGGATGACAAGGGCAGAATCTTTTCACAGACAGGAACTTGAGTCATTGCAGACTGAAACTGGTTGTAAACAACGTGAACTTCGCCCACCGCTCCGGACGCAAAAGCATTTTCAACCGACGAAGCAATTGTCTGCGCAAATTCAAAATTAGGCTTGTCGAACTGAACGCCTAAATGAAGGACACTATTGGAATTCTCGGCAATTAATTCACTAGGAGAAGAGCTAAATTGCTCCAAAGTGACTTGCTTTTGACCCTTGACTCCGCCAGGGAGAGTGCGCCGAGAAAGAACCTGGAAGGCCTTCTTACCAACGCACAAAACCACAGGCTTTTTGCCCGCTGCTACGAGTTCTTCAATCGCTCGCAAGGCAGCCTTAATCGTGTTGGAATTATATCCACCGCAAAGGCCACGCTCTGACGAAATGACCAACAGCAGCGCTGCATCGCTCTCGCGTCCTTGAAGCATCGTGTGCGTGTTGGCATCGCGATTTCCGCGCACCAATTTCAAAACGAGTTTCTCCAGTGCGCGCGCATATGGGCGAGCCTGAAGAACATTATTTTGGGCGCGTCCGAATTTCGCAGCTGATACAAGCTTCATCGCCTTGGTGATCTGCTGAGTATTTTTCACGCTTTTTATGCGTGTTCGGAGATCTTTGAGGTTAGCCGGCATTTGGGTCGAACCTCTTTGCAAAAGTCTCCAAACCAGTTTTGATCTTGGTTTGAAGGTCGTTGCTCATCTTCTTGCCATTTCCGATTTCGTCGAGCTCGGCGCGATGATTTCTGTCGAAATATTCGACCATCTGAGCTTCGAATTTACCAACGTTACGAACTTCAACGTCATCCATGTAACCACTTGTGGCTGCAAAGATGATGAGAATTTGCTTCTCAACAGGCATCGGATTGTATTGCGACTGCTTGAGCAATTCCATAAGGCGTTGACCGCGATTGAGCTGACGCTTGGTGACGGCATCAAGGTCGGATCCGAACTGAGCAAACGCAGCGAGTTCACGATACTGAGCAAGCTCAAGGCGCAAGCTACCGGCAACCTGTTTCATCGCACCAATTTGTGCAGAACCACCCACACGAGACACCGACAAGCCGGCGTTCACTGCTGGTCTCAGACCAGAGTTGAAGAGGTCAGCTTCAAGATAGATTTGGCCATCTGTAATCGAAATAACGTTTGTCGGAATGTAGGCAGACACGTCGCCCGCTTGAGTTTCAATAATTGGAAATGCGGTCAAGCTTCCCGCGCCCAATTCATCGTTCAATTTGCAGGCGCGCTCGAGCAATCGGCTATGGAGATAGAACACGTCGCCTGGGTAAGCCTCACGGCCTGGCGGGCGGCGGAGCAACAACGACAATTCGCGGTAAGCTTGCGCGTGTTTGGTGAGGTCATCATAAAAAATAACCGCGTGCTGTCCGTTGTCGCGGAAGTATTCGCCCATTGTACAGCCCGAGTAAGGCGCGAGAAATTGAAGTGGTGCTGGATCAGACGCGCCCGCAACGACAATAATTGTGTACTCGAGAGCGCCCGATTTACGGAGTTTTTCTACAACCTGCGCAACGGTCGATGCTTTTTGGCCGATCGCCACATAGATGCAAGCGACTCCCTTGCCCTTCTGATTGATAATCGTATCGAGAGCAACGGCTGTCTTGCCGGTTTGGCGGTCGCCAATGATCAATTCGCGCTGACCGCGCCCAATGGGGATCATTGCATCAATTGATTTGAGGCCAGTTTGGAGAGGTTCATGGACGCTCTTACGAGCCATGATGCCAGGAGCCTTCACTTCAACCACGGAGGTAGCATCGGAGTTAATTGGTCCAAGTCCATCAATAGGCTCGCCCATTGCGTTGACAACACGTCCGAGCAGTCCGCGACCCACAGGAACACGGTTGATCTCGCACGTGCGCTTAACTGTCATTCCTTCGCGAATTTTGTCGGCTTCGCCGAAAATCGCGATACCAACGTTGTCTTCTTCTAGGTTGAGAACCAAACCTTTAGTTCCATTCTCGAATACAACCGTTTCAGAAGTCATCGCTTTGTCAAGGCCGTAGACACGCGCGATTCCATCCGCAACCGAGACAACTGTTCCGGTTTCTGCAACCTCAGCAGTTTGTCCAAGTGCTTGGATTTTTTGTTTGAGCAGCTGGCTGATCTCATCAATCCGGATCTGTTCCATGTGTTAAACTCCCTGACTCAAGAATTCTTTGAGGTTTGACATACGCGTTTTGAGACTCGAGTCGATTTGGCGAGTCCCTACTTTTATAACCATTCCTGCACGCAATTGCGGTTCGGTTTCACACTCAATCACAACGGTGCTTCCAGTGGTTTGCGATAGAGCCTTCTCAAGGCTGGCAATATCTTCACCACTCAAAGGACTCGCGGCTCTCACTTGAGCGCGAACAACATTTTTATGCTGATCAGCGAGAGCCAATATCTTTTTAAAAACCGGCTTCAGGTGATGCAGTCGATTGTTTTGCCCCATGAGTTTGAGTCCACGGGCGGTTTGATCAGAGAGGCCAAGTTTATCGATCAAAACCTGTGTCAATTGTTCTTTGTCGCTCGATGAACGCGTCGGGCTTGCAAAAAACTGTTCCAATTCCGGAGATAAAACACCCAAAAGAGCTTCAGCTTCTTTCGAAAGTTTCTCAGTTGTTTTGGCATCAAGAGCACTCTCAAAGAATGCTGTGGCATATCGCCGAGCCAATTGTCCTGTGCTGACCTTCATATAATCCTCTCAGTACTTATGTCAGTGAGACTTCGACTGTTGTGCTGATGTTTTTAAAGTTTCAATTGCTCCGTTTCTCAAAGCCGAATCCACCTTCAAGAGTGTTTCGCCTTTAAGCTTCTGATCGAGAACAACCATAACCTGCTCGAAAATCTCACGGCGGAGGTCGGCACGACTTTCGACAATCAATTGCTGTCCGATGCGTTCACTGTCTCGGATGATTTGAGCGGCGGCCTGCTTCGCATCTTGGATGAGTTTATCGCGTTGCTTCACGCCATCGTCTGCGAATTCACGACGAATGGTTTCAAGTTCAGACTGAAGGTTTTTAAGTTTGGATTCGTACGCTTCGGCTTTGCGTTGAGCTAAAACCATCGCCTCACGAGCTTCAGAAAGTTTGGTGCGAAGAGCATCGCGTCGCCCTTCCAACATTTTACTGATGGCTTTACCTGCGAAAAATGTAAGCGCGGCTGCAAAAACTATAAATTGAAAATAGGGCCACAAAATCCCGTAAATGGGATCAACAGTGCCACCTGCCGCCACTGCACGATTTGAAAGGAGAGCTGCACCAACGGCGAAAATAACAAGCGTGGGCTGCACAAGACGACCAAGGACGGTGTCAGACAATTCACCTACGATACCGGGAATTTTCGCACGTTCCAGAGCCATTTGCTCCGAGACTTTTGTGCGCACATCACCCAGCTTCGATTTCGCCGCTTCGTTGGCCTCAAGCAAAACACCTTGAGCTTCTGCCTGTCCCGCAAGAATTTGGGCATTGCGAAGATCGCGCGCTTCGTTCAAAGCGAATTGTTGTGCCTCAGTATAAGTTCTTTCGAGCTTTTCGAGTTTCGACTCTAAGCCTTTTGCAGAATCGACAGCACCTTGAGTGCGTCTTCTGCGCTCAGCGGTCAAATTCAGGAGTGGCTTAATAAGAAGAAAGTGTGCGCTCGCAAGCGCAGCCAAATAAAATCCACCCTGAATAACCATAGGTAGGAGTTCTGGTTTTAACTTCAATTCCGACATGTGATTTCCCTATGCAAATGGGACAAATCCACTGCGGGCGGATCACCCGAAGGGCCAATGCGAGCTTTACTTACTGTTAAGTTTTAGCCGGCGCAAGGGCCTGTGAGGTGCTAAGAAGTGAATAGTTTTCTGCGGTTTTCATGGACGTACGGCCAACGCCAGTCAAAGCTCAGGCAAGCACCCTAGCCGGCCCGAAATATCTCGCAACATTGAGATGTTCGGCGAGCTGGAGGTGAGACTGGAGAGTGGATCGGGACACCTTGAGTATCCGGCTTGCCTCAGCCTGACTGACACGACGCCTGTTGAACACATAGTGAGCGAGAGCGGCCTTTAAAGTGTCATGTGGGTCGGGTAAATCAACTAATTGCTCAAATAGTTTGTCTAGTGATAACGGTGGATTCAACCCTGAACTTTGCTCACAAGGGGCATCCCACTGCTTCGATTGTATTCCCTCTAGGTAAGCGTCCGCCCTCTGCTCATCACCGCGAAATCCAACAAAGTATGCCACCTGAACAACAGCATCGAAAAAGTCCTCAACTCCATTTGAGTCAAGTATTTTTTTGAGCTGGGACATTTTGCGGCCATCGAACGCATCAATGAACCTCTCAAGACCAGCGCTCTCGAGGAGGGTGATTACCATGTTTGCAGCACTTGGAAGTAATGACTCGAGCCCCGGCAGCTCGAACGCGATCGCTCCACACCCCCGAAGGTTCGTTCCGCGGCAGACATAGATTGTCGGCAGGAGTGGGCCACCCTCGGCCGGGCGATTCATTTTGGAAAGTTCGTGTTCAGCCGAGTCATCTTCCAAGGAGTGATGAGGGCGAACCCGCTGAATTCTTCCCGGCAGTGGTGTGTTTCGCTCGAGAAAGCTCATGACGAGCTCTTGAAGTTCAGCCGTTGGACAGAGAATAGCCACATCAAATCTTTGATTGAGTGCCGTTGTCCAGCGCTGTAGTTCAAGCTCAAGTCGACGTTTTACGATGTGGCTGAGAAAGGCGTTTCGTTTATCCAGCATTTGCTATCTCCTTCAGAGCCATCTTTAGTTTTCAGATGAATTTTTCTCGAGGGACATTTTCGGATGAATTTTTTTATGTTCCTCCCGACGTTTCACGTGGAACACTCTTTTGCTTAATGATGCAGCGTTTCACGTGGAACAATGTCAAGCTTTTGTCTGACCGCCGGAATACAAAGATACCAACATCAGTCCAGCATCCCCTTGCGAGCAACCACTCCTCCGATGTAAGAAGGTCAAACAGTCGATCGTTTCAGATTCACGCTCACCAATGCCGGATGCCAAGCGGGCGACAGGGAGACCACCACATGGCAGATGCACGCATTATTGCGTTCTCGAATCAAAAAGGCGGAGTGGGGAAAACCACTTCAGCAGTCAACGTTGCCGCATCACTCGCCGCCGCTGAATACCGCGTGCTGTTGGTCGATTTCGACCCTCAGGGCAACGCTTCAAGTGCACTCGGCGTTGAGTCGCGTGACATAAAACCAAGCAGCTATGAGATGCTTATTCAAGAGGCTCAGCCCGCTGAATGCATAGTCAAGACTGAACTCATCTATCTGGATCTGATCCCAGCAAATCAGGAGTTGATCGGGGCAGAGATTGAGCTTGTATCAGCACTCGGGCGAGAGCATCGCCTCAAGGACGCTTTGAACCTTCTCAAGTCAAACTACGACTATATACTGATCGATTGCCCGCCGGCTCTCGGCCTACTGACGGTGAATGCCCTTGTGGCAGCACACGGAGTCCTCGTGCCCCTTCAGTGTGAATATTTCGCACTGGAAGGACTGTCTCAGTTGATGAAAACCGTCGAATTGGTGAAAAAGTTCCTTAATCCCAGCCTCGAAATCGAGGGAATCCTTCTCACCATGTTTGATCGTCGCAACAATCTGTCCCACCAAGTAGAGACAGATGTTCGAGAACACTTCAAGGACCTCGTTCTCAGCACTCGAATTCCGCGCAATGTGAAACTTGGTGAGGCACCCTCTCACGGAAAACCAATAATTCTTTACGATATTTCCAGCCCCGGTGCGCTTGCATACATGGAAGCAGCGCAAGAGCTTCTCGCACGCACTCAATTAAGGGCTCCCAAAAAGGGAGCGCAGCCAAAAACCAACAACCCAACGACAGAAGTACAGCCATAACCAGGGAGGTGATGTATGCAGAAAAAACCGAACGGACTCGGGCGTGGATTGGGGGCTCTACTCAACCCCGACCTCTTGAAAGCACCAAGCCACCTCAGCAATCAAACCCAATTGAACGAAACAAATCCAAAGATCAGTGAACTCGAAAAACAAGCGAAGACCAATCAAGTAAAAGCAGCTCATCGTATCGCAGAACCAAAGTTGCCGACTCAGCAAGAAACTCAATTGCCCACCATTGAGAACCTCAGAACCCAGGACATCGTGCAATCCACCCTGCCCAGTGAGCAAAAGGTTTTACAACTTGAAATCAATGCGTTGAGCCCACTTGCCGACCAGCCACGAACCGAGTTCTACAGCAGCACTCTCGATGAACTTGCCATAAGCATAAAAAATTATGGAATTCTTCAACCGCTCGTTGTGACAAAAAACGTCGATACCGACCAATACACAATCATCGCCGGAGAGCGCAGATGGCGCGCAGCACAACTCGCTGGCCTCGCAAAAGTCCCATGCGTCCTTCGCCAGCCCTCTGAACACAGCTCGCTCGAACTCGCACTGATCGAGAACATCCAGCGAGAAGAACTCAGCTCACTCGATGAAGCGCGAGCATTCTCGAGACTTCTCGACGAGCACTCGTACACGCAAGATACCTTGGCATCGAAGGTTGGAAAAGACAGAGCCACAATTGCAAATAGCTTACGGCTTCTTGGATTACCCACTGAAATATTGGCCGATCTTCAAGCAAAAGTGCTCACAGCTGGACACGCACGCGCACTGTGCTCGCTCGATGAGAAAAAATTGCAGCTCAAAGTTCGCGACATGATTGTTTCAAAGAAACTTTCCGTCCGGCAAACTGAAGACATAGTAAAAGAACTCAAAAAAGATCGAGAATCACTTGATACGCCGACAAAGTCGCAGTTGTCCCCAGATTTGCGTCATCTCTGTGACCAGTTCAAAGGGCACCTCGGAACCAAAGTTCGGATCACAGGCGACGCCGATCGAGGAAAAATAGAGATCTCTTACTACACGTTTGAAGATCTCGAGCGGATTGCAGAGCTAATGTTGGCCCAGGGAATTAATCCTCGACGCCCCATTGGCTGAAGATAAAATCGTGAAGGCGGATCGATGAAAAAGACAGAGCCTACTTACAACGACCGAGAAATCCGCGCCTTTCTTGAAGAAGGCTGTGAGTTCGATGGTAAACTCAATTTCTCGGGAGTTGTGAGGCTCAATGGCCGATTTCGTGGAGACATCGACTCTGAAGACACGTTAATCATTGGCGAGACAGCCCTGATTGAAGGCAACGTAAGAGTCGGTTTTGCTATTGTTGGTGGCAGAGTGATTGGAGATATTACAACCAAACACTGCACAGAAATATTGGCCACCGGCTTAATTGAAGGATCAGTGACCTCGCCCTCTCTTATCAGCCACGAGGGTGCTCAAATGTTAGGTCAATTGAACGTTCAAAGAGAAATCCCGGCTCTCACACGTCTCAGCACGATTCCCGGCACTCAATCAGTCACCGTTTAATGAAATGAACGGGGCGCGCACGCGCGCAACTGACTTCTCTTAATTCCAAAAGTAAAGCAGTAAACCAGCCACTATGATTCGATAATAAGCGAAGACAGTGAGCGGAAATCTGCGCAAAAAAATCAAAAAACTCTTTACGCACGCATAAGCGGTCAACCAAGCGACACAGATTCCGAATGCGAGCTGAACCCTCATTTCGGAGTCAATGAGCTGCCAAGAGCTCTTCATTTCATAGAGAGCTGTTCCGCATAAAGTTGGCAGGCCCACAAGAAAACTCACTTCAGCGGCTGCCGTGCGAGAGAAACCGCGCCATCGACCGACAATAATAGTGGCCGCAGAACGACTAAATCCTGGCCAAAGCGCGCAGCACTGCCCTAGCCCAATAACGAGAGCATCAAGAAATCCAAAACTCTCTAGATTACGTTCTTTGCCACGTCGCCGCCGTGACAAAACCCACTCATCCAACAAAATGAGAAGACCACCCACCAAAAGGGCGTAGGCAACCACTCGAACATTAAAAAGGGACTTAATGAGCTCACGATTGAAATAGCCCAAGATGGCAAATGGCACGACCGAGAGAGCGAAAAAAACAGACTGCACTCGATCGCCGATGAGAGCAGCCGAGCCGCTGCTCCGCTGGAGGGGGAAAATCAACGAAAACCAGGCCCTAATCCATCGCAAAAAGGTTGGCCAAAAAACGGTAAGTACCGCAAGAATTGCGCCAGCCTGTACGATGACCAAAAACGCTTTCACCGCTTCGCTGTCTTCAATTCCGAGGAGCCGTTGCGCGAGGATCATATGACCCGTGGAACTCACAGGCAAAAACTCGGTGACACCCTCAACGACCGAGAGCAAGACTGAATCCAGAAACTTCATTGAAAAGACCCTCGACTCTCCGACTCAACTCAAAGCAGATTGGCAGCAATAGTCGCTAGAGCCGAACGCTCACCCTTCACCAACGTCACATGGCCGCCTATCGCCTCGCGCCGGAAACGTTCAACCACGTAGGTCAAACCGTTCGACGAAGCATCCACATAGGGGTTGTCTATTTGGTAGGGATCGCCCGTAAGAATGACTTTCGTGTTGTCGCCGGCACGAGTTAGGATCGTTTTTATCTCGTGGGGTGTTAAGTTTTGAGCCTCATCCACAATAAAATATTGGTTGGGGATGGATCGACCACGGATGTAGGTCAATGGTTCAACTTCCAAAATACCTTGAGAAATCAGCTCATGATAGCTCTGAGACAAACGCTTACCGCGCCCTTGGCCATGGCCACCCAAAAGCAATTCAAGATTGTCGAATATTGGTTGCATCCAGGGATTCAACTTTTCTTCGAGCGTACCAGGCAAAAAGCCGACATCACGCCCCAGAGGGAAAATAGGGCGGCTCACGAGAAGCTTTTGATAACGGGCCTCGTCCGTGGTCTTCTCTAACCCGGCCGCAATCGCAAGAAGTGTTTTACCCGTTCCCGCGGTACCAACGAGCGTCACCATCTTAATGTCATCATCCAACAGCAAATCCAGTGCAAAACTTTGCTCTAAATTGCGCGGATAAATTCCCCAAACGTAATCTTTGCCGCCGAAATTCAAGGGCCGCAAACTACCAGTCACGTGATCGAATTTTCCATAAACAAATTGAGCGGCCTGCTCCGCGTCGCGAAGAATGACGTATTGATTTGGCATCAATTCGTAACCTTCGAGCGAAACCGACCCGGTCGATAGAAAATCCCTCAAAAGGCTTCCATCAACTTCAAACTCTGCAATACCTGTATAAAGCTCGTCGATATTAACTTTATCTGCTTCAAAGTCTTCAACGGCAACGCCAAGAGCGTCGGCCTTAATGCGCAGATTTGAATCTTTCGTGATGAGCACAACCGGAAGCGTCGATTTCGATTTGAGCATCAATGCAACCGACAAAATTAAGTTGTCTGCTTTTCGCTCAAAGTAGGATGGCAAAAGCGCCATGTCCGAATCGAGAGTCACAAAAACATGACCACTATCGGCTCTATCTGGAAAAAGAGGAATCCCAGTGCTCAGCGACCCTCGAGTCCGGAGGTCGTCCATGATTCTGGAGAGATGACGCGCGTTTCGGCCCGTCTCGCTGAGACCCTTTTTGAAGGTGTCAAGCTCCTCAATCACGGATATGGGAATATAAACGTCGTTGTCTTCGAATGAAAAAATAGCATTCGGATTGGACAACAACACGTTGGTGTCGAGTACAAATTTCTTTTTCAAATTCCAACACCTCGTATCAGCTCGTTTGGCACTGTGCGCTTACCTTGCCTAAGATATTAAACTATCATCAGCAGAGAACAAGGGAGCGGCGCAAGACTTTCACAGCTAGGACTCAAACATGGTAAAAACCAACTCGACCAGAGATCTCCTTGAGGCGATGACGAGCGAATCCAAGCGCGATTTCAAAGAGAAGAACTACCTGCTGTCGTTTGAAGAATACCTCGACCTAGTCGCGAAAAAACCCGAAAAATTACTGCGCTCGTCGGCACAGTATATGAAAGACATGATCGACTCTTTCGGGGTCACCGAGCTTCAGGTTGGTCACGAAGAAAAAAACCGCCATTTTCATGTCTTCGAAAGGGCTCGCGGCCGGAACCGACCACCGATCATCGGGCAGCATGAAGCTCACGACCACATCTATAGAATACTCGAACAATTCGTGCGGCAAGGACGAGTTGACAAACTCATACTTCTACACGGACCTAATGGCTCATCGAAATCTTCAACGGCAGAGGCTCTTGCACAGGCTCTCGAAGAATATTCGCGCACTGATGATGGTGCCATTTATCGATTCAACTGGGTCTTTCCAAACGAAAAGCTTGGGCACGAGGGACTAAGCACAAATGAGGGAGGCAAAAAAATCGGTTTTGGCGATCTTCAAAACCAAAGAAATGGAAAGGGCAGCTTCGCACATCTTGCTGATGATGAGCTGCTCTGCAAAATTATCAGCGAGCTCAAAGAAAATCCCATTTTTATGCTTCCTCCCCAAAAGAGAACAGGAATCATCAAAGATTTTCTTAAAATTCGTGAAGAAGAGCTTCCGTCATTTCTGACAGACAGCGATCTAGGTACCAAAAATAAAAAGATTTTTGAGGCGCTACTTGTTGCCTATCATGGTGATCTCGAAAAAGTCTTAAGACATGTTCAAGTCGAGCGATTCTTTTTCAGCTCCAGATATCGCACCGGAATTGCAACTGTCGAACCACAAATGACAATTGATGCACAAGACAAACAAATCACAATGGAACGACATATGCAGAACATACCACCCGTTCTGCAGAATATTCGCTTCTTCGAACCATCAGGTGATCTCGTTGATGCAAGTCGTGGATTCATTGAATTTGCCGACCTCCTCAAAAGACCGCTTGAGGCCTTCAAATACCTGCTCACGACCGTCGAGAAAATGAGCATAAACCTTTCATCTGGCTACGCAGACCTTGATCTCGTCATGATGGCGAGCGCAAACGAAAAACATCTCGACGCATTTAAGGCATCCCCTGATTGGCCATCCTTTAAGGGGCGGTTTGAACTCATACGAGTCCCATATTTACTCTCATCCAGCCAAGAGAGCCGGATCTATGAAGAAGATGTAAAAACGATTTCGCGAAACCGCTCCATTGGACCTCACGCACTCGACCTCATCGCAAAGTGGGCCGTTCTCACCAGACTCCGTCCACCAGATCCAGAATTTTTCGACTTCAATAGCCGAAATCTGATTGCGCGAGTCGATCCATTTGAAAAATTGGCTCTCTATGATGGACTTGAGCCTTCATTACACTTCACAGACGCTGAAAAAAGCCAGCTAAAGAAGCTTGTTTCAGAGATAAAACGCGAATCTCAAGCATCACATTTCTACGAAGGTCGCTTTGGCGCATCGCCTCGCGAGATGAAAATGCTGCTTTACTTCGCTTCGCAACATCCTGGCCGAGACCAAGTCAGTGCGCTTGCTATTTTCGACGAAATCGAGAACCTGATGCGAGATCGTTCTGTTTACGATTATCTTCAATTTGAACCACGCAATGGCTATCACGACTTCCGCGAGTTCCATAAATTTATACGCTTTAGCTACGCGCAAAGCTTCCAGCGAGAGTTCATGATTTCGCTCAATCTCTTCGATGAAAACCAATACAATAAGGCCTTTCAAAACTATCTGAAACACGTCGTGGCTTTCCTCAAGAAGGAAAACGTACAGAATGAAATCACACAGAAACTCGAAGGGCCGAGCGAAAATATAATGGAGGAAATGGAAAATATTCTCGGCTTAACTGGCGAAAAACGAGACATCCGAGAAGCACTCGTTGCTAAAATTGCATCTTGGCGAGTTGAGAGCCCCGGGGAAGAACTCGACATCAACAAAGTATTCCGACCTGAACTGCAAACCATTGAACAGCGTATTTACGAAAGTAAAAGAGAAACGATCGATAAAGTTAAAACCGCAATGGTCACGTTCGGCACGGAAGACTACAACAAACTTTCACCCGACTTGCTCAAGGCGTGCGATGAAACCTTTGAAAATCTTAGGATTCGTTTCAATTACTCACAGAATACTGCATGGGAGAGTTTAGTCTTTTTGCGTTCTCAGGGGATTTGATCCAAAAAAGTTCACCAGGG
>CAIZJW010000315.1 GCA_903933385.1 uncultured Silvanigrella sp. | reverse complement strand
TTTTTTAAAATAGCCTCTTCACAAATTCGAAATGAAACCTTGCGCAGCGCGCGCATCGATTCTGTTTATTGGAGACGAGTTCTCGTTCATCGACGGCTCTGATCCCGTCTCACCCGAGCAGTGGCGCGAGCTGGCCGAAACCATCCGCAGTGGAACATTCCCCCAAGCTGAGGCTCTGCTCATCAACATGATGAGCACCAACGCGAGCATTCGCTTCAACAACAACAAAGCGAAAATCGCAGAAGCGTTGGGGCTGAGTCGCTCCACACTGTACCGATACCCGCAGTTCAACATGTCATCTCAACGCGGCTTGGTGGCGAAGAACATCTCTTTCGCCCGAGCCCCACAGGAAAGGAGTCTTTCGCATGAGTGAATCCAATATTCCGCACATTCAAAAGGACGTATCCCATGAGAACGCTTCAGCAGTGTAGTTAGGCCACGGGGATTGAACACCCTGTTAGGATTTGACTATTTGGAACGCGACGTGAAAAAACAGGTCATGGAAATGGCTCAAGCGTCCCTTGCCGCTTGGACCGTTGTTCATAGCCAAGAACATCTTGCGGCTTAAGCCAGTTCACTTGAATATTTAGAATCGGCTCGTCCATGCATGACCGCCTCATTCTCATTCTCATTCTCGTTCAGTCTTCTGCCTTCTGCCCGATTTCACTAAACTGACCATGCTTTAACAGCAGAAGCCCCTAGTGTGGAACGAAGGAACAGGCGGATACGAAATCGGTAAACATTTTCATCATTTTAGCCGATACGCTGGCGAATGGTCCCGAAGACCCGCTTCTGATGCACACTTTAGGGAAACCGAGATCGTATCGCATATTGAGGAATCCACAGTTTGAGGGCAGCAATGACCAAACTAATTTTTAGATTCAGTGCCGCAATTGTTTCATTGCTTTCAATATCTAGCTGCAGCTCCGGACTTGTAACTTTTGAGCATTGCGCGCGAAAGAAATGGGATGGCAGCCTCGACGAAAGATGCACTTCCGCGGTCTTGAAAAATGGAACTTGCGAAGAAGGTTTTGTTAAAGTCAAATCTGAAACATACAAATCCCCTTCATGCGTGATGGAGTTATAATGGTTCCCGCCGTTCGCAGGCTTACCCCTTATGAGGAGCTAACGATTCAATTCTGCGAAAACTCTGTTGCAGTGCAAACTCCTTGGCTCATGCTCGATTGTGAAGTTAATCAGGCTGTCGATTCCATTCAGAAGAATGTTCTCGTGTGTCTATACCAATATCCGATTTGTTACATTCATCCTCAACAAATCACTTTCCGGAATATCGGTTCCCTATTGCGCTGCGCGTGGTGGGCTTTCCGGTGTGCAGGATTGCCCCACATTTTAGAAAAGAGATCTGCCTCAAGACAGAAAGAGATCTCAACATCGCCGAATCGAAGCAACCCTTCTTGGACCGTTAATCAAGTCATTCGCTTCTCTCGCATAGGGTGGCTGAATGTTTGTGATGGTGTTGCTGCATTTTCGGTTCTACGCCGTTGTCTCCACCAGTCGTTGCTGAGCGCACCAGAAAGGAAACTGTTCGAACGGCTTAACGACCTTAAACCGAGTGGCGAATTGTTTTTCAGAGGCATCGCCTTTGTTCTTGTCCAGAATCTTCATGTGACTCGTTTTGGCACGGAGGCACTAAACAGAGCTGTTTCTCGATTTCCAAGCATTGCAAACAAAGTGGTTGCTTATATTGAATCCGAAAGCGGTCATGACAAGTTGGTTCTAAAAAGTCTGAAACTTCTTGGATACGAAAACACCTCAGAGCTTGGAGTCTTGCCCGAAACCAAGCAACTTGTTCAGATCCTAAGTGACGCAGCTGCTTCCAGCACCGTTGCATTCTCGATTATGATTGAATTTTTTGAAGCAGGCAGTTCGTCGTCAGAGCACCCCATCGCAAGTCTTTTGAAAGGAACTGTTCATGCGGACGCTGGAAAACCTTTACAGATGCATCGTGATATTAATGTGAACGCAAATCATTCATCGACCGCCCTCAGTTTTCTTATGGATTCGGAGCCCCTCACAACGCGAGAAGTTCAAGAAGCCTCAAGGCTCTTGGCATTGGCAGTCAGCGTGCGAGAATCGATGCTCGAGCGGCTAGAAGAGAATCTACAACGATTTGCGAGGACGTCAGATTAATCCCCAAAGCGGCGGAACTTTACCAAAAATTCCTGAGACTAAACTCCCACGTGCCTGGATTGTTGTTCGAATGCCCCCTCTCGAATACGGCAGCCCCGAATTGCATTCAATCTGCGTTCAATTCCCTTTCCGATTTGCGTTCAATTGCGTTCAGCGTGGGTGACCAAACGTGACTCTTTGTGACTCTCGGTGAATGTCGTGCCCTTTGGATGGGC
>CAIZJW010000314.1 GCA_903933385.1 uncultured Silvanigrella sp. | reverse complement strand
GTTCAGCCGGGTACTACGAGACAGCTCGTATGGCCGAAGAAGTAGCTAAAAATTTATTAGCAGTAGAACTCCCGCCCACATTGAATCCGGCAGAGGTGAATGGAATTAGGACGCTCTTGACACAAACTGCGGAGCGGCTGCAGTCGGAATCTAAAAACTTCGCTTCACAAGCAGAGCAAGCCCTCAGCAATGGCGCTCCCGATGCCGAAACTGCTGAGCGCATTCGAGGCTACGCCCAACAAATGCGCGGAGATACAAGCGAATCTGTGCCTTTGCAGTGAAAAATTTTCATTGACGAGCATGGTATTTAGCCCTACCTATTGGCCGTTAAGCCAAGAAGGGGGATTCCATGCTTTTTCGTCCCAATCTCCACACATTCAGTGCAGCCTTCAGTTTGCTTGCCATTGCTGGCTGTAGTGTGCTGAATCGAGTTGAATCCCTCAAGCTTGCCGATAATGTGCCAGGTCTTGAGCCCCAGGCGACTCCGGGGCAATCGACTCTTCCTGATGCGGCACTTCCCCCGCTTGTTGCCGGCGACAACCAACTTAAGATTTCTTCGGGAACCTATGTTCCAGTGCGCTATTCAGGTGGCCGACCACTCATTCCTGTTGAAGGATTGCTCGCTGATTCCGGGTTCGCTCGTTTGCAAGCAAATGCCTCGCTGTTGAAAATGTCCGAAATCGAGAAGCACGCACAGCTGAATCATTTCTTGAATAAGGTTGTCGATGGTGTTGGTACAAAAGTTTCGCTTCACGATGTTTTTATCGCTCCTGACGTTGGTTATTTTTCTGCCTGGGTTGCCCTGCAGGATTACCCGTCACTAAAAGGTGTGAGCGGCTTGCCTGTCGATGTCAGAATTTCACCCGTCATTCAATCTGCCCAACGTCCGCACAACATATCTCTCGATCATCCTGCTCCGCCGCTCGCCCAACCGGCTTTCGCTGATTTTAGCGGAATCGAGCGCATGGGTGTGAGCTTATTCATGAGCAAAGTTAAGGCTGAGTTGGGTCAGGAACCAACCGGAAAACGCGTCAGCGTTGGTGTAACGGACACGGGCGTTACATATGCACATCCTGCATTTAGAAATGAGCAAAGTGGTGCTTCTCGCGTCACCTATATGAAAGACTTCACCGCTGAAGGCGCTGGATTCATTTCGCAACAGGCTAAGATTTCTGTTGCGCGAATTGAGAAAAATCAGACATCTGGGTCGTCCAAAGTTGTCGCTATTACATTGAACGCAGAGTTTCTTGAACCGGATGCTCTCGAAAGTATGAGCAACAGTGCAACGAGCACATTGCCGTTCAAGAAAATTGAAGATGAAGTTTTTCTTCTCCCTGAAAAGCTTGTTGAACTCCTTGAACAACCCGAATCTTCCGTAAGATTGGGTGTTATCAATGAAGCCGCCTTTGCAACCCGTGATGAGAAAGTTGACATCAATGGCAATGGCAAAATTGATGACTCTTTTTATTTCTTTCACGTCCCTGCAATAGAACGACGTCCACAAAAGGCATGGATCGATTTCAGTGGCACTGGAAATTTCAAAGCCAGCAAGGCTTTGCGAGACTTCAACTCGTCGGCTGACGTTCAAGACGTCATGAGTGAGCGACTTGGCCTTTCGTTCACGGAAGTAGAGGTTGCTCCGCTCACCTCTGACGAAGCTGCATTGAAACTCACCCGGGTTGCACTTGTTGGTTTTGATCCGGGCAATCATGGCAGCCACGTCTCAGGTATTATTGGTGCAGGCAAAACGTTGAGCAACGATTCTTTGGGAACCCTGGCTCGTGGTGTTTCTCCTGAAGCGAATTTAATGGTGAATCGTGTCTGCTCGAACAATGGCGGCTGCAACGCAACTCGCGCGATCATCGATTTGGCTCAAAGTGGGGCGCGAATTATCAACATGTCGTTGGGTGGTTTGAGTGCCGACAACGATGGGTATGGAGTTCAGGAAACGGTCATAAATCGTCTCACTGAGCTTTATAATGTGCTTTTTGTGATCTCTGCAGGTAACTCGGGCCCTGGACGCCAAACAGTTGGAAGTCCATCAACCGCGCGCCATGCGCTGAGTGTCGCTGCCACGGCAACTCCAAATATGATTCTTCGGCAATACAATTGGATTGGTCGTGGTTCGCCGATAGACAGCAACGAATCAGGCGACGACGATTTTATGATGTATTTTAGTTCGCGTGGCCCCAGTGCAGCTGGAGGATTTAAGCCAAATATTTCTGCACCTGGAACGCAATTGAGTGTCATTCAACTCAATTCAGCACCTGGCTTTCGCTCGGGCGCTGATGTGTATTGGGGGACTTCGATGGCGGCACCTGCTGCTGCTGGTGCGGCGGCACTTTTGCTTGATGCTGCTTTGGCCTACAACGAAAAAAAACCAAGTCAGCCTTTGCCCACAGATGCTCTGACTTTGCGTCGTGTGCTTCTCGACTCGGCGCGTCCCTTTCAAGTGTCATCATATAATCCCGCAACAGGCGAGGCTCGCAAGGGGATCTACACCTGGATTGACCAAGGTTACGGAATGGTTTCTCTTCCTGAAGCATGGGAGCTTTTGAAAAAGAAGGCTTCAGTGCAATTGAGTTCAGGAGTTGTTGCCAACGAGCGAGATTTAACGAAGAGAAACGTTGCTCTGGATTATAATGTTCGCGTGTTGCGCACGATGGGTAATGGCAAAAAATATGATGGCAACCAATCGTTTGGCACTGGTACACAACTCGGCGAAGAAACAAAAGAGCGCAAGTTCGGTCAGGGAATTTGGCTTAGCGACAAAGAATCCGACAAGTTGGTTGAAGTCCATTTTACTAGAAAACTTCCATTATCTGCGTTGGGTCGCAGCGATGTGGGCGAATTATTGCGACAGTTGAACACCAGTGCTGAATCCTTTGAGCTTGAAACTGTTTTCTATGGTTCACGTTTGCCGTGGCTGAAAGTCGGTGTTCCACAGAGCACTTCATGCGACGAGAACTCAACGCCTGAGAATAAAATTCTGACTTTAATTGGTTCGGGAGCAATTGAGAATCCAGTCGGAGAGCAGCCAGGACCTGCATTAAATCCACTGCGTGCAAGCTCTCTTTTTGTCTGTGTTAAGAAAGACGCAATTGGACAACTTTCACCAGGTGATCACGGAGCTATAATTCGTGCTTATCGAGTTGTTGACGGACGTCGTGACGCAGTGGCTGCGTTTGAAATTCCTGTTTACTTGACCATGCCGCATCACTCAGCTGCTCTGCAGGCCCAGTTTAGTCAACAAGGGCAAGTTAAAAGTTTCATGGTCGATCGCCACTACGTGCGGGTTCCCGAAGGAGTGAGCGTGTTGCGCATCGCTCTTGAAGTTCCGCTGACGAGTGACGAAGGAAAGCCACAATGTTCGGCTGCTGGCTTAATGGTTCTCAAAGGGAGCAACGTTGCCGAACCAGCTGATTTAGCAGGTTCTGCCGGAGTTGCGGCGAGCTGTAATTCATTGGGAGCTGCCATTTCGAACCGACGTGTGGCCAAGTTCAGTGAACTGAATCCGGCAGCGGGGATCTGGGATATTCATGTCTTCGGTCGATTCCAATTTCCACTCAGCACTTACAAGCTCGCAATCGACTATGCCACCTTCTCTGAACTCGCTCCTCTCAATCTGACTCCTACAACGGTGTCTGCTGGAGAATTCGAAGCCACGTTGAAGGAAAGTACATTCGATGCGAA
This sequence comes from uncultured Silvanigrella sp., assembly GCA_903933385.1. GTDB lineage: Bacteria > Bdellovibrionota_B > Oligoflexia > Silvanigrellales > Silvanigrellaceae > RFOM01. The sequence goes on along the minus strand of CAIZJW010000314.1, from coordinate 34,865 downwards.
CCCTGATGCAGCAAAGAGTGTTATTCGTCTCAACGCACTCCTGGGGCGCACAAAACACGAGATAGCTAAAGATGGTGGTGTTGTGGTTGTTCCCTCGGCAGCTGGAGTTCTGGCGCGCACCTACGCTGCTGATGCAGGAACGGTGACCATCACAACAACATCGGTTGTAGCCGGATTGGATATCGATATTCTCATCGATGAATGCGATGACGCCGAGCTGAAGGAATGCAAGCAAGTTGCCGCAAGCGGAAATGCAGCTGCTGAAGAACGAGCGGTATTCCTGCCCAAAGCTGGTAAATATTACGCGCTGCGTGTTGATCCGTTTGAGGTTCCAGCATCTTCAGCTTTGTTCTCCGCAACTGAAATTATCAACGCACCTCTTCCCGAAATAGGAACCTTGCGAATCTCTCCGAAGGAAGGTTCGGCTGGCTCGTTCAAAGTCGAGTATGGATTTGATGCATCAAAGAGTGGACTTCTGCAGGAAGCTCTTTTCAAAAGTGGCCAATATGAAATTGCAGGGGATTGCAAACTTGCCAACCAGGCGGGCGTTGCGCTTGTGAACTTACCTGTTCACGTGCTCGCAAAGTGACCTTGAAGTGATTTTACAATAACCGGCGTATGCGACATTTTTTCAGTGTCCTGCGCCGGTGTTGTTTTGCTCCAAGCTTCGAATGCAGTGTTTACGTTGAGATAAAACCCCAAAAGTACTTGCCCCTCTTGTGCGTCGATTCTGTGTTCGAGGCAGGCGAAATAATCGACGAGTGTTTCTCTCAGTTCTTGTAGATCTTCGGTTTGGCCAAAGTTGAAAAGCGATTTTGCGTTGGTTTCGAGGAATGAATAGCACTGACACCAGCGAGAAAATTCACTGGCCTTGCTCCATTCATCGATTTGCTTGGAAAGCACCGTCTCGATATTTTCAACAGAGTATGCAGACTGGGGCTGTCCTGCAAACCACGCGGCAAACCACGCTTTGTAACCTGTGTGTTGAGTCCAGAGCTCACCGAGATCAAGGCGCAACGCATGTGGTGCATTTTTGCGTCGCAGAAGAGCTTTGTCGCCAATGAAGAGTTTGGCCTCGGGCAATGGTTTTTCTGGGTCGGGCGAAATTCCAGGAGCATCGTCGTTAAGCACTTCGACATTGAATCCAGCAAGAGCGCATAAAACCTCAAACATCCAAATAGATTGAGCGCTTTCACCAGAGGATCGCAAGACAATTGTTCCATGATGTTCATGATTGCCGAGAGCTTCAATTGGACTCGGATGATGATGCATCCAAAGTTTGCTCAGCTGTTGCCAAAAAACTTCATGACTCTCTTTGTGCAGCACGGGTTCAATGAACACGCTCATCACCGCACCGCATGAAAAAACTCCAAGTGTTGAGCTCAGAGGGGTTTTGCCTGCCTGTAAGCCGGCAATGAGTGACGAGCAATAGGCATCAAAGCGACTGCCGTTCAGATTGAGAGATTGGGGAGAGGAGAGGAGTTGGAACTGGCTGTTTCCCGCGAAGAACGGCAACATGTTCAAATAGGCAACTGCGGCGAGTTGTGGGGAAGATTCCTGATTCTGGACTCTTTGATCCGGTTTTTGAGGAACTTCGAGCTGTTGCTGTGTGCTCATGGACTCAACTCTCCCTGTGCTTCCTTGAGGAGGGCTTGCGCCTGCGCGAGACTTTCTTTTGTAACGCGCTCTCCCGCAACCATTCCTGCCAGCGCATGAACTCGCTCTTGCGCAGAGGCTACTTTTATTTCTGCCACTGTTTTCCCTTTTTTGAGGGCTTTCGTGGCAATAAAATGGCAGTTGGCGAAGCAGGCGACCTGTGCCAAATGGGTGATGCAGAGGGCCTGTCTTTTGGCACAGAACTCAGCCATTTTTCGGCCGACTTTCGATGCAATGCTGCCACTTATTCCGGTGTCTATTTCATCGAATACGAAAACACTCATTGCTCCGTCTTCAAATAACACACTCTTGATAGCAAGCATGGTGCGAGAAAGTTCGCCTCCACTGGCGACACGTTCGATAGGTTGCGGGGCGATACCAGCATTGGCACTCATGAGGAATTGAGCACGTTCAGCGCCACTGCGGCTGAGCATCAGGAACGTTTCAATTTCGTCTGGGTTTATGCTGCTGAGTGTTTCTGCATTTACGCTTCGTGGTGAAGTTGCGAGGCTGTTGCGCTGCAGTTCGCAAAGAAATCGCGTGCGAGGCATGCCCAGTTCAGCAAGAGCTTTTTGAATTGAATTGCTAAGCGCAGACAATCCGGCTGCACGGCGTTGTGAGAGCTCTCTCGCTTGAGTCAGCGATGCTGTGATGGATTGTGTGAGTTTTTTTTGTTTGCGTGAGATATCTTCTTGAAGCGCATTACTCAGCGAAAGTGTTTTGATGCAGTGCTCGCGATGAGCACGAACATGATCGAGCGTAGGGCCAAATTTTTGCAGAAGTGTGTTGTAGATTTCAGATCGCGCTAAGGATTCTTGAAGATCGTGTTCGTCGATGCGAAAAACATCTTCGGTTGAATCGAGTTGTTGCAGTAGTTCTTCAACATGGGCCGAAATCTCATCGATTTTTTCAATTCCCAGAGGAATTTTTTCGGAGCCTGCAAGTTTCAGAAGACGTTCAATGGACCGACGACACAAGCTCAACTGTGACAAACAACTGTGCTCAGAATCCGAGACCATCATGCGAATATCGGCTGTAAGCCGCGCTGCATGGACTGCTTTTTGGCCTAAACCAACCATTCTTTGCACTTGGGCCCATTCATCGTCGCGCAGATCGGCCTGCTCAATTTGATCGAGTTCAAACTGGCAGAGATCTTGTTCTCTTTTTTGCAAAGCAAGTTCTTTTTCTAGGCGCTCGATTTCAGAAATCAGAGTCCAGGCGCCCTGCCAGGTCGATTGAAACTTCTCGCGGAGTTCAGTGGTTTCAACAAACTCATCAAGATACAGGGTGTGAGTGTCGGAATTCAGTAGTTTTTGATTTTCAAATTGGCTGCTGATGTCGATGAGTTCTGCTGCTATCTCTTGCAAAACTCTCGTGCTGATTTGAGTGTCGTTCAAATAGGAGCGGTGCTTGCCCGTACGGCTGAGCACCCTGCGCAATGTGACTTCGTCGGGTGCTTCGGAGTCTCTGAGGCATCCGTGGGTTTCAAGTTGGGCCCAAACAGCTGAGCTCTGCGGGAGTTTGAATGTTCCAGTGACTGATGCTGAATCGTTGCCGTCGCGAATCAGACCAGCATCAGCCTTGGCGCCCCGAAGCAACGCCAGACCATCTACGAGAAGTGATTTGCCGGCTCCTGTTTCACCGGTGATGATATTTAAGCCTCGAGTTAACGAGACGCAGACATTCTCGGCGATTGCTAAATTTTGAATGTGCAGCCGTATGAGCATGTTTGGGCTCCTCTGAACCCATCTTGCTTAACATCAATGCAGGCAGGCCGCCAAATTCGAAAGAACCTGTGGGCTAGAAAATTGGGCAAGGAAGAAAAATACAGATAAACTCCCGCCAGTCACCAAGTCAGGCTTCGCTGGAAGGAGAAAATCATGGAAAGAATGCGGACGGTTGTGCGTGGGGTTGGACATAATCTACCTTCCCAGGTTGTCACAAATTTCGACCTTTCGAAGTTCATGGACACCAGCGACGACTGGATTGTAGAGCGCACGGGCATCCGTGAGCGGCGCTTTGTGGAACCCGGAACAACAACGACCGATTTGGCACTGCCAGCCATTCAAATGGCCTGCTCAAGGGCTGGAGTGACACCCCAAGACTGCGACATGATTATCGGAGCCACTCTTTCGCCTGATTTCTTTTTCCCGGGAATCGGCACAGTGCTTCAGAATAAGCTCGGGATGGCGCATGTGCCGGCCCTCGACGTGCGTGCTCAGTGCAGTGGCCTAATTTATGGTCTCGCGACTGCCGACGCCTACATACGAGCAGGTTTTGCAAAGCGCATTCTACTTGTTTGCTCCGAAGTGCAATCGCCCATTCTAGAAAGAACAAACCGCGGACGAGACATGGCTGTGTTGTTCGGAGATGGAGCCGGAGCACTGATTGTCGAAGCTCAGGCTTGCGCAGGCGGCGAGGCACCGAGTGCTAAGAACAACGTTCGTGGTGTGATCGATTCCATCATGGGCAGCGACGGTTCAGGGGCTCAGCTTTTGTTTTTGAAGGCACCCGGATCAGTGGTTCCCGGCTTCATGACCCAAGCTGCAATTGATGCGGGTGACATTCACCCGAAAATGGACGGCCGGGTGGTTTTCAAGAATGCAGTGACGCGCATGGTTGAGGCTGCATCGAATCTTCTTGAACGAAATGGTATTTCACCATCTGAGCTCGATTTAGTTCTTCCTCATCAGGCAAACCTGCGCATCAATGAAGCTGTGCGTGAGAAACTGGGAGTGTCTGAAGATCGCGTATTTAACAACATCCAGAAATATGGGAATACAACCGCTGCCACAATTCCAATCTGTATGTCGGAAGCAACCGAACAAGGAAAGCTCAAAGAGGGTCAGCTTGTTATGACCTTGGCCTTTGGTGCTGGATTCACGTGGGGATGTAATCTCATTCGTTGGTAAGAAAACTGCATTTTAACGGCGAAATAACTGGCATTAAAAAGCCCCGGTGTTCTTGCGACCACCGGGGCTTTTTAATGCATCTGCGAGAAATTTACTTCTTCATGAAATCTTTGCGCAGTTGAATTCCATCTTGCGAGAAGAAGCTCTCTTCCTCATTCACTTGTCCACGGCTCAGAACATCCATCGACGTGAAAATAAAGAACAGGGCGAGGAAAAACAGAGAAATAATAAATATCAAGCTGTAAAAGCGGTCGTCGTATTTGAGGTGCATAAACCAAAGCACAACGAGGGATGCTTTGACCGCAGCAACAACCATAGCAACGATAATTGCTGTTGGTTGAGGAAGGCCAATGACCGACACCACAACGGTGAGAACTGTAAGCACCAAGAGTGCACCGAAAACGGCAAAGTAGGTTTTCAGTGGCAGCACATGTGGCTGAGAGCCGTGCTCTCCGCCATGTGCAGGTGATGCTGATTTTAGGACAAGACTGCGAAGCTTCTGAAACATTTTGAGATGTCCTCCAAATCAGCGCACAAGATAGAGAAGTGGGAACAAGAAAATCCAGATGAGGTCGACGATGTGCCAGTAGAGGCCAACATTTTCAAGATAAACGTGGTTCTCTGAATTGAAGTCGCCGCGCTTGATACGCACCAGGAGCCATAGCATGAGGCCCATACCAATCAGTACGTGCAAACCATGTGTGCCTGTCATGATAAAGTAAATTGCAAAGAAAACCGCTGGGGCGCCAGGAATATTTGCAGGAACTCCGTTGTGCATTGCCTTAGCAGCATCGAAGAAGTGGCCGGGCAACAAGCCATCATGAAATTTGTGCGAGTACTCGATGTACTTCACGACCATGAATGCCCCACCGAGCACGATAGTGGCAACGATATTCCAATACATTTGAGGTTGACTGTTGACCTGTGCGCCTCGCACGGCGAGGGCCATGGTTAAGGAACTGGTGAGCAAGAAAATCGTATTTAGTGCACCAAGCTTCCAATCGAGGAGCTCGTGTGCCGCAAGGAAGGTGTCAGGGTAGAACATGCGCGCGAGCACATACATAAGAAACAAACCGCTAAAAAAGAGCACTTCCTGTCCGAGGAAAAGCCACATTCCAAGCTTGCCCGACGAGTTTTGTTGCTCCATCGATTCAAAGTGATGCGCGAGGTACTTGGGATGATTATGGCCAGCCGCAGTTGAGTGAGATGATTGTTGACCCATGTCTCAGTGTCCTCCGCGGTTTGACTTAGAATGGTCGATTTCAGGGAATTCGTAGGGGCCGTTATTTACAACGGGCTGACCATGGAAGTTGTGCTCGATAGGAGGTGAATCTGTTTCCCACTCAAGTGAGAGACCACCCCAAGGATTCTTCGGAGCCTTCTCACCATTGATAAGAGATTGAATCATGTAGATGAGCGTAATGAAAAAGCCCAATCCGAGCAGATACGATCCGATTGTGGAAATTTGGTGCCACGTTTGGAACTCTGGGAGGTAGTTCGCGTATCGACGCGGCATGCCTTTGGTTCCAAGAAGGAATTGGGAAAAGAACGTGACGTTGAAGCCAACAAAGACGAAGAAGCAACTCACCTTGCCCCAGAACTCGTTGAGCATCCGGCCTGTCATTTTGGGCCACCAGTGATGCAATGCGCCCACAAATGCCGTCATTGTTCCGCCCATCATCACATAATGGAAGTGAGCAACAACGAAATAGGTGTCGTGGAGGTGAATATCCACAGAGAGGGTTCCTAGGAACAAGCCTGTGAGACCACCGATAGTGAACAGGAAAAGGAACGCTTGTGCATACCACATCGCAGAGTTCATACGCAGTGAGCCGCCATACATCGTGGCAACCCAGCTGAACGTTTTGATGGCTGTAGGAATGGCTACCGCGAAGGTTAGGAATGAGAACACTGCAGATGCAAGCTCAGACTGACCACTCGTGAACATGTGGTGGCCCCAAACGAGGAAGCCGATGACGGCAATGGCGACACTCGACATCGCGATCGCTTTATATCCGAAGATCTGCTTGCGGCTGTTGATCGTGATGATTTCAGAGATCACGCCGAAGGCTGGCAGAATCATGATGTAAACGGCAGGGTGCGAATAGAACCAGAAGAAGTGCTGGAACAAAACAGGATCGCCGCCGAGTTTTGCATCAAAAATTCCGATGCCCATCGTTCTTTCGATTGCGAGGAGCATAAGGGTGATTGCGAGAACCGGTGTTGCGAGCACTTGAATGAGAGAGGTTGCGTATTGCGCCCAAACGAACAATGGGAGGCGTACCCAAGTGAGGCCAGGTGCGCGCATTTTGTGAATGGTCACAATGAAGTTAACGCCGGTCAGGATGGACGAGAATCCAAGGATAAAAACACCCATGACCGCAGATACGACTGATGTTGATGTTGTGGATGAGTAGGGGGTGTAAAATGTCCATCCTGTGTCAACCGCACCTGTGAAAATGGAGAACAACAAGAAAATACCACCAAGCACGTACACGTAAAAGCTCATTAAGTTGAGCTTAGGAAACGCAACATCTTTGGCTCCAAGCATCAAGGGAAGAAAGAAATTTCCCAAGCTTGCCGGAATGGATGGAATGATCACGAGGAAGACCATCACCGCGCCGTGGAGCGTGAAGAGTTTGTTGTAAGTGTCGCCGCTAAATAGCCACTCTTGCTTTCCAGATGCACCACCAAAAATGGGCCCGAGAAGTTGAGTACGCACCAAGAGCGCAAAAATTCCGCCCAAGCCAAAGAAGGTGAGAACACCCACGAGATACATAAGCCCGAGGCGTTTGTGGTCGACAGTTGTCATCCACGACCAGATGCCCTTGTGCGCATTAATGTAGTTGGGCTCCGCTCCGCCAGCCGAAGCTGCATGTGCGGACTGAGGCACGTTGTTGTGGTTGCTTTCCATGGTGGAATTCCTCACTTCAAAGTCTTGATATATTCAATGATGGATTCGAGCTGCTTGTCGTTGAGCTGGCCCTGATAGCTTGGCATCACGCCAGCATAACCGGCGACAATTTTTGCGTTGGGAACGAGAATCGATTCGCGAATGTAGTTTTCATCGGCGGCAGCCAACGATGTGCCATCAGTAAATTTGCGCGCCGAGCCGTACAAACCCTTCCAGGTCGGGCCAACTTTGTTGGTTCCATCGATGGAGTGGCAAGCAACGCATCCGCGCTGCTCATAGAGTTTTTTGCCTTTGTCGGCGAGAGGAACGGGGGTGCCGCCATCTTCATCGCCACCGTTCGCAAGCCATTCTTCATACTTTGCGCTCGAAACGACTTTAACCTTCGATAGCATGTTGGAGTGCTCGGTTCCGCAGTATTCGGTGCAATAGATTTGATGCGTTGCTTCTTCCGAAGGTTCGAACCAAAGGACCGAGTATTTGCCCGGAACTACGTCACGTTTGATGCGAAAATCGGGGATGTAGAAACTGTGAAGAACATCTTTAGACGTCATCACGAGTTTCACAGGTTGACCCGCAGGAACAACCAGATCCGCTGAAACAATTCCTTCTTTGGGATAGGTAAATGTCCAGTTCCATTTTTGCCCCGAAACGCGAACTTCCATCGCATTGGCTGGAACAACTGCGATAGCGAGCCAGTCTTTGAAGCCCCACGCAAAAATGAGAACGAGCAATATGCCGGGAATGACACTCCAGACAATTTCAAGAGTGTGATTGCCCTTGATGGGACTCGTACGCTCAGGGCCATTTCCCTTTCGGCGGTACTTCACGATGAAGTAAACCATGGCTCCGACGATAAGAACAAAAAAGAAAAAACAAAGGTACATGATGAAGTTGAATAGGGTGTCAACAGCACCGGCGTGAGCAGATGCCTGAATGGGCTTCCACCACGATGTGGTGTTTGCAGCCTGCGCCATCATGTATCCAAGAGCAGAGCCTAGGTTCACTGTGCATACTCCTCGCGACGAAGTGCCTTTTCTTTACGAAAAAGGACAACTACCAAAATCAATAAGCATAAACTGAATAAGACGCCAGCGACGCGCATGGAATTCATGGCGATAGGCGTGTACTTCCCTGCGAGTTCATCGAAGTGGAAGCATCTAAGAATCAATTTCTCTAGTGTTGTGCCCAAACGTCCTTGGGAGGCGTCGAGCAGAGCAAACTTTAAGTCTCGTGATGAATACTGAATGCCATAGAGATAACGTGCAACTTTGAAGTCGGGCGACAAAAAGAAAATAGCTGCACTGTGGGCGAATTGATCGCTCTCTTGGTCATATTTGTATTGGAAGCCAACAGCATCGGTGATTTGGTCGATGTATTTTTGTTCGCCAACCAAAAACTTCCACGAGGCATCTTGTCGTCCAAGGCTCTCGAGGTAGTTTTTTTCCTTCATTTTTGCCAGTTCTGGTGTGTTGCGGGCATCGAAACTCACAGTGACTAAGTTGAAGTCGCGGCCAGGAAGGTAGTCGAGCTTTTTTAAGCCATCAACCAAACCATTGAGCTGAAGCGAACACAAAGCAGTACATTGGAAGTAGTTCAACGTGAGTAGCGTGGGCAAATTGGGTTTCACATGCTGGTCGAGTGACAAAGCAGGGCCCTGGGATGTCTGGCGAAAGAAAAGTTGTTGAGCAGGAAGAATTGTTCCGAGCTTTTCAACGATGGTCACATTTTCGAGTTTTTTAGGAACTTGGAGATCGGGGCGGGTCGCCTCCGATGGAGGAGTGTCTTGAGCAAAAGCTCCATGACTCTGCATCAGGCCAAAATAATCACCAGGCAACACAGAACACAAACTCGCTACCACGAGGGCAAAGAGATGATGTCTGTGTCGTGGGTTCAGCATGAGTCCTCGTTAGTTCTCTCAGTTGCCGTTTTTCTTTACGTAGAGCTTCATGGCTTCATCGATAGGCAGTCGGAAAATGCCTTTTTGCTGGTCGACGACGTCGTAATTGCTCAATTGATCTTTGTCAGCAGCATTCAATTCCGACAACAGTTTGTTGGGGACATCGAGCTCATTTGTTTGAACCAGTTTTGAGCTTGTGAACCAGTAGAGCTGGCGCACGGCAATGATTGTTCCAGCCACGATCACTATGAGAGCTACAAGAGCCCCAGTGATCGATTTTACGGGCAGATTATCAGGCTCAATGGATGTTTGGCCTGCTGTTTGGTGACTTTGGTCAAGGACTTCTTTTTTCATCGTTTCGTCCCTCTTTCACATATTCTCAAATGCCAGCGATTCCGCCAGACGTGGGTCTTTTTGAGGAATCAGGCTCTTACGTTTCAGCAACAGACTTGCAAAGCCAAAGAACAAACCACCGATACCCACCAAAGTTAGGACGTCGAAGAGACCAAAGTGGTTCAGCTCGCTGTGCCAGTTCGGGCGGATGAGCCAATGGATGTCTACGTAATGAATCACGAGCATCCAAAGAGCGCCGAGTCCAACAAGCAAAGGGCGTCGTTTGATGTGTCGCGACATCAGGAAAGCGAATGGAACAACGAAGTGGCCAACCATCAGTGCAATTGTCCATGGCAGCCAATGAGCGCCGTGTTCACCGAGGGAGCGCATCGCATAGAACTCGGTTTCTTCGGGAATGTTGGCATACCAGATGAGGAAGTATTGCGAGAAGGCGATGTATGTCCAGAACACATTGAAGCCAAACAGCAGCTTACCAAGATCGTGAATGTGCTCAATCGAAATGTAGTTGGAAACTTTGGTTCCACCTCGGACAGAGAGGGTTGTGAGCAGCATGAGTGCGTAAACGACCATGATGCATCCCGCAAAGTAGTACACGCCAAACATGGTTGTGTACCAGTGGGGATTGAGTGACATGATCCAGTCGAAAGCGCAAAAAGAGACGCTTAAAGCGAACAGGGCAATGCCTGGGTAGCTTGATTTCTGCAATTTGGATGTGATGGATTTGTCGCCGGTTTCATCTTGGCGTGTTGAGTTTCGATAATAATAAACTCCGAGAACACTCCAGATAATGACGTAAACAAGTCCGCGCACTGTGAAGAATTGCTCATTCAAAAAGGCTGATTTTGCCTGAATGATAGGATCGCTCTTCGCTTCTTCCGATGTCCAGTGGTGAAACAGGCTGTGGAAACCAAAAAGCATTGGAATGAAAAGAACTGCGAAGAGAGGCAGAGTTGCCGCGTAAGTTTCTGCAAATCGACGCACTACAACCGACCAGCCCGCGCGTGTTGCGAATTGCACAAGCACGAAGAACAGACTGCCAAGCGCCATGCTCAAAAAATACAAATAAGACGTGTGGAAAGACCACTGAAGGAGTTCCACCTTTTCATGGTTGCCAAGTGCCATTGCCAAAGCACCAACAAGCGCAAGTACACCGATAACAATTGCAATCACAGGCAATTTGCTAAGCCAGTGAGTTTGGGGCAGTGCGAGATCTACGGGGTTGATGGCTTTTGCGTGGTTTGAACTCATCGCTTCCATCCTTTCGCTGCAGCAATGTCAGAGGGAACGTCGTTGATTGTTCCGCGACGGCTTAATTGCAATGCCTGGAGGTAGGCCACAATCGCCCAGCGGTCTTGAACGGGAATCGCATAGGCATACGAGGGCATATTGCCACGCACACCATTGAGAATAGAGTCGTAGACTTGCCCTGCAGGCATGTTCACAAGGCGATCTTCGTGGAAGCTCGGTGGTTTGAGCATTCCGGCATTGCGTTGAATGACAATTCCGTTGCCTTGGCCTGTTTTGCCATGGCAAACAGCGCAATAAATATTGTAGCGTTCTTGTCCGCGTTCAACAACTGACAACGAAATTCGTACTGGAATCTTGCTGACAAAAGCGTCGCCGCTCTTGCCATAATGCAGAGCCGTATCTTCTTTCAGTGCACCTTGGGCAAGTGTGCCAGCCACTGGCGAGCGCATCGCGCGACCGTCTTCAAAAAATTCATTTTTCTTTTGCGGGCGATATTTTGTTTGGAAGTCCATGTTCAGGTTCGGATGGATTGGTGGATCTTCCGAAGGCTGGCCTTGGCAACCTGAAACAAGCCCAAGAGCGAATGTTGCGCTTACCAGGCTTATGTTTGAAATAAATTGTGCAGAGATTTTCATTTTCATTGCTCCACCAATTCCACATGAGTTGCGCCAAGTTCGCTCAACATTTTGGAGGTCGCAGTTGCATCGAATTTTGGGTCGCATGCTTCAATAGAAATGAAGAATTTATCGTCGGTCACTTTTTCGAATCGCTCAGAGCGAAACAGAGAGTGGTACCACATCGGCAAGCGATTGATGAAAAGCATTCCAAAAACAGCGCCAAATGCTCCAAGCAAAATGCCCAATTCAAACGTAACCGGCACAAATGCTTGCCAACTAAAAAAGGGCTTACCTGAAATAACCAAAGGATAGGCTTGGGTGTTAATCCACCATTGAAGTGCCATGCCTCCACTCGCGCCGGTGAGGCCAAGTGCGAGAACAATCCAAGGTATTTTGCTTGGCTTCAACCCCATGGCTTTTTCAAGTCCATGAACTGGGAAAGGTGTGTGTGCATCCCAGTGTTTGAAACCTTTGTCCCGAACCTTTTCACACGCATGATAAACGGCTGCGGGAGAAGGGAACTCGGCGAGCACGCCATAGAGATTTTGTTTCTGGCTCATGAGTGTGCTCCTCCTTTTGTGTCGTGACCATGACCGTGCGGATCAGCCTCTGGCATCACTGTTTTCACTTCCGAAATCGCAACAATGGGAAGGAAGCGAATAAACAACAAGAAGAGGGTAAAGAACAATCCAAACGACCCAATGAACGTGGCGATGTCAACGAAAGTTGGTTTGAAGTAGGCCCACGAAGATGGAAGGAACGTTCGGTGCAGTGAGGTGACGATAATCACGAATCGCTCGAACCACATACCGATGTTCACAAACACCGCAATGATGAAAAGTGCCCAGAGGTTTGTGCGGATTTTACGCACCCAAAACAGCTGAGGGATGATTACGTTGCAGGTAACCATTGTCCAGTAAGCCCAAGCGTATGGGCCTGTAGCACGGCTGATGAAAATGTAACGCTCATAAGGGTTACCGCTATACCAAGCGATAAAGAATTCCATGGCATAGGCATATCCAACCATTGATCCTGTGAGGAGAATGATTTTTGCCATGTTCTCGAAGTGGCGCATTGTTACGAGGTGTTCGAGCTTGAACACCCAACGACAGATGATCATCAGGTTGATAACCATCGCAAAGCCCGAGAAAATTGCCCCTGCAACGAAGTATGGAGGGAAGATTGTTGCGTGCCATCCGGGAAGTTGCGAGGTCGCGAAGTCGAAACTCACGATGGTGTGCACTGACAAAACCAGGGGAGTCGAGAGAGCCGCGAGAATTAAGTAAGCGCGTTCGTAGTTGAGCCAGTGCCTGTGCGAGCCGCGCCATCCAAGAGCAAACAAACCGTAAACAAATTTGCGAATGCCTTTTGAGCGGTCGCGGAAGGTTGCGATGTCAGGGATAAGACCCACGAACCAAAACAGCGTTGAAACCGTAAAATAGGTTGAGACCGCGAACACGTCCCAGAGCAAAGGGCTACGGAAGTTTGGCCACATTGCCATTTGGTTAGGGATTGGGAAGAGCCAGTAGGCAACCCAAACACGACCAACGTGAATCCCTGGGAAGATAAGAGCGCAAATGACGGCAAAAATCGTCATTGCCTCTGCGGCGCGGTTAATTGAAGTTCGCCACTTCTGACGGAATAGAAACAGAATAGCGGAGATGAGTGTTCCCGCATGACCAATACCAACCCAAAATACGAAGTTGGTAATATCCCAGGCCCAGCCGACTCGGTTGTTCAGACCCCAAACACCGACGCCCTCCCAAAAGAGGTAAGCAATTGCAGCACCCAACACGCCCAAACCAGAGAGCGCAATGAGGAAGCATATCCACCATGTTTTTGGAGTTGCCATTTCCATGGGCCTGGCAACGATGTCGGTCACGGAAGAAAACGTTTCACGTCCCAATACGAGGGGTGCGCGTTTGTCGACGTGTTCTTCAAGATTCGCAAGCGTAACTGATGTTTCCATGTGCGCTCACCACTTCAGAGTTGGGTTGAAGGTTCAAGTTCGGGATTCGTATTGCGGACTTTCGCAAGGAAAGTCGTACGCGGCTCAAGAGCAAGCTCTGAAAGCACTGCGTAGTTGCGAGGGAGCGCCTTGAGTTGCTTCACACGACTATCAACATCATCGGCTAGGTTACCGAATGTGATAGCGTCGGTTGGGCACACTTGTTGGCAAGCCGTCACAACTGAGCCTTCACGAAGAATTTCTTCTCCCCGAATTTTGGCTTCGACACGGGCTGCATTGATGCGCTGCACGCAATAAGAGCACTTCTCGATCACACCGCGGAAACGAACAGTCACGCGCGGATTTTTCTGCATCGCATAAAGTGGATTCGCTTCGTCGTTTTCCTTCGAGAAATTGAAGTAATTGAAGCGACGAACTTTGTATGGACAGTTGTTTGCGCAGTAGCGAGTACCAATACATCGGTTGTAGGCAATGTCGTTTGTACCTTCTACGCCGTGCACCGTAGCTGCAACTGGACACACTTGCTCACAAGGTGCTGTTTCGCAGTGAGCACACGCCATTGGCTGAAATGTTGCCTGGATGGAATCTGGATTGTCGACGTTTCCTGTGAAGTAACGGTCGATACGAATCCAGTGCATTTCGCGGCTCTTCAGAACTTGCTTCTTGCCTACCACCGAAATGTTGTTTTCCGCCTGGCACGCAACCGTACAAGCATTACAGCCAGTGCAGGAGTTAAGGTCAATTGCCATTCCCCACTGATTGCCGCGTGTTTCATTGGGCTTCGTCCAAAGCAATGTTCTGTGCATCTTTGGATCAAGCAAATTAAACTTCTTGAACGTGTTTTCGAGGGTAGGATCGGCCTTGAGTGTTGCAAGTGTGACTTCGCGGGTTACGCCGCGAGTTGTGATTGCTTCGCGGCCAACCATTGTGTCGTATTGGTAGTCTGAAACGCCGTGCTCTTGAGTTGTCGCAAGCTCGTATTTTCCAGTCGTGCGTTGCACTTCAGCGCCAAAAGAGAACATGTCTTCACGGCTGAGCAAGCTGTAGCCATTGAATCCAGTGCCATTGGAAACACGGCCATTGAAAGAGCGGCCATAGCCGAGCGAAACAACAACAGTGTTTTCAGCAATTCCAGGAACAACATAAGCGGCAATTTTCAGAGAACGCTCTTTGTCCTGTTTGACTTTGATTTCTACGAAGTCGCCTGTTTTTATGCCCTTCTCTTTGGCCGTTTTAGGGCTGAGCAGTGCTGCGTTGTCCCAAGTGAGCTTAGTCACTGAATCAGGAATTTCCTGAAGCCACGCATTGTTCGTGTAACGTCCATCGAAGACGCTACGGTCGAGGGTCAGTCGGAGTTCCATTTGCGAAGCCGTAGGAGTCGGTGATGCACCGAGCCCTGCGAGCTGTTGCGCAAGCTTGCTGAAGTCAGCTTTAGCCGTGAGGGTTTCACCAATGGTTCCTTTAACAACTCCATCGTGCAGCCAGCGCCGCCAAGAGGAATCGAAGTCAGATGGTGTCGACTTCTTCCATTGGGCCTGAACAAGCTCATAAGAATTTTTGCTCACACCAAGAAGACCAGCAAGGAACTCTACATCGCTGAGCGAAGCGAAGAGGGGCTCGATGACGGGCTGAACAATAGATGCCGTACCGTCGGTGCTGACGAGATCGCCCCAACTCTCAAGAGAGTGGCTGCGGGGGAAGTGCATTGAGCAAGCAACTGCCGTTTCATCGGCGTGGTAACCCAAATGTATGCTTGTTTTGACCTTCTTGAGAGCCTCAGAGAACTCGAGGTCGGCCGCAGATGTGTAAACGGGGTTAGCATCCAAAATGACCAGAGCCTGGATAGAGCCTCGGTTCATTTCGGTGGTCAGTTCAGCCAAAGAAACTGCCGCTGGCAAATTGCTTGAGCGAACGACAACGCTTTGTCCGAGATTTCCAAGTGCAGAGTTGATGGCGAACGCGATGGAGTGGATCCATGCACGCTGGCTTTGTCCCACCATGACCAAGCTCTTGCCCTTGTTGAGCAGGAGGTCGGTTGCGAGAGCTTTGAGCCATTTTTCGTTCGGGCTTGAGATTTGTTTGCTGCGAGCAACAATCTCTGCAGGAAGAGCGAGCCCTTGCGAAGATAGTTCAGATGCGAGTGCTAAAAGTGCTTCACCCATAGCAGAACTGCGCAAGCTCAAACGGTGGTCGGCAACAACACCCGTGTTTGTGAAAGCTGACTCAACAACATAGAGGCGCGACATTGTTTTCGACTCGTCGACGCTTCTGCGCTTTGCTGCAAACATTTTTGAGTTGCGAACAACATCGCCCTCAATGCCAAGAGGATCGGCATCAAACATTGCAAGTACATCGGCCTCTTCGAGGCGATAAAACAGCTGTGCGTTTTTGAAGCCCATTGAGTCAAGAGCTGCAGTTTCCTGCCAACGCATCGCAGGATCATGGATGGCTAAAGTTGCTTTCGGAAATGCAACCTGAAAGTCACGAACGAGGCCGATGAGTGTTGGGGAAGGCGCTGCTTCCATGAGAAGTGCAACACCCTGACCACTTGTGCCGTTTGCTTTCAGTTCAGCGCTCGCTGCTGCAAGCGCTGCTTTCAAGGACTTCAGAGTCGTACGAGTCGCCTCGACAGACTTGCCGTTTTTGAGAACGGACTGACTGCGGTCGGGATCGTAGACGTCGAGAATAGCGGCCTGAGCAAACGTATTTGTTGCGCCCAAACTCATTGGATGAGAGGGGTTGCCGTCGATTTTTGTAGGACGCCCCTCGTAGCTTGTAACGAGGAGTCCGAAAACACTGCCCCCAAAGCGGCCTGCAGATGCATAGAACTGCGGCTTACCTTCAACGAGCTCTTCGGGGCGCTTGTTGTAGGGAAGGATTTTTTCAGAGGGCTTACGGATACAGCCTGCTGTTGATGTTAACCCTGCAAATGCAGCAGATGCACCGATAATTCCCAAAAAGGAACGACGGTCGACACCAGGTGTCACTTCAAATTCGGCAGCGCCGGATGGAAATTCATTCTTCATTCGAGCGAGCAGCTCAGGAGACTCAGCCATTTCTTCCAGGCTACGCCAATATTTTTTGCCGCTCTTTTCCTGATTATTTTCAGACTGCATGTGTGCATTCCCCAGGTTCAAGACTTTTGTTCAGTAGTGGCAACCAGAGCAGTGTTGTGGAGGATTCACACCACGTTGGCGGTGTGGATCTTTCTCTGGCACGTAACCTTCTTTCGCAGGATCGTAGGCCAGGTTCGTCACCTGATCTTTGGGAACGAGATTAGGTGTAGGATTGCGATGGCAATCGAGACACCATCCCATGCTGAGTGGTTGAGTTTGACCAACCACTTTCATTTGATCGATGCGACCATGACACGAGGCGCAATTCACACCTGAGCTGACATGGATAGAGTGATTGAAGTGGGCATGCTCTGGAAGCATGTGCACCTTCACCCACTCAATTGGCTTACCGGATTGATACGATTCACGCACAAGCTGCAAGCGCGGGCTCTTTGCTTGAACCATGCTGTGGCAACCCATGCATGTTTCTGTGGGCGGGATTGCAGCAAAAGCGGCACGCTCAACGGTGCTGTGGCAATAGCGGCAGTCCATTCCCATTTGTCCGGCATGAAGCTGGTGACTGAACGCCACAGGCTGCTTCGGCGTGTAGCCTACATCCGTCCATTTAGGGGAGAAAAAGTACCAAATGAAAAGAACAACACTAACAAGAGCAATTGGGGCACCAACCGCAACCATTGTTGGGATTTGATTGGTCCACTTCGGAAAAATGGGTGTCACTCTATCACCTTCATTCATGAGGGTTTGACACACGAAAACACACTAGGCGGGGTTGAACACTTTCACCCCGTTGCGCGCATTCTCTAGTTCATCCAGCTTACGTGAGCAAGTCTCGCATCAAAACAATCGCTTGAGAAATTTTCTTGGCTCAGTTGATCTGAATCATGATGCTGGGTGAGCTTAGTCTAGTTTGTTGGAATGTGATTGAGTGGTCAGAAGAATGACTCGCCGGCAATGGCTTCAGCCCGCGCAAACGTCTCATCGATGCCTGCAGAAGTGGCATCGTAGAAGCCTCGGATTTTTCCAGTCGCATCCACCAGCACAAGCTTTTGAGCATGGGCGATGTCCATCAATTCACCACTCATTGTTGCTTCACCCATTCCTAGCATGAATCCGCCTTCCACTAATTTGACCATGGTGGATCTTTCGGATGTGAGAAACGTCCAAGTTTGCGGGTCTGCGGAAAGTGCTGTTGCCTGAGTTTTCAGAATGTCAGGCGTGTCGTGATCTGGATCAACTGTAAAACTGACAATCGTAAGAGGCAGCTTCGCGATTTGAATTCGCTCCTGAAGACTTTTGAGATGTTGAAAGATAATTGGGCAGAATGTTTTGCAGCGTGTGAAAACAAAACTCGCAACATAAGCTTTTCCGGCAAGCTGTTGAGAGCCAAACGGTAGGTTGTTCTCATTCGTCAGGGTGAACTGCGGAACTTCGCCCAAAACCGGCGGTGGTTGAGGAACTCGTCGAGTGAGTGGGGTAAGCACAGTGATAACAAGCATACACATGACTGCCGCCCACAAAAAAGGCTGACGCTTGAAACGTTCTACGATTTTTTCAAACATGACGAGCCTTCCTGTTGCGAGTCATGGCTGTTGTGAACCACACGCACACAACGGCCTGGATGAACAAAAAAGAAAAATGAATCAAAGATTGATTTAAGTTTTGAGGCGGAATGAGTGCATCGCGAAATAGAGCAGAGATATGGGTCATGGGATTAATGATTGCGAGAGTGCCGAGAAGACCGCCTTGAGGAATTGGAAACATCGCTCCGGAAACAATCCAGAGAGGAAAAAGGATGAGCCCCATCACGGCGTGATAACCTTGCACGGAATTGATAAGAAGCGCTGCTCCCAGATTCAAAGCTGCTAATGATGTGCTTCCAACGACTGCTGCAATGATGAGAAGTGTATAGTTGAGAGAAGCGTAGCTCAAACCGGTAAAAGGTAAGAACAGCAGAAGAAGTGCAAGTTGCACGAGTACGAGCGTAACAAGTCCGGAAACTTTGCCAAGCGCAATACCCAGCCGCGGGGCAGGGGAGGCGAGTATGGCCCGCAAAAATCCACTTTGAGCGTCTTCAATCAGGCTAATAGCGCCAAAGAGGGTTGTGAATAGAACGCACATGACGAGCGAACCCGAATAGAAAAACTGCAGATAATTGCCGTTTGCTTCGGGCAGTGTCACAACGTTATTAAGACCAAAACCAATCAAAAACCAGAACATGAGCGGCTGTGACACCAAGCCAAGCCATCGCGAACGTTCTTTGCCGAATCGGAGCATGTCGCGCTGCCAAAGAGCGGCGGCCACTTGCCAGGTTTGTGTCAGTTTCATGGAATGATCCCGGAAAGTGTACCGAGCTCTGAGCTGACACCGCGAGCGCGGCTCGGAAGTTCAAGCAGTTTCTGCCACACGGCATCGGCGAGCAAGGTTTTACGCACAGTTGTCGATTCAATCAGTGCATCAATTTCGTTGTCACTTTTGAGTTCTGCGAGCGATTTCGTTGCGTCGTGGGAGTGCAATACCAATTTATCATGCATCAATTCCGTGGGGCGCAGCGAAAGCTTTTTCTCGATAATCTGTGAGAGATTCGAGCCATTTGTGGTGTGAATTTCCAGCGTTTCTGGAGGAAGTTGCTTAAGAAGTTGAGAACGCGGAAGGTCGAGTTCCATGCGCCCTTGCTCGAGAAAAATGATGCGGTCGAAAAGCCCCAGTTCCGTGGAATGATGCGATGCGCAAATGAGGGTGAGATTCGGTTGCGCAGCCCGTGCTTTGGCAAGCACCGACCAAAATTCCCTTTGGGCAACGATATCCAGACCGGAGGTAGGTTCATCGAGAAAAAGCACCTGTGGTTCAGAGAGAAGTGCGCGAGCGAGATCGGCTCTACGCTGCTGACCTCCGGATAATGATCCCACAATACAATCGAGTAGTTCACTCAGATCGAGAAGAGACGTCAGGATCTCAAGGTTTTTTGCAAGTGTTCGCGCACTCAGTCCCCATACTTTTCCAAACAGCACAAGGTTTTCTCGAACAGTTAGTTTCTTATCGAGGCATGGCGTCTGAAATACGAGAGAAATTTTCTCCGCAGCAACTCTGCAGTGACGAGTTCCTGTGCGGGTATTAAACACTCCAGCTAAGCAATGCAGAAGTGTGGATTTCCCGGAGCCATTGCGGCCAACAAGCGCCAACGTCTCACCGAGTGCAATGTTTAACGATGAAACGTCGAGTGCTTTGACCCCAGATTTGTATTCATATGTGTATTGAGAAAGCGAAATAATCATTTCATTAAAACGTCAATGGCGAGGCCAATAGTCAAAACAGGAAGATATACCAACGACACGAGGAATAACTGACGCGCCCATTGTGTGTGCTTGGTTGGATTGAATCCGCGGGCACTCATGAGAATCATCCACACTCCGAGCGCAAATGCGGTAATGCCATAAACGTAGCTGGCAACCCCCACTTGGAGCAAAAGCAAACTCACAGGAAGTAAAGCAAGAGAATAGAGCAGGGCCTGCACAGTTGCCGGACGCATTCCACGCTCGCCAGGCCAGGTTTTGATTCCCGCCCTCTTATAATCGTCTTTGTGATTAACCGATATCGCGATGAAGTGAGGTATTTGCCAAATCAGAAGAATTGCAAAAAGAATAAGACCAGGAAGTGAAACTTCTGCAGTAGCTGCCGTCCAGCCGAGCAAAGGTGGCATTGCGCCCGGAATAGCTCCAATGAGCAGTGCATGAGGCGATATTCTTTTCATGGGTGTGTAAACAAGTACATAAGAGAGAAGTGCAAAAAGGCTCAATGCAGATGTGAGCCAATTGACCCAAAATCCAAGCACAGCCACCGACGTCACTGCGAGTGTGATTCCAAAAAGAAGTGCCCATGATGCATCTAAGCGACCGGTTGCGAGTGGTCGCGTCGCAGTGCGTTTCATTAATTTATCGGTTTCGCGCTCCCAGTACATATTGAGCGTGTTGGCGGCGCCCACTGAGAAAGCCGAACCAACGAGCGTTGCAATGACTTTCAGCCACGGCATGGACTGTGGTGCTAAGGCAATGCCGCCCAAGGTCATGAGCAAACAGAAAAGCGTTATCCGTGGTTTGGTCAGTTCATAGTAATCGCGCCACAGGCGCATAGGTGGTTCTAAACTGACTTCTGATGTTGCGGTCATTTTGCGTACTTCTCAACTGATGCGGGGAGATAGCCGATCGCCCGACAATGGAGATCTAGTGCCTTGTAAGAATTTCCGCAAACTTTGTTTAAACTGCGGGAAAGCTTACGTACCTCACATTCCTTGAAACCAAAGTGGGCGTCGGCGGGGCGATTTGCGAGAGCTGCGCATTCGCTCGCGCGGTTTTGGCCAGCAAGACAGCTGTCCATGATTCTCGGAACGGCACCTTCGCACAGAGCCTTCATGCCGTCGCACTTTGGCACCCACTGGATGACTTCATCGATACATGACTCGGCAGTTCCCTTGGAACCGAAGTCCTTAAAGTAAGTGTACATCTGTACGAGATGCACGTCGGTTTGGCGGTATGTGATGGTGGTGAGTCCGGCCATGAGAATAGACAATACTGCGAGAGCCCCCAGCACCCACCAGGCTTTGTGTTTGGTTTTATTGGAGGTTTGTGCGGAATCGGAGGGGGTCTGGCTCATTGAGCGATCCTTTCGGCAAACGGTGAGCACACAGTAGTCTCAGTGCGCTGGGAGCTCAAGCCGGGCATCGGCCCAATAACCTGCAAAAACCCCTCGCTTGTCGGCCATCAATCGCGAAGGTGATTCACATTCCACAATTCGGCCACTTTGCATGACCACGATCCTGTCACAGTGCATCACGGTGTTCAGTCGGTGGGCGATGGTTAGAATTGTGCAGCCTGAGAATTCGCTTTGAATTGTGGCCTGTATGAGTGAGTCGGTATGTGAATCAACATTGGCTGTTGCTTCGTCGAGAAGGAGGACTCGAGCTTTGCGGAGCAGCGCCCGGGCTAAACAAACCTGTTGTCGTTGGCCAACGCTCAAGTTGCATCCGCCTTCTTGAACGATGGTTTGCAGACCCTGTGGCAAAGATTCAAGGACCTGCGAGAGATGAGATCTCTCGAGTGCGTAAAGCACATCGGTGTCGGAATATTGGTCGAATGGATCGACGTTCTGTCGGAATGTACCTGAAAACAAAATAGGGTCCTGCGGGATGATTGCAATTCGGCTGCGCAATGTCTCGAGGGGCAAAGTAGTAATATCGATGTCATCGACGAACACAGTTCCTACCGGTGGTTCCACGATGCGGAAGAGAGTTTGCATCAATGTGCTTTTTCCCGCGCCGGTGCGTCCCACAATCCCGATGCTCTCACCAGCCTTTATATGAAGACTCACGCGCTCGAGAACGGGAGGCAGTTCGGGTCGATAACGAAGTGTGAGTTGGCGGAATTCAATGTTTCCAGCAGAGGGCCAAGCTGCATGCGGAGACTGCCCCTCCCATTTTTCACTCTGTGTCTCAGAATAATGATTCACTCTTTCGATGGCATTCATACTGCTTTCAAGTTCGCTCACCATGCGCACCGCCCAATTCAGAGCACCGGTGACAAGAAGGGCGTAGGTGAGAGACACACCCGCAAATGCTGTTGTGATTTGACCTTGTAGGAGTATTGCCGAAGCCGAAGCACAGCCGACCACAAGCGCTCCGATAAACTCTAGGCGGGTACCAAGCCACCGATTCAACGATATCATTGTGTAGAAAGCGCGTTGGTTGCCTTCAAAGCGACGAATGCTTTCTCGAACAAATATCTGTGTGCAGTCAAATGCTCTTATGACGCTCACCCCGGCCAGTGATTCTGAGAAATGCGCATAAACCGGTGAGCGCGAAATCGATTCAAGACGTTTGACCTCCCGAGAGGTCACTCTGAATAAATGCTGGATTTTGAGATAGACAAAAGCCAAAGGAAAAAGCGCAAGCAGCGCAACTGGCGTAGCGAGCGATACGAAAGTGAGAGTTGCACCAATGGTGAACAAGCATCCCAGGGCCTCCATGAGAGTGCTGGGTATGTGCTGATCAATTGCTTCAGTGTCTTTACCAAATCTGTTCAAAATGCGCCCGGTGGGTGTCTTTTCAAAAAAGCTCATAGGTGCTTTCAACACGCCGTCGAGGAGGCGTTCGTGCAGTGACCCAGCTGCTTTTACACCTCCACGCGCTGTCATTAAGGTGCGCAGGTAGGTCATGGTTGCAGCCGCTGCACCAAGCAGCGCAAGCACAAGGAGGAAGACGCTAATGCTTTGTGATTTGTGTGTGGTCCACCATGCGAGCCATGAGTCACTCCCGGCATTGAAGACTTCTCGCAGAATAAACAATGTTGCAAGAATTGTTAATGCTTTTCCTGGAGCAAGCTCCTTCAAATAGTTTGAGTAAAGTGCGCGTTCGACGGCTCCTACTTGACGTTCTTCATCGACAACAAGTCTACCTGCACTTGGATTGTGAATTCTTGCAGGAGATTGTGCAGGATGTGCTGTCATTGGAACTGTTGTTGCCATTTTAAAAGTTTGTTCGTTTGCAGTTGAAAGTGAATTAACGCTCGAGGCTTCACCCGGAAGTGGCTCGGGCGATAATCCTGGAGTGCTCAAGCTGGGCTCTGCTGTTTGCAGAGTTTGTGATTTGCGGAGTGCTTCGATCTCGTTGGTTGAGAGTTCTCTGATTCGACCATCTTGAATCCAAAGAACCCGATCTGCCCAAGCTGTGTGTTCAACATTGTGAGTAATAAGAAGTCGGGTTTTGTTCGAGAGCAAACCGCGAAGGCAGTCCCTGAAAATTTCTTTGCCAACTTTGCTGTCAACTGCGCTCAAAGGGCTGTCGAGAAGGTAGATGTCAGCTTCAGAAAATACGGCTCGAGCCAGCGCAATGCGTTGCTTTTGGCCACCCGAAAGGTTCACTCCGCGCTCACCAATTTCAGTTTCATCGCCGAGAGCGAGTTGGGAGAGATCGTCTTCAAGCGAGGAGGCTGCGATTGCATTTCTGTAGACATGCGGTTTTTCAAAATCGCTCAATTGAATATTTTCACGAACAGTGCCGTTGAGGATCCAGGGAAGCTGGGGAACAAATGCAAAACGTCCCGAGCTTTCGATGAGCTGATCAGAATTGTTGAGCTCGTTCAAAATGCTATGCAAAAATGTTGATTTGCCCGAGCCAACAGGGCCAAGAATGACAACCAGTTCGCCCGCGCGAATTTTAATGTCTGGTAAAATGAGTGAGCTTTTGCCCGGAGCCCACTCAACAGTTCCGGCGCGTATGTGAATCTCTCCACAGCCAATTTCTGATTGAGACTTTCGCACCGGGAATTCATCGCGCATGAGAAACGCCTCAATACGACGCACAGCAATGCCTGCATCGATGTAACCTGAGAAAGTCATGGGCAGTTGAGACATGATGGGGCGAAGAATTCCGAAAAATGCAAGGGCACTAAAAACATCTTCAACATTAAGAGTGCCGCCGATCGCTAAATGGGCAGAAAATGTAGCGAGTCCCACAAAAATTGGAGTGCTGAGGAAGAGTATGTTTACAAAAGCTGATTCACGCGCGAGGCCGCTGAGTTCAGTGAGTTCCTGTGTGCGAAATTTTCTCACGCGCCCGATAAAGCTTTTTTCCCAGGCGTAAAACTTAATGACTCGGATGCCATTGAGAATTTCGTTCATCAAACTGACGCGTTGATCGCTGAATTCCATCAGTCGACGGCGTCCGGACATCATTTTTTTTGCTCGTCGCGATGAAAACCAAAGCATGACGAACATCACCGCAACACCAGCGAGAGTCGCACTTCCCATGATATTGAAGAGCGCAATAAGAATAACAAGCGTCTGAACTGGCAGCACCCATGCGGAATGCAGCATGCTTGCTACGTTGTAAACACGCGCGGCATCATTGGCCATGAGGTTAACTATTTCTCCCGTGCTGGAAGATGCGCGGGATGCTGGGTTGAGCTGTAGGGCTTTTTTATAAATGGACACAACGAGCCCGGCGCGAATTCGCATGCCTAGCTTCAGAGAAGAATGATAGACGTGATGGATGCTGAGATTTGATAGTAGAGCGCTGCACATCAGAGCACCTGAAAGCAGCCATCCTTTCGTCCCAACTGGTTCTGTTGACTTGAGAGCCTTCAGAACCTCACGAATGATGAGAGGGTTCATTGTGACAAAAACTAGATTTACAAAAGCGAGTGCACTGATGAAATAGAAAGTTTTTTTATGCAGCGACCACATTGTTCGCAAGACAGGGTGGTTTAATGAATGTTGCATGGATTTCAACGAAGAGAAAAATTCTTCGCCACGTTGCGCGGAGTCTTCGCGGGAGTTGAGTTCAAAGAGATGCTGATCAGATATGTGCTCACGACTTCCCACCGAAATGAGCGGACTCACCCAATGGAAAAGAACACGCTTGTACCAAGGACTGTGTTCTTCTTTAATGAACTTCATTGCGAGCGATTGCTTTCACAAAAGGGTTCTAGCGCGCGAGCCCAGGTGATGAGTCCGTTCCAACCCTCCGGACCGAATCGACGCCCCTGCTCGAGAGCATTGCGGCGCATGATTTTAAGTGCATCGGGTTGGTTGCAAAGCACCAGTGCTTTTTCCAGAGCGCTGGCAAGTTCCTGAACGCGACTGTGTTCATAAATCAGAGCGCAGCTGCGCGGAAGAACCTCCGCCAGAGCGCCGACATTGCTGCTCACAATAGGAGTCCCCTGTTGCAGAAATTCAACGGCAACGCGGCAAATTACCTCACTCCCGAGACTTGGAATGAGGCCGAAGCTTGATTGCCTCATCCAAACGGCAATATCGCGAACCCGTTCGTCGATGAGAAGCAGACGAATTCGTTTCTCGGGGACCTCAACAAGCCAACGTGAACTCGAAAGGGCTCGTCCGGTTGCGCCGAGGGTCGATTGCGCCTTCTCAAAGAGATCAATTGCCGAAACATTTTGTGACTCCCCCAAGAATACCAATTGAAGCCACTGCCCCTCTTTGAGGTAGGGTTTAAAATTGGCAATTGCGAGGGCTTCAATGGTTTCCGCGTGTCCTTTTACAGGATCGTAGCGGCCTACAAGAGTAAATGTGGGCTGTGAAAAATCAATTGACCAGTCTCTCGAAACCGCAAGTTGCTGCGGAGCGGAGTCAATTGAAAGTGCCGGCTCCATGAGCTTTGCCGTGCAATAAAGATGAACCTTTTGCTGATTGTCGGGTACAGAAAATTCAGTGCGCTGTTGTACGACTTGTGCCGCAAATGCAACCCCGGATATTCCTCGGGTATACACCCATTTATTCAACGCAGTTGAGCGCACTGGGGCTGCCTGGCCTCTCACGCGCACAAGGCGTGTGGATGCCCACGTTTTTTTGTGAACAAGTCTGTGAAGGGCGCATAAGGTGTGTTCACGGCCTTCAAAAATCCACACAACGGATGGTTTGTGGCTTTTGACAAGTTCACCAAGTGCATGCCAAGCGGCAAAAAAACGCGTGATTGTGAATGGAAATAACGGCAGCGCGTTTGTTTGCAGCGATGATTGATTGGCTTTGCGCAAAGCGAGACTGCCAGCAGGCGCGCAATAAATAACCCTGCACGTTTGTTTCGCAGAAACAAATCGCGCCAACTGCAAACTATAATCGGTGACCGCGGAGAACCACGGATTGGAATTGAGTACTATTTGGAAGTCCATTAAATACTGCCGACCTTCTGGAAAACAAGAACAATGTTCGTAGATATATTGCCACGTTCTTCTTCGGCCACAAGGGTTTGTAAGGGAGTTTGCAGATGTGTGTGGGCTTCCATCCATCCCAAGTCGTAGCTTTTTGCCCTAAAGCTGACGAGCCTTAGGCCATATTTGCCAGCCCAAGTGAGCGTATCGCGCAGGCTGAGGGCGTGATCTGATGGATGCAGAAGAGCATCTGCAACCCGTGCCCGTGAAAGTCCGATGTAGCGAAACCGACCTGACTTCGCACTCGAGGCGGCAACTGGCAAAAGGAGTCGCCAGCACAGAAGCTTCAGGCTTGCCCAAGTAATCTTCAACTTTATCATTTTTGAAGAGGGCTGCTGTTCGCTCACGTGTGGGAGTATGTCGCGCCAGAGAGCATTAAATTTCTTTTGAAGCCCACGTTCTAGTCGTCGCCCGTTGCTTGAATAAATCATCAGCCGCAGTGTTCCGCCCGAATTCATGGACTCGGCCATGGTTTTGAGCAGTTTTTTGGGATGAGGCTGATGATGAAGAACTCCGAAACATTGAATGTGATCGAAGAGTCCTTCGCGTTTAAGGACAGTTTCAGCATCTCCATGAACCAGCGTCACTGGTTTTAACTGGTGCCAGCGAATTTTTCTTTCGGCTCGGAGCAGCGAGCGGTGACTGAGGTCGATTGCAACCATCGGGTTGTGCGGGTGCAAAGTGCGAAACAAAAGAGGTTCGTCGGTGCCACAGCCAACGAGCGCGATACGCTTATTGATTGAAAATGCATGCCGAACGTCTCGTAATTGGAGGTCGTCGATGCGACTGCCAGCAGGAATCTCGCTGTTTCCGGCGAGAATTTGAGCGAAACCTGCATGCGCGTCTATCGAACCTTTCGGATTTGGTTTCAAAAAAATAGGTCGGTTCGGATAAGGAAACAGTTCATAAAAAAACTGCATCCTCTCCAAAAACAACGAAGGCGCCTGAGTTTTGCTCGGGCTTAATGAATTTTCGACAGTACGCATGATGAGATACCACCAATCCCCATGCTGAGTTTGCCGCAGACGAGCCCGTTTGGCGCTTCTAACGTCATAGGCTTGTCTGTTGCTAAGGTTCGGCCAACATTGCGAATGCTTGGATGTACTTTTTGGTTCTCAATACCTGAGCCCAGAAGAGAATACTTTGTTCCATTTTTCTGTGTTGAAAGAAGTTGAGCTGTGAGTTCCCAGCCGCCGCATGTTGACATGCCGTGACCAAAGATTCCTTTGCGCGCTGTGATGATTGTTGAGGCGGGCAGATTGTCGATGAGCTTGAACTCCGACCAGTCGCCTGGCGTTCCTGTTGCATGCATGTCCCAGGTGTGAACATCAGCAGGAGTGATACTCGCTTGCGCGAAAGCGTCACGGATACAAAGCTTTGGGCCTTCAAGAGAGGGAGTGATGATGTGTTCGGCATCAGAACTCAAACCAACTCCCATAATTTCGATTCCGAGTGATTTTTGTCCGAGTTTTTCCATGACATCGTCGGCTGCCAAGATCCATGTGCAGGCTCCTCCTGCAACGTGCGTGCCGCGCAAATTGCAGAGCGGAACACCAATATCGCAACCGGCCGCAAGAACTTTTGCAGCATTGAACCCAGCAACGAGTTCGGGTGGGGGAGCTAAATCTGTTGTTCCGACAATAGCCGCATCGTAATTTCCGCTCCGGATGCCATCTAATGCTTGGCGAAGAACAAGTCCAAATGTCGCGCAAGCGCCAATAGACGCGTAGGAAACTCCGTGAATCCCATGCAGCATTGAAACTTGAGCCGCGGGTGCATTGGGTAAATTCCAAAGCAGATTTGCATTCACTGCTTCCCAAGGCGGAACTGGGTGTTTCCATTTGTCGGCCAATGCTTTTTTCGCCTTGGCTTTGGCGCGAATCACATTGAGCTTGTCATTTGCGACGTCGGCACCAATTGTGATTGATTCCATTTCATTAAATTCGCGCAGATATTCCTGCAGTCCATCCGATTTTTCCGACCAAAAAGCATTCCAAGCAAGCCACGCGCTCGCTCGCTCTTGTGTGTCAATTTCGAACGTTGTTGGTGAGGGGGGGACGTTTTCAAAAGATTTCTTGCCACCCAGGTACTCAGCCAGTGCAGCGTTTCTCTCTGGGTGAGCCCAAAACTTTTGCCAAGAACTCTCGGCTGCTTTGTATTCATCGTGACCCTTGAAATAGGCTTCAAGATCGCCAAAGCCACTGCCGTAACAAACAAAAATCCGCGGATCGATTTTCTTGAGAGTTTGCTCGAGCCCGGGATTACTTTCGAGGGCATCGATAGATGTTCCTACGGCCATTCGAACGTGGGAGTAGCCTTTGTCCGAGAGTTGGGAGAACTTGTTCGGCGCGTGCCTTTGGGTAATCCAGTCACGGTGCACTTCAAAGTCGAATTTGGGATTGCCCACCAGAAAAGCGCCTTGGAGTTCCTCTATCGGGCTCAGTGCGGGTTTGCCTTCTTGAATCAAACTCAAGAATTCGCGCAGGTTGGCTGCTCCGGGTGAAACAATTCCCACACCATACAGCGACACTCGGCGGGGGCGACCCAAGGCGGTTGATGTTCCCGCTGAAGACGTTGAATTCAAGGAAGCAACCATGGTTCAGACCCTCCGGACGTGCACGCCTCGGGCAGGACACCCCGGGATGGCGTGGCGAGTACCTTATAAACAAGCCATGTCCTTAGAAATTGGTCTGAAGTTCATGCCTGAATTCAGAGAGCCCGGCAAGCAGACAGTTCTTGACTATTGGTGCCCAACTGGTTAAGCCACCCCCAACCGCCGTGGTGGCTGTAGTCAAGCGGTTAAGACAATGGATTGTGATTCCATCATGCGCGGGTTCAAATCCCGTCAGCCACCCCATCCCAAGTGTTTTATGTATATCTGAGCTCGCGGAGTCTTCCGCGGAGCGTCTCCCAAACAATAAGTAACGTAACAGACACCTTGAGCCATGCGTTGGCAGTTTGCCAATTCATAGGAGTTTGGGCGCGCGTCTTTGGAATCTCTCCGAATCGCGCCCGAGGTTTTGCACCCCACTTGCGAATGAATTTGAGGCGGGCCTCGTTCTCATTTTGAACCCACTTGCGAGATTTTGTTCTTTTTTTTGAAGCCAAGTTGTCGGTTAAAAATCTAAGGCTCATCCCGGAAAAATGATAGAGAGCGCAAGCTTGGGTTCGAACCATTTCGGCGCCGTGGATCCGAAATCTAAGAAAGAGGTCGGGGTCATGATAAGGGCCAGAAAACCTTTCGTCAGCAGCACCTACAGCGTAAAAAAGTTCCCTCTCGACGAAGAACGGATAATTCACGCCAGTTTCAAGCTCAGTGTGCTTTTCACAAATCGACTCATTGAAAGAGTTCAGTGGCTTCGAATCGAAGTTGAGCGGATCAACGCCCATGTTGAACGAGTAAAAATACGAAGAAGGTTTATGCCCTCCTACGTTAGGCTCTACGCATGAAACAGAAAGCACTCTGTTCTTTTGGAGAAGCGGAACGCATACGCTGAGCCAATTTTCAGGAAAAACCATGTCGTCGTTGCAAAGAAAAATCCATTCTCCTGTGGCCATTTCAACCGCACGATTGACTGCTGGAGTGTTGCCAAGGTTCTGCGGGTTATAAAAGAGGTGGCATCCCAAACCCACGTCTGCAAAAATCTGCCGACATGTTTCTAACGCATCCCGAGCTGCATCGCCGCCGCCATCACCATAAATGCAAATTTCGATGAGCTCTTTGTTCTTGCACTTTGCGAGAGATTTTGCGCAAAGAATTAAGCAATCATGGGCTTTGTATGTGGGGATGACGACCGAAATCAAAGGCATCAATTGAGCTCCGCGTGTTCAGCTTCTTGCGCAGCAGGAAAAGAATAAGATTTTCTCATCCTGCGATGAGAGCGCTTTAATCTCATGGATTGAAGAGTTTTTCCAAGCTATCCTGAGCAACATAAAACGCATCATACTGCTGACATATTGACTCTTTGACAAGCGCTGAAGGCTTTCCGACAACAACCTCAAGCATTTTCTGGCCGCCCAAGGTGGCAGGAGTGTTTGAAACAGCTTGAACATGATAGCCCGAAGGCAGAGATCCGCAGACAGCATTGCCAGGTGCCCCGCGCTTCAAACCCTTGAGAGCCGACGTGCTGCCAGATTTTACTTTCCAGAGCTTCTCACGTGCTGGCATCGCCAGAATAAAAGCCTTTACAGCCTCGAGAGCCTCAGTTGCTGCCTGAACACTCGGATAGGGTTTGTCTATGGGAGGCATGGCACTTTTTCCTGGCGGATCCATTTTGGTGAAGAGTGTACTTCCTTTCAAATCACCTGGAACAGCCCAATTGCCCATGGCCAGTATGTAGCGCATGTGATGCAAACCATCCGACGTAGCATCGCCCGTATTGGTGTAGTTATCGTGACACCCTTCACATTGAGACGTGCGGATCACTTTGCTCACTAGGGACTCATAAGCCTTTTTAAAGCCTGGGAGTTCAGCGGAAAGCTGCGTGTAGGCAAGTGCTAAATTTGGGCGCGGGGCAGGCGGCAATGACTGCATTTCTCGATCGGGTTTTGCAAGTCGCAATATGGCGTGGGCTTTATCGTCTGCAATCCATATGCTGCCATCGTTGGCCTGCGTAACAGCAACTGGCGCTCCACGTGGACGATAACCGGGAGCATCGTACCAACCCGAAATCACTTCCTCTGAAAATGCCGCTGATGGGTGCTCGGGATAAAAACGTTCGAAGGCTGATGTTCCACCCGACATGTCATCATCGCGGAATGATCCCTTTCCACCTCTCATTGGAAGTTCACTCGCTGGATCAGTGTTAAAAGCAATCAGTCGATGTCCGGCACTTCTGTATCCATGCAAAGGAACAATTAATTTGTTCTTTAAGTTTGGAAACATGCCTCCCGTGTATCGAATGAGCCCGAGAGGAGCGCTGTGGGGCGGCAAAAAAACGAAGGGAGCGTGATAATTTTTGTTTACATTTGGGTCGCAGGAAAATGAATATCCTCGCCACTCATCACTCGTCTCATTGTAGTTGTAGCAGTATGGCCAGCCGAAATGTGGAGGCAGGGTGGCTGGATTTTTTATTTGTGCGGCCGGAATGACGTTCAGTTCTTCGAACGGACGTGAGGACTCAGGAAAATCGCGACCATTCTCCACCTGAATGAGATCACCCTTCGAAGTGAAAAGCAAACCCATGGAATTACGCAAACCTTGCGCAACAATCTTGTAGTTCGGATCCCACCCGGCCTTCAGAGAACCTTTGTAACTGTATTTTCGAATCACTGCACCTTGGTTGAGGACATCTGGTGAGCCTGTGGTGCCGAAAGAAATATCAGCCTCATGGCATGTCTTTCCTAGAAAGTCGCTGCAGTGGTCGGTATATGCACCCACATTCACGTACAAATTGAACTGCGAATCAAAGGTGAAGTGTTTGAGTGGATGCATACTATTCTTTTGTTCCCCACTGAACATTCCGGGGAGATTTGTGAGAACATCGACGACTGCCGACGAAGGGATTTCTGCAGTTCCTTGGATGGCTGAAATCGGAAAAGCTCGTATTCGATTATCTTCTGCAAAATAGATATGATTCTCCGGACCAACAGAAATTTGATGCGGAACCGATAAACCGCGCAGTGCAGGAGTCATGATTACGTCGGATGCGTTCGTCTTGGATTGAAGGAGCCAAATTTTTCCATCTTTTGGATCCCAGGCAGCAAAATCTGTGATGAGAAAGTGTCCAACACGCCCAGGAATTTCGAGCATGACGCGCGGTTGGAATTTTTCATCTTCGCTGTGCTTTACCATTCCAACACAACTTCCAGGCATTGTTTCAATACGAAGTGTTGGGTATCCGCCGCATGATGTGTCGGCAGGATTCAGAGAGTATCCGCCCTTTTTTGTTTTTCCGGCATTTTCTTTATAGGGAACTTCTCGAGTGCTGCTCGAGGTGGTCTTTTTTGATTTGCAAGCAGTCAGAAATAAATGACCAACAAGTCCTGCGACGGGTAATATTAACGAAAATGCGCACAGGCGCAAAGACAGGAATTGTCCATTTCTCATGGCGAGATCCTTCTTCAGAGCATTGATGGCTGAAGAAGGATCTCATCAGAACTTATTCAAAGGTGCAACCGCCAACGACAGTTTCGCGTGATTCATCCCCAAGAAGAAAGGTGAGCTTTTTTTCCTTGAGGTCAAAAATCAGTTCGGTCAGGTCTTTCTCCGGCGCAAAATCTTCATCGAAGAAAACGTTGAGGCTTCCGTTTTTGAGTTTCACTGAGACCTTGGCGTCTTTGCTCTGCGAACCTTCTATGAGACCTGAAAGATGCTGGAAGCCAGTGTCAGTGAGTGTTTCTTTTTCCCCAGTCGCAAAGTGATATGTCCCCGAAATGCTTCCGTCGCCGATTTTTACAAGTAAAGTTTCTCGCACCGTAATTTTTTCAATTTCGCTCACCTGAGAACAGCGTGCGATGCGCGGCAATGCCTTGTTCGCATCTTTTGCAAAATCAATTTGAGAATTGTTGCCAGCGCTTACCTTGTTGCAGGCAGCTAGAGTTGAAATACACGAAAGAATTAAAGCCGATGTGCGGATCATGTTAGCCCCCCCGGTGAGTTTGAAGAGCGCCACGCGCGGCTCCATGGCTTTTTGTAAGCAGCTTTTGTGCCAGGCAGGCTGGAAAGAAAGGTTATTGATTTTGGCTTCTTAACTTATCATCCTGCATTGTAGCCTGGGTAAGCTTTGATTATAATTCAGACGAATTGTTCAATCGGTTTACAGTCCTCAAAGAACACTGAAGAATTCCCACCTGGCACCGATACGCCTGCGTTGCTTCGAAAGGAGATTCGTAATGATTCTGAAATTAAGCCTTCTCTCTTGTGTTGTGCTCTTTGTCACTGCCTGCAAATCCCAGGGGAACGATTCAAGCACTTCAGCTTCGGGCGCAGCGGAATCTTCTGGAGTGTCTGAGCAGTGTGGGGTGGTAGAGTTGCGCGGGGAAGATTTCTTCTTAAAATCCGAAAGCGGCATATCTCGCGCGATTGAGCCGCAAGATGGCGCCTCAACAAATGCTCTCAAAGGCTCTGCAGAGAGCAAAAAGCTAGTATGCATTCGCGCGAATTGGTCGGGCAAAGGTCCAGTGATGGTTGTGAGTGTTAGCAACATTCGCAACCCCGCAGCGACCGTTGGAGTCAAAGAAGAGTGCGGAACTGTCATGATGAAATCGAGTGACATTGTTCTTCAGGTGACGAGCAATAACTCCGAAAATAATGTTGATCATGTGCTTGAACCACAAGACGGAGCCTCTGCAAATGTCTTGCAGGAAATGGCGATAAGATTAGCCAATGCATGTATAAAAGCTGATTTTTCAAAGCTAGGTCAGCCGGTTTTGGTGAAATCTGTGAGCGACGTACGGGAAGTAAAGTGATGAATCTTGGCCAGATAAGTTTCTTCAATATTGGGCGCCTGCGTTGAACTGGAGCTGTGGCGAAGATAAAATAAAAAAGTTGTGGGGCCTCGACCCCGCAATTGCTTTTTTGAACCATGGCTCATACGGGTCAGTGCCCTTTTCTGTGCAAAAATTTCAAAGCCAAATTCGAGATGAAATTGAGAAAAACCCGGTGGATTTTCTTGCAAGAAAACTTCCATCAAAATTGCAGGAGCAACGGGTTTGCCTTGGAAATTGGCTCAATGTGGAAGAAAATTCTCTCGCGTTCGTGAGCAATGCAACTGCAGGTGTTGGGTCAGTGCTGTCCTCAATGCATTGGTCCTCGGATGATGAAATTATATTTCATAGCCATGGCTACGGTTGGGTGCGTCAGGCACTTGCAAATTTGTCGGCACGTTCTGGGGTTGTCATTCGCGAGGCGAAAATACCCTGGCCCGCTCTATCTGAAGGCGAAGTTGTTTCTGCTTTTGAAGCGGAGTTCAGCGAAAAAACGCGTTTGCTCATCTGTGATCATATATCTTCTCCAACGGCAATTATTTTTCCAGTCGCCGAAATTGTTGCAAGTGCGAAAAAGCACGGAATTCCTGTTTTGGTTGACGGGGCTCATGCTCCCGGGCTCGTTCCGATTGATGTTTCCGCAATTGATGCTGATTTTTATACTGGAAATTTGCATAAGTGGTTCGGTGCTCCACGTGGCAGCGCATTTCTCTTCGTGAAAAAAGACTTTCAATCCGTCGTTCGGCCTGAATCGCTGAGCTATTCAGGTGGAGTGACTCATCATCATCACGATTCCAACTTCTGTGGTTATTTTGATTGGACGGGGACGCGTGATTTTAGCTCGTGGTTGAGCCTTTCTTCAGCTCTTGAATTCAACGAATTTCTTGGTTGGAATGAATTGTTCAAAAAAAGAAAAGATCTTCTTCTTGAGGCAAGGGATCTCTTCGAACTTACTCTAGGATTGCAGGAGTTGAGATTGACCCCGGAATCGATGCTTTCAGCAATGTGTACGATCGAGTGGCCGTTGCGTCATGGAGTACAAGCTTCAGTGCAGCTTGCTCGCAATTTATCTGAGGAACT
>CAIZJW010000313.1 GCA_903933385.1 uncultured Silvanigrella sp. | reverse complement strand
GAGATCGATGTTCCCATTTCAACAATGCGAAAAACGTTTGCCGTGAAAGAGACGCTGGTCAAAGATCTCGCCGAATATGCAGCGTATCTCACTGAGCATCACGGCAAGGCAATTGATGAAGACCGCGTGATTGAGGGGCTTTTAGCCACTCTGAGCAGGGATAAGTCATTTGGAGCATGGAAGAGATGCAAGGAGGCCATGTGAGCCTTCAGAGCCCTTCAAAATGCCTCCGCTTAGGTCGCCGCGGCTCCCTTCGCTGCGCGTCCCCTGCGGGGCCTTGCTTTCCGCTGCGCCACTCGGGGGCCCCAACGCTGCGCGTTGTCCCCTCTTGGCTACGCCGTTCGTTTTCGTCCGAGACGCTTCGCTTGCGCGAATCGACTCGTCCAAAAACTCACCACACACTACGCCACCCTGATTATGAATCCATGGCATGTAATTCCAATTTTAGGGGGGTCGGAAAACCAGATTTACCAAGCACGAAATTGCATTGGAACTTCAATAGAAATTCCATTGGTCTATTGGAATTTTCCAATGCGAGTCAATTTTTGAGTCTTTCAATTACCCAATATCATTAACCAATAAACCATTGGAGTGCATTGGATGACGACCTATTCAATTTATCTCAAAGAGGCGGCCGACGAGGAACTCAAACGGATCGCGCAAAAAAAGGGAATCACTCCTCTAAAGCTTCTCAAACAAAGATTAAAAAATGGCCTCAAACGGGAACAGACTTCCGCACTAGAGATGCGTCTTGAGGCTGTTTTGCAGCTCTTGGAATTGATTATTCCTGAGATTGGTTACACAGGCGGAGCCAATCGTGCTGCGAGCTCGAATATCGCTCCCGCAGTTCAAAAAGGAACCGAGATTGAAACGAACCTTAGAAAATCTGCAGCGATCATCAGAGCTCGACTGGAACAAAAAACCAGCGAGATTTCGCTATGAGGCAGGCCCGAGGTCAAGAACTTGCAATCAGCGAATTAAAGTTAATGATGCATTCTCTCAATCGCAGGTTTTTATGGGCTGCCTGCACCGGAATTTTTCTCTCATTGATAACTTTTTGGCTCTTTGCTCCCAATAATTTTATCGGTCACTTGGGCGACTTAGCGAGGGAGCGTTTGACGCTCGAATTCCGCAAAATCCCCATTTTCGGAGTTCGAGAAATCGATATTCATAACTATGCAAAGGCGTGGTCACGCGTGGCTCGCGATTTGTACTTTTGGGAGGTTTTGATTTGGACGTTATCGCTCTCAACTTTGATGTCTTTCTCAATTTTCACATACCTTTTCTGGAGAAAGGGAGAGGATGACAAGCTCGATCACTACAAGCGGGGATCACAACTCCTTGATCCCCAAATCCACAACAAACTCATGCGCAGAGAATATCGAAAAAATCCTCCTCATGAGATGGGTATCCCTCTCGAACTGGGTCAAGAAGGAGTTCTGATCCCTGAGTCTCTTCAGTACAGGCACTTTGGGTTTGTTGGCGCGAGTGGCTATGGGAAAAGTACGGCAATCGAAGAAATCTTAGCGCATGCCCGCGCGCACAAGCACAAAGCTTTAGTTGTCGACCTGAATGGGATTTTCTATTCCAAATTCGGAAGCATTAGCGACCGTCTTTTATCATTGCGTGACGAACGCTCGCTGGCATGGGACTTCTGGCATGAGCCTGTCGCCACTCCCACCAACATTGCAGCTGCAATTGTAGAAGAGGAGACTTCGGGAAATTCATTTTTCTACAAGAGTGCGAGAGAGGTTCTTTCCGCTCTACTACGCATGAATAAGAGCCTCAAAGAGCTGATTGAAGATCTCGATCGCCCTCAACCCGACTTGAAAGAGCGACTCAGAATGAAGGGCGAGACAGCTCTCAAAATCCTTGGTGAAGGATCCGGAGATCAGGCAGACGGTGTGATGGGCACAACTGTTCTGGATTTTGGTTTTCTGAAGCGACTCGCCTCAAGAAATGGGGACCGATTACCCTTTTCCATCAGCCAGTGGATGAATGATCCAGCGGATTCAAGTTGGGTCTTTCTGACTGTTGACGACGTCGGACTCAAGGAGTCACGGCCGCTGCTTCGAGTCTGGTTTGAACTCGCGTGTCTTGCTGCTCTCGCGCGTAACCCTTTGCAAGCCAAGCAGCCGCACACGTGGCTTGTCATCGATGAGGCCAAAAGTATGGGTCAGCTCCCATCTTTGCCGGCCATCCTCGACAAGGGACGTAAACATAATGTGTCGGTGGTATTGGGATTTCAGGCGTTCTCACAAATTAAAAAGATCTATGGGGAACACGATGCCAATGCGATCTTTCAAGGCCTACAAAATCAATTCCTCTTTCGAATGACAGACGTTGAATGCGCCCGATATGCGTCGGACGTATTGGGTGAGGAAGAGGTGGATGCGGCAAGTCTTGGGATGAGTTTCGGAGAGTCTGATGCAGCACTGCGCGGGAGTATTAATCATGCCCGCGTTCGGCGAAAAATCATCATGCCTGAGGAAATTCGAAACCAAAATATTCTCAAAGCCTTTGCGAAAATATGTCACCATCAACCAGTGAAATTGTCGTTTGCGCCGTCGGTTCATGCGGCTGTGAATGAGCCATTCGTCGTCTCTCAAACCAACGAGTTTGCTTCGGTCGTGGCTCCGGAATTTGGCGTCTATTCTGCACGTTCTGGAGGGGAATAATTTATGCTTTCTCTTGCGCCAGTAAGTGCGCATCAGGGACAAACCTACTATGCCCAAGAGAACTATTACACTCAGAATCGAACCGTTGAGAACTCTGAATGGCAGGGTATCGGTGCTCAGCGTCTTGGCCTGCGAGGGAATATTGCCGCACGAGAATTTCAAACCTTACTCGAGGGGGTTTCGCCAAGAAGTAAACAAAAACTGAATGGCGACGGCGACACAAACGCCGCAGAGCATCGAGCGGGAATTGATCTCACTTTCTCAGCTCCAAAGAGTGTCAGCCTTGCCGCATTTGTAGGGCACGACGATAGGCTAGAGGAGGCGCATCGTGAATCAGTCAGAATTGCCCTAAAAGTTGCTGAGGAACGCTATTCACAAACACGCACAGGAAACAAAAAGTTTCGTGACATAGAGGTAACTGGCAACTTGGTTATTGCAAAGTTTCATCACGACACCAGCCGTGCCAAAGATCCTCAAATGCACACTCATTGTGTCGTCATCAATGCGGTGCAGAGGGCTGATGGCAATTGGCG
>CAIZJW010000312.1 GCA_903933385.1 uncultured Silvanigrella sp. | reverse complement strand
TGTGTCGCTAAATGTGCGCTTCCCGTGCAAAACTCTGGCAGTTGCAAACATCGATCCTGCAACCAAACCTGATGCAAGAAATGGGAAAGAAAGCCCATCAAAGAATTCACCAACAGACGGCAAAGACATCTTTCTTCCGACGCGTGTTTGAGAACGTTCAGAAGGTTGAATCAAGGTTCGCAATACGCTTGGAATTTCGAGGCGCTCAACCAATCCATCTAGACTGCCAAACTCCGACAGACCACTGCTGCCAATAGAAGTAATTTTATTTTCGAGTCTCTTGCTCAGTTTGCCTGCAAAGTGGGTAAAGAGTTCTTCGGCAATAGGAGTTTCAAGATGGCCGATTCCCTCATCTGAGGCCTTCACTAATTTCTCCAGAGCTTTGAGGAGCTCGGGCTGGTACCGACGCAACAGAAACCGCGTCATCATGCTCGGTGGCTGGCCACGAACAGCGCCATGAAAGGTTTTCAAAAAGCGCATCGTATACCGATGTCTGCGCGCTTCGTGAATGGCATTATTGATGATGAGGGCCGAAATCTTTTGCCACGGCGTGCCTTTGTGCAACAAAATTCGCCCGAGTCCCGGATCCTTTAGGTTGAGCACCAAACCAGCGAAATAGTCGAGCAGAGCTAAGTTCAGCTTGCGGCCATCATTCCATTCCCCAAATGGTGCAACTTGCCCAAGTCTCAGCGCGGAAAGAGCGATCTCGCTAGGTTTCAATGCATTCAACTGCGCAGGTGTCAGATGTGATGTTCCAATCAGAGTGCCACTGCGGCCTGCAAAGACTCCGAAGTGATCATCCGATCCTCCCACGCCTGTTTTGCGCCAAGGATCACGACAAAAGGTCGATGCAGAAAAGTCGTGACGCTTCTCCAAAACTTCGAGTCGTTCACGATCAAAAGAATTCAGCCACTCCCAGGTCAGGAGAGATGAACCTGTGTCGCGCTGCCCATTCATGACCTCAAAATTATTGAACAGGAGAAATATTTTTTCATACTTTTCAAGCGTCGGAACGCCGTGAGGTGCATAGAAGTCGAGAGGATGCGCAAGAGCAGTTGGAATTTCATTGTCGGAAGTGAATTCGAGAAAATCGTAGATATTTCTGCGCAGAACATTCAGTTTTTCCTCCTGATG
The DNA here is from genome assembly GCA_903933385.1 of uncultured Silvanigrella sp. Lineage (GTDB taxonomy): Bacteria > Bdellovibrionota_B > Oligoflexia > Silvanigrellales > Silvanigrellaceae > RFOM01. Next base: position 7,579 of record CAIZJW010000312.1, on the reverse strand, counting down.
GGGAGTAAAACCATACGTCAGAACATGCACACCAACATCGAGATCGGGAATGTGACAAGAGAATTCCGCGCCTGGCAGAACATCAATCCCTTTCTCCATCATTTCCCAACAGCTGCGTGCATTATTGTGATTGGTAATCGTTGTTGCGGTCATGCCAGCTTTACGTAAGGTCGAAAGCAGGTGATCTGATGGAAGCCATGTTTCAGGCACTCCCAAAATTCGACCCAGTGCTTCATCAGGAACATTGCTGTTGTGATCGTGGCAGTGCAGATCAATTTTCAGAAGATTTTCGCCCAAAGCGGCACGAGCGTTTTGCGTACGACGCGCAAGCTCTTCTTTCAGCCAACCTTGGAAATCAGCGCCGTTCCTCATACAGCTGCTCCTTTCAAATGCGAAAAGAATCGTTCCCCGCGCAGCGAACACCGAACCATTGAGCGGCGCTGTGACAGCGTTGAATCGGCCGCTGTGTCGGCTTCGCTAATGCCACGGGGAAGTGACAAAGTAATTTGCGTTGTTTCCTCGCCGCTCCATGGCTCGAGATTCCATCGAGCCCAAATTCCATTGGAATCGTTTTCCAATGAGGCCGTCAATCGGCCATGAAGAGTAGGAGCATTATGAATCGATGTGACTTCGCCATTCTTGAGCCATTCAGATTGAATTCCCTGAAACAAGGTCAATCCCGCAGAGTCTTCGAGCACGATGGTCTGGCGCAACACGTTGCAGAATTCGGCCGCGGCCCAACCGTGATCCCCATCGCCCATGCAACCACCCTGAGTTCGCGGATTGATAGCTTCGGGCCACGTAGCTGTTGGAGACGCTGCCCGCGACATTGCGTGAATCAAGTCCAGAGCACGCGGATCTTCCTGCCGAATAAGTACGCGCGCAACCTGTGCTGTAAGGTATGGATTTAATCCCGTATGGAAAACACTCTGAAAAAAGAGCCCCTGGTGAAAATGAGAATTGAGAAGATAGTTCAGAGTTGGCTTGAGCCATGGTTCACAGATCTCATGAAGTTCAAGCGGATCAGAAGCGACGAGATTGCCGATGCAAGCTGCATCAGGCCAGCGGTAAGGTGAAACTGGCAAAACCTGACCACCCACCCTCTCGAGCGTTGCGGAAATTGCATGCCGCAAACTCGCTTCAAAGCTTGCCCCCATGCGCTCGAGAATTGCTGCTTCTTTTTGTCTTCCCAGTTTCCGGGCAGCCTTTCGACCAAGCCTCATAGCCTGAAGTGACCAAAGATTGTCCCAAAAATAGTGATCGCATCCGCCAAAATGCTCGGCCGAGAAACTCGCAGGTAAAAGCCCTTCGTGCAGTGCATGCCTTTTTGTTGAAGACACTCTTTGCTTATCGAGCCAATGAAGCCCTCGCCATACGCTGTCGAAAAGATCTCTTAGCAATTTTGTATCACCCGATTTTCGAGCGAATGTGAGCATCGAGCAAAGTGCAATGGCGTGTGAATCGAGCTCACCAGGGTGGTCGACAAAAGCTCCCGACGGCTGCTGCCTCGAAGGATAGCTCTCTATTTTCTCGCGAACTTCCCTGATAAATCCGAGATTCGTGAAAGCCTCTGAGATAAAATATGCATCACGGTACCAGTGTGTGTGATAGAGAAATGTTCCGGGGCTAAAATGTGTCACGTCATCGAATGCAGGGAGGCGAAGCTTAATTGCGTCGAGCTGCTGTTCAAGTTTTTCATCGGGGAGTTTAATGCGCACAGCCCGAAGATCTTCGAGCCTTAATTCCTCTTCTCTGGCACGAATGAGAGAGTCGGCCGTGGTATGAAGACGCAATCTGGCTTTCTTTTTTCTCCCTGCCTGCTTGCTTTTGTTTGCATCACACCAAATCACAACACCCAAGGAAATTCTTTCGCCAGGCTGAATTGTGCGATCAAATTCAATGGAACCGGCTGCAATTCCCGAACGTGCTCTGATTGATCGCAATTCCTCGGAGATGGGCCGCGGTGATGCATCTTTCATAGGATCACCGGTGCCGCGATCACCCAAAAGGACGCGCGAGGGTTCTTCAAGAATCTCGACATCCCAAGTTCTATTGACACGCAGAAATGAACCCAAAATCTCAAGATGGTTGATGTGACCGATGGAGAGAACATTGTAAGGACGCACACCAAAGCCAACGACGAGCAAAGACGACTCCTCGCCTTTGTTCAAAACCTCAATGCGACAAGTAATACGCAGTGAGTCATCGATGAAAGTTGCCGCAGAGGTCGCAGACCACTCAATTCCATCGATGGCGGGAAAGTGTGTTTGCACAACAGGAAGGACATCGTCTGCAAGAGATTGGCACACTCTCTCTTGTAGATAAGGCGGAGCCTGCAGAGCACCGTTCACTTTCAGATAGGGCAACAGCGACCAGCTGTGAGGCTCAACTGTGATCATGCCTACTGGGTCAACCATACACTCAAGCGGAGACGCCGAATGACCGAGCGACGTCCAATTGCGACGCGAGAGATTCGCGCCCAAGAGGCCAGCACCCGTGGGAATAAACGCACTTGAACGAGGTTGCCACTGCTCTTCAATCCAAAGTGGCCAAACCCAATTACGATTGGTGTGTACTGCCAACATATTGTTGGCTCCAGAAAACAAAACCCAAAGTGCCTGATCGAGCAAGGCCGAGGAACCCATCATGCCAGAAGGTTTCCCAATCCATTCTATGCTCCGAACGTACGGAATTAACCACCTTTTATTGGTGACTTTGAGGACCCACTGAATGGCCTTTAAAATCATGATGTCCTCGCACTTCGCGCTTTCCTGAGGCAACACTACATGTGAGAGATGCTGTCTGCTGTTCCGAACAAATGTGACAAGCATGTGAAGTCATTGCGGCTTAGAAACATCCACAAAAGCGAAAGAAGATTGAAACAAAAAATTCACAAATTGCCGCTTTGTTTAATTTTTAGTAATGTTACCGACCACGCAAGTACTTACGGGCTCTTTGGGAGACAACTATGCGCGGCCTCTCTTTTCTCGACCGCTATCTGACCTTGTGGATATTTTTAGCAATGGCTGTGGGTGTCACACTCGGAAACACACTCCCAGAAGTTCCTCGCGTTTTGGCCGGAATGAGCTCAGGAGCTATCTCCTGGCCGCTGGCACTGGGCCTCATTTTAATGATGTATCCTCCTCTCGCAAAAGTACGCTACGAGGAGCTGCCTCGCGTTTTTAAAGATGTGCGCGTTCTCGGATTATCGCTTGTACAGAATTGGATCATTGGTCCATTGCTGATGTTCGCATTGGCTGCTGTGTTTCTACCCGACAAACCCGACTACATGGTGGGCCTTATTATCATCGGGCTGGCCCGATGCATTGCTATGGTGATCGTGTGGAATGATTTGGCAAAGGGAAATACTGAATACTGCGCTGGGCTTGTTGCCTTCAACTCAATCTTTCAGGTGCTCTTTTTCCCAATTTATGCCTGGCTGCTGGTGACATGGTTGCCCGGCGTACTGGGCATGCAAAGCATGCAAATCAACATCGAAATTCAAGAAGTCGCAAAAGCCGTCGGAATTTACTTGGGAATACCGTTCGCCGCGGGCGCTCTGACTCGCTTTCTGCTTGTTAAGGCGAGAGGGAAGGAATGGTACCATGAAAAATTCGTGCCGCGCATCAGCCCCATGACCCTCATTGCGTTGTTGTTCACAATTGCTGCCATGTTCTCATTGAAGGGTGAGCTTATTGTGAGTATCCCTTTCGATGTTGCGCGTATCGCCGCTCCACTCGTTGTTTATTTTGTGCTCATGTTCTTCATTTCATATTTTGCAAGCCGTAAGGCGGGTGCTGATCATTCACGAAGCACAACACTTTCTCTCACCGCTGCATCAAACAATTTCGAACTTGCGATTGCAGTTGCTGTGTCAACCTTTGGGTTGGGTTCAGGGCAAGCCTTTGCAGCAGTCATTGGCCCACTCATTGAAGTTCCTGTGTTGCTCATTCTCGTAAAAGTAGCTCTTTACTTAGGTGAGAAAAATTCACTCAGAAGCGTGGGAGCATCGAAATGAAAATAGTTTTTCTCTGCGTGGCAAATTCAGCGCGCAGCCAAATGGCAGAGGGATTGGCTCGCGCCATGGCCAAGCCAGACATCGAAATCATGAGTGCGGGTTCTTTGCCGTCGCACGTCAATCCGTTTGCAATTCTTGCACTGCAAGAGCTCGCAATCGATATCTCTCATCACACATCGAAAAATGTAAGTGAGCTCGATCTTTCCGATGTTACTTATGTCATCACCCTATGCGCAGACGAAGTGTGCCCTGTTTTTATTGGCACAGCTCAGAAACTCCATTGGCCCTTTACTGATCCAGCTGGCGTGGGACAATCTGATGAAGAAAAGCTTGCTGCTTTCCGGGCTATTCGTAACCAAATTCAAGACAAGCTCAAAAACTGGCTCAATGAAAATGGCCTATTGAATTCTGATTTAAATCACGCCAACTTGCGTTGAGGCTCCTGTTTTATCTGCACAGGAACCTCAACACAAAAGGCTCTTCATTCAATCTCTCGGACATCCTCTACACTGAACTTGAAGAGTTGCGGCACGAAGGATCCAGAGCTTAGTTTGGCGACGTCATTAAACGTGTCTATGCATTGAAACAGATATTTCCCCTCCGATGAAATCTTGTTTGACCTGCACAATGAAACGCCGTTATCTCCTCTAGTCAGGCGTCCCATGCGGTATCCAATGTACTTTGGCGTGGTAATCACGAGCTCATAAAGCTTCGAAATTTGCCAACTGGTTCCAAGGCCGATTTCTAACATCGTTTTCGGATCGATGGTCGTGAGATTTATAGCCGCTCCACTCGCTCGATAGAATCGAAATCGCATTTCGTCGACCTTGATGGCCTCAGAAATGAACCCAACTTTATCCAAATAATCCTTGCAGATTTCCGGCAACCTCTCTCGATAGAAGCCTGTGAGTTTTATTGAATTGAAATACTCGCGTTTGGGGCGAGTATAACTGAAATCAACCTTCTGCGCCTGATCGAACGACACGCCCGCTGAAATGGGTGAATTTCCTTTTCCCAAAGCATCAACCAACCCCACTCGAGCACTTCCTGAAAGTTGGAAGGAATTCGACTTCATTGGCAACTCAGTGTTGTCAACAACTCTCAACTGCGTGGGAGAACCCTCAATCGCATTCGGAAAACACGCTTCCGGTGGTGCAATGAGTTGCATCTCATAGGGATTCCCTCCCACAAGCGTTCCCGTTCCTGCAAATTCAAGTGGAGTTTCGTATGGAATGAACCCCACATTAAGAACCTCCGCTCGTAACAACTGTTCGGGATCGCTATTGCCACACGCTGCCAAGTGCAGCGCGCCTATCGAAAAAAACACTTTCCTCAACATAGTTTTTTCTCCTTCCTTGTTGGGCAAAGGAAGGCATCGGAATTGGGGGTGCAAAATTTACCTAAATTAACTCTCCCAGCTGTTTGTTGTTCTCAAAACAATATCTAAAGTTGCTGAGAGGATAGTATCTTGCAAGTTTGCTCTAGAGATTTATTTCTGATTTTACACGCAACACAGGAACTTTGATGAAAGATTCTTTGTGGTTTGTTTATTTACTAAAATGTGGTGATGGCAGTTTTTACTGCGGAATTGCAAAAAACGTTGAGCAACGACTTGCACTTCATGAAACAGGAAAGGGAGCCCGTTACACGCGCGGACGTGGGCCACTCGAAATCATCTGGAAATTATCTAATCCATTGCCCCACAGCGACGCACTCAAACTCGAACGACGAATAAAGCGAATGACACGGAAACAGAAAGAGACGCTTGTGAAGAAAAACCAAGTGCCAAACATGGATGCGTGACAATCGAGTTCACCTAGCGCATTCAATCCATTTTTTCGACTCTGCATAGCTGATACCGGCACCAACAGCGCTCATACAGGCTGAACCTACTCCATTGCCCATGAATCCGGCCATCATGCCTCCGCCCCAAATCAATAGTTTGATTTCCTGTAGCCCAGGAATCACAAGGCCTGCGATGTTGTAGGGAGCTCGCTCTCCAGAAGCAAAACTTGAAAGAACCCAATCTTCGAGTTCAGCATCACACTTTTCTAGCGATGAACTCGTCGCTTGAGTCGCGTTTTGAACAAAACTATCGGCGAGAATATTGGACTGAGCGTTCGTCGGACGATTTTTAATTTCAGTCATGACAGCTAAAGCACGTGAGCATGAGGCTTGGCTCATCTGACAAAATGTGCCGGAACTGAGCGCAAGCTTGCATTCATTTTTTACCGCGTCTGACGAGGTTGCTTGGCGGGTGTTGATTTCAGAAAAAGAGGTTATGAATCGACATCCAACCATCATCATCGAAATCATCAATGCAAAAATTATTTTATTCATAGTGAACCTCGCCCCACTCACTCTTTAAGCTGTTCTTTGCATTCCACTTTAGTTGAGCGCACCTTCCAGGCCAACCCTGGCTGTCAACAGACGATCCATTTTCCCCCTGATCTTTGGAAAAGACCCGCATTATCCGGTTCGGAACAGGCAACTTCCAAATGCATTTCAGCCCAGTTTGAATAAAGTCAGCTTGAATGATGAGAGTTCCTTTGCTAGGAGCGAGGCCGGATCTTAAGGAACGTGAAACGTTTGCAAACCCTCGAGAACAACTCCATGCTGAAGCCGTTGAACCCGCTTGTTATGGCAGCCGGAATGATACTGACCGCGAGTTCCCTGTTGGCATGCGGCACAGAGAGTCAACAACTCAATTCAACTTTTCAAACCGTGGCATTTTCTCGATGGAATCACAGCAACATTCGAACATGTTGGGAATTTGAATCTGCATACAGCCACAGTTTTCGTGAACGCATTGAGCAAACAACATCGAAGGCGTTCGCAAACACAACCGTAAGTTTTGTCGGTTGGAAGAAATGCAAACACGACGGAAACGAAGATGTAAAATTATTCATCTATGATGATATTGGATCATTTCTAGTTGATAATTTTCGTTCATTTCTAAATACTTTAATGCAGGAAAACGGAGATAAACGTGACGGAGCTGGCCACCCGCGGTTGCGTGACGAAAACAAACCAGCGCGCGTTGTTTTAAATCAAACCTTCAAAGATGCAGAAAAAGAATTTGTTTCTCTTTATCGTTCGCTCACGAGCGAAGGCAAATCAAATCTTGTTCTGACTGCATCTATTCATGAGCTCGGACACGCACTAGGATTGCGGCACGAGGATGCTCATCCCAATCGAACGTGCGAAACATTTTCCGAGGATTTGAGCGGAGATCGCGTCATCTCTGATTATAACCCGTTCTCGTTTATGAGCCGTTGTTACTACCGTACGTTCAACCACAATCTGTCGATCATTCTTCCCAACCAGCGAGACGCAGAGGGAATCAATAAGCTTTACGAGGGTGTTTTGCCCCTGGGGAATTCCCTCTGAATCGGTGTCTCACTTTGCAGATCCGACCAAGTGAAGATTTGGCATTGTGTTAAACAGCTCGGGACATCCCCGTAACTTCCCTATTTTTCTTGAATAATTATGGATATATAGCCTAATAAGCACCATTTCATGACATCCTAGGTCATTTTTTCCGGGACAACTCCGATCCTC
>CAIZJW010000311.1 GCA_903933385.1 uncultured Silvanigrella sp. | reverse complement strand
GTGATTGTGGTTTGGTTTGAGTCTTCAAGGGGTGCCCCCACTGCAAGCGTGTCGCCCGAAAGCGCAACAGAATAACCAAACTGATCAGCCGCGCCCGCATTTGCAGCTTTCACGTATGCTTCTTGTGCCCAATTCACTCCGCTGCGGTGATACACATACACAGCACCTGAGTTAGTTGCTGAATTATCCAAACTTGCGCTGGTTCCATTTGTGATGGTGGTTTGATTCGAGTCTTCCAAAAACGCACTTGCAGCAAGTGTGTCGCCCGAAAGCGCAACGGAGTATCCCAGATTATCACCCACGCCCGCATTTGCGGCTTTCACGTAGGCTTCTTGTGCCCAATTCACTCCGCTGCGTCGGTACACATACACAGCGCCCGAATCACTCAAAAAGTCGTCCGAACTTGCTGTGCTTCCGTTGCTAATGATCGATTGATTCGCGTTTTCTGCATAGGCTCCCACGGCAAGAGAATCACCGGAAATGGACAGGCTAAATCCAAAGTAATCATGTGGGTCTGCATTGGCAGCCTTAATAAAGGACTCCTGCGACCAGCGGACAACTGTTGTGGAAGTTGGATTGGAAGAGCCTCCTGGTTCAATTGTGGACGTTCCTCCGCTGCCAGAAGTTGGCGCACCTCCTCCAGTCGTTGTTTGAGGTGGTGAGTGTTTGGCGACTGTTGTGGAAGGTGTGGGAGTGCTCCAGCGCGGTGCGACGCGTTTTTTCACAATCGGATGTCCTTCAACTGTGATGCTCCCATTGGTTTCGGTGCGTGCAGAAACCTTTGCAGTCCGTTCGTCTCCCTCTTCGAGGGGTGGGGCCGGGCGGAAACAGGCGGTGAAAAAGAAAAACAGAAACGACAGTAAAAATGAAGCTGTCGGCGAAATTGTGATTTTTCGTCGGTAACAGATCACTGAATCAGTTTCCTTTCCAGGTTTGGCTCTCACACCTCGCGGGAGAACATCGGTATTTTGTTGTCCAGGTTCGAGCTACATTTTTGACGTATTGCAAAATATCTTTTATTCAGAGGACTTATCTGTCCTCAATTTGAGTGGTATCAGAATGCATCTATTGTTGAATAGAAAATGATTGTAGAACTGTCGTATGACTCTAAAAAGGCCAACTCACAAATTTGCGGCTGAAACAACACTCTGCATATCTGGTGCAGGGAAGTTTCTGTTGCTGCTGATCGCAGCATGCAATTATATTTGCTCTCACACAGCGAGCGCCGCGCAAGGTGATACAACTTTTAGTCAGCGCGCAGGTTATGTGATGAGCAAAGGCGATCTGACGCGCGACGGCCACCATTTGGGCCACATGTTTTCTGCCACGCGTTCGTTCCACGGCCCAATGAAATTATTAAATTCGGAAGTGATGCACAGGTTTTCTCTACTTTACGATACTTTTTACGCATTAGGTGAGGAAACCCTTCTCTTTCCAATAATCCCGCATGCACAAACGCGGATCATTGAGCCTTCATTGCATCTCGAATTGTGTTTGTTTTCGACATGGAAATTTCGACCATGTCTTGGAGCCGGATTTTCCGCTGTCTATCTGCAGAGCACAATTCAAAATTATCAAATTTACGCTGCGTTTCCTTCTGAGGCTCGGTTGGTATACACAAGCGCCGAACGGATATTCTTCTACGAGCTGGGTGCAAGGTATCGCACTTTTCAAAATCGGATTGAAGGTTACACTGCCAAGCATGAAGACATCATGACGTTTGTCGGGATAGGCGTCTTTTTTCCGTCAGAAGGATTCTAGCGGTTTCTCGTTTCTCAAACCTCAAGCTTTTCTAAAGAAAACAACCTGGAGCCTCCGACAGGAGTCGAACCTGCGACCCTCGCATTACGAATGCGATGCTCTACCAACTGAGCTACAGAGGCGAGGAGTGAGGCGGAGTAACGTGGTGGCGCCTCCCAGAATCGAACTGGGGACACGTAGATTTTCAATCTACTGCTCTACCGACTGAGCTAAAGCGCCAACGTGCCCAGGGGTCTATTATATGCCTGAACTGCATGTCAAGGGCGGGCACCACTTTTGTGCTCAAGGACAGTGCGAGTGCATAGAGTTATCGGAAATTCGAAAGCTGGCCATGTCTCGAAGCTCCGCGGTTTTAACCCCAAGAACCACGCCTTGCCGGAGTCTAAAGCCACCCCGAGCCACAAGTGGGCAGAGTGCGAGGTGAGCCTGTTGGCGGAGGAGTTCTGTGGGTAGTTGGCCGGCTGCGAGTAAAAGTGGGCTTGCCGTTTGCGGTCCGAGCCTCGAGGAGCCTTCAAAGAGGCATGCAGAACGTTGTGCGCTCATGTTGAGCCATCGCAGTTCCATGAGGCGCCCGCGAATGTGCTTGTTTTCCGAATGAGGCACGTTCACCCTCACAGCAATGTTCATTGACTTAAAATGCCGTCTGCAATGGGTCTCGCCCAAGACGTTAGAAAACAGGGGTGGCAAAGAATGCGCATCGCGTCCCTCTGTAGTGAGTTGGGGCCAACCCGAAGCTATACGCAGATTCAATGGAATCTGGCTGGTTCGGAGGCGTGAATCGAGGGCTGCTGTGTCCCGCTTGATGCTGGTGTGCATGTCTAGAGAAAGCTTGGTTATGCCGGCAAGTAAAATGAATACAACTGGCAGCGCTATAAACATTTCTGTGAGAGCGATTCCTGCATTGGAAGCCCATTTGGACGGACACTTGTGGTGAGCGTTAGTATTCAATGGCTATGCTCCAGTGTGGCTCAAACAGAACCAAATTTGAAACCTCATTGTCGAGATTGTTTTTTTCGATCTTAGGAGAGCAAGGAAGCCTAAAAGGGGACTTTGTGACCTTGCAAAACTTAGGGTGAACAATATCAATTCTCCAGCCATCTTTGTCTTCCTTTTGGTGAGAGTTGAATTCATCGGACATCAAATCTTGAGAGCGATTTGGTGCTTCTAAGTTGAACGAAATGAGGCCTTTCAAGTGGGCTCCTTGATCAGGGAAAATTGCGCGAATTGGAAAAGATTTTAATGAAGGGGGTGATAGGAAGGCCCCTGAAATTTGCAGCGAGCATTCGCTTCTCATCGAGCGTGTTGCGTGACACAAAGTGCCAAAAACAGGTTCTTCACTTGGATGCAAGCATCTGAGAAAGCAAACACTCTGCGCGAGAGAAAGACTCATGAGCCCGCGACTCAATTCGTTGCTCACGTTTTGCAGCAGCAGTGCATTCGTAGCCCCGATACTAGCGACCTCCGATAACAACCGGGGCAGGGATAGATCGAGGCGTTGAAAAACGTTGTAGGGCAACGGTATCGGAAGGTCTTTTTCCCACAAGGGTGTCGATGATGAGAGGTTGAATGCACGTGATAATGACAATTCGTAGTGCATCAACATTTCGCGGATTAAATTCCTCATGCGGATATTGTTGTTTGCGATTTCATTGAGACTAAAAGCCTCTTTGGATCTCCTTTGTAGTTCATTTTGAATTCGTTCCTCACGGTCGACAAAATCCAAAGTGTGTGATCGAATGGATTTTGTGATTCCGATTCCGAGTGCCGCAAAGAGGGCCAGAAGTATTGTGAAAAGTGGCAGAGCCTGACCACTTTGTGAAGCGATTGAGCAGCGCCCTTTCGACAGACATAAACATGGCATCATGGACTCTCCCCGGCTGAATAGAGACCAAAGAAGTAGATGGGTACCGTCACTGGTACGCTGCGCTGCGCCTCAAGTTTAAAGCTGATTCCTCTTGAATAACGAGCAGCGCTGGAGCCCTCCTTTGAAAACTCCCCAAGGCACGATCGATTGTCAGAGACAATCTCGAGTAGTGGTTCAAACCAACTGCTGACACACAGAGTGACAGTGGAGTGAAATTCATTGAGGACAGAATCTTTGGTTGGGCCTGTTGCTGAAACCCGGATGCCCACAAGAGTGCTCTCATTTTTTGCCAAATTGGGTTGAAACCATCTCCACTGGAAAAGAGGAGCAAGCAGCGCACTACGAACATCATTCTTCAACTTGAACTCAAACCTGTTCTCAATTCTTGAATGCGATGAAAATGTATCGGCGGCAATGTGCGTGAGACTTTGAAGAGCCGCCTCTGAAAGCTTTGCGTTGAGAATAACCTCAGCCGAGCGGTGGATAGAGTAAAGCCTCACAAGCTCATGGCCTGCGCACAAAATTGGAATTGATGCCGTGCACGCAAAAACAAACTCAGCGACAGACAAACCAATTCTCCTCTTGCTGCTTTGGATGATCTACACTTCCCAAAGTCGAACCTTGGGAAGTGACTTTGGGAATGGGCGAACACCGCATCGGATCGATCGTAGAGTGATTTTCTGAGGGTGCTGCGCCCTTCTTTAAATTTCCGTTGAGTACAGGAAGAACAATCTCTTTCTTTTCTTTTGGCTCCTTTCTGTGAGTCTCGAAGATAACGTTGTCCGAGGCTCGCTCAATGACTATTGGATCGAATGGTTTCGATTGAGGATTGAAAAATAAAACATCTTGAACATTTCTTGAAAAGGAAAAGGGGAACGCAGAAGCAATTGTTGCTATGGGCAGAAAAATTATCACTGTTCGAATAATTAGTTTTTTAGATTGAGTTGGCGGACGTGTTCCGACAAAGAAAGTTTGACCGCAAAAATTGAATGTCGTTTGGGTACGAAAGAAGAACTGCTGCGAGGAGCTGACAAGCTTGACCCAGGTTCCGTCGCTCGAAATAGATTCGCCTTGCTTCAATGAGCATGGTATTGGAATTGGGTTTTGCGAATCAGACGATATCCAGAGCTTAAGTGGCTCTTCAGCTTTTATGGGCGACTTCTTTCGAAACATTTTATTCGATAAATCCTTTATAAGTCTTATGCTCATTGTCAGTCCAGCCAGTGCGGGTGTGGAGATGCATCAATGGGAACAAGTTCTTCTTTGGGTAGCGCTGGCGCTTGCGAAAGAACCACGTTGCTTCTCAGGGTTATCCAAAGTTCTGCATCTTCACCTGAAACTTCTCTGCTCTTAAAAAGCTCTCCCAGTATTGGAACATGACCCAATAAGGGAATTTTTTGAATCGATTTTCCATTCGCTTTTTGGCTGATGCGCGTTAGCAGAAGGACCTCATTGAATCTGCTGCTGACTTCAGTATTGAGGATGCTAGAGTTCATTGAGGAAATAGATTTCTGAGTGGGATCATGCTGGGGATGAGTGATTTTGAGCTCAATCTTTTGAGCGATTCTGTCGTGGCCCAGAATTCTCGGCTGGAGAACAACAGAAATGCCGTAGCTCTGGGAATGGAACTTTTGAACTTGCCCACCGCTTTGAAAGAGAAGCTCTCCCCCTGATAGAATCTCGCCTTTTCCGCCGCTCGCGACCACTATGGAGGGTTGGGCAATTTGCTGGACGACTCCCTTTTGCGAGAGGGCTTTCAGGAGGAGATCGGGGAGCGAAAGGGTCAGAAGTGGTCCTCCCTTAAGTTTGGCAACATGCTCGGCGGTACTCAGCTTTGCAAACCCTGAGGAGGCGCTCTGGCTTTGCGGATCAGAGGTTGCAATTCCCAATGCCGAGAGTCCTGTTTGGCTGATGCGATAAAACGAGAGTTGTGATTCAACGAGCGGTTGGCTTGCCCTTTCAACTGCGAGTTGGTGATGAACTCGGGGCGCAATCGACTGCGCAAGATTCATTAATATTTCGACCTGGTTTTCGTATGCGACGCTGCCTTTCAGAATGAGGCTGCCGAGATTGACCTCTACAATTACATTCTTGAATTCTAATTGAATAATATGTTGCTGAAATTGCCGTGCGAGGGCGAGGGCTGCGTTGTCTGTGAGTGTGAACCTGGGCAAGCATTCTTCTCTATTTAGGCAGATTTCGAGTAGAGATTTCACCTGCTGCTCGTTTTGTACCGTGCCAAAGAGAGCGATTCGTCCGTTGTCAACCGTTACATCAAGGCCCACCCTTTTTTGTATTTCACGCGCTGTTCTTAGCATTGATGCTGATGAAAGACTGATGTTTGTGGAAGGTATACCGGCGCTCACTCCAACCTGAAAGCTCCATGTGCGCGGCTGACTCTCTGGAAACCTCGCCGTGAGATTCGAAGTTCCAGACTTAATCGCAGTAATTAGAATTCTATTGCTCGAGCCGATACGCTGTACATCGATAACATCGGGTTGGGAGATGTCTAAGCTCCGAGGCGCGTCCTGCAGTGCAACCTCTTTGCTCTCGCCAACCTGTAATTTAACAATCGATTGTTTCTCGCCCGCATAGCAGAGTGTGCCGACAAGAAGTAGGCTCAGTATGAAACCAAAGTTGAAAAGTATGCGCCGTACAGATTTTTCGGGAATGACATGAGCGCTCGGTTTTTGATCAGTATGTTCTCGATTTCTAGATTCATCATTTCCATCAAATTCAATTTTTCCAGGATCATTTTCTTCAGAGAGTTCGGCGATCCATTGCCCTTTTACAAAACAATACATGACGGAATTTGGTGCCATGGAAAATGATTCGTTTGTGGGTTCAAGGTCTCTGTTTAGAAGTATGAGTCGAATGTTTTTCTTTAGAAACAAAGAGTGAAGAATGCAGGGTGTTCTGAATACAAGGGCGAATCGATTGCTCGTCCAGGAGTAAGAATGCAGGCCAATAACTCTTTCTCTTAAAGAGCCCACGATATTGAGTTGATGCGCGCACTCATTGTTTTTGTGGAGCTTTCTGAAACATGTTCTCATTTCCGACCTCTTCCGTCGAGATAGCATTGTTGAATGAGAAGACTGAAGGTGAAGAAAAAATGGCAAATGTTTTTAGACGAATTGTCTGAAAATCGATCAGGCAAGATTTTCGTTTTGACTTTCTCAACAACGATAGGCCATCACATCTTTGTTGATTGGAGGTATTTATGAGATTTAGAAGTCGAGAGTCTGGGCAAAGTTTAACGGAGTATGCAATTCTTCTGAGTGTTGTGGCAGTGGCTTCCATTGCTGTAACTGCGCTTTTCGGTGCAGCTTTGAAATCTAAGATAGCATCTCTCGGTGCTGCCATTGCTGGAAAAACCGCGAGTGAAGTTTCTGTTTTTGAAAAGCAAGCGCAAAGCAAAGCAGATGATGCGAGAGAAGCAGCCAGTGAAGTCGATGGAATGCAGCTGACCGATCGTGAAATTGCTCCGGGGGAAAAGCGTGCAAAGCGCTGACTTTAGGATTTTCGACACACTCGGCAATGAGAGTTTCATTTCTTCTCAGTGTTTTCCACTCGGTCGTTGGATGTCGGTTGGGAATTCGCCGCTCTGCGATGTTGAGTGTTCGTTTGTTTCACCTGATAGGAATTTGTTTGTCTCGCACTGGAAATCCTTTGTAGGAATAAAGTGCGGGAGAGAATTTGTCTTCGCATATTCGGAGGTGACGTGTAAGGTCGCTTCTGGATATAGCGTTTGTTTGAGCTTAAATTCTGAGCGGCAAACATTCGATGATATTTTTGCGAGGTCAGAATTTGATTTTTATTCGAGCGTTTACCTAAGGGATTTTTACGAGCCTCTCAAGGAGGCGGTAGCCTTCTCCTTCGATTCAACGCTGCTGAGAGACGCCAGTTCTGAGAGGGTTTTGAGTGAGATCTGTTCTATTGTCGACGGATTGAAAGCACTTTTCCCTATGAATCCGGATTCCGAGATCATCAATTATTCTTCTGTTGTTCTGGCTCTCTATGCGGAATTTGCTTTGGAGGGGCCGCTGACGAACTGCATTTCGAATCGCAACATCACCGAGATCGTTATAAATGGTTTTGGCGAGCTTTGGATCGAATGTGATGGCACTTGGGAACGGGGCGCATTCTTATTTTCTGAATGGAGCGTGTTTGAGAGATGGCTCCTGTTTCAGAGTGCTCAAGCAAACGCTGAGCTCTATTCTGCGCGTGGCTTCACCGATTTTGTGATGAAATGTGGGGCCCGTGTTCACGTTTCGTTTCCCCCCGCTGCTCGGAGTCAGGCATACGTTACAATTCGAACCCACAGAGAGAAATGCTGGAGACTCGTCGACCTTGAGGAGCTTGGCTTTATGTCTCGCTTTCAATTTGAAGTGCTGACAAAGGCTATCAAGGAGAGGTGTAATGTTTTGCTCGTTGGCCCTACCAGTTCAGGCAAGACAACCCTTTTGCGTGCGCTTGCGCTTGAGTGCTCGCCAGAAGAGCGCATCGTTGTGATGGAAGATGTGCCAGAACTTCGATTAGAGCATCCTCACGTTGTGTATCTGCAGAGTCATGGTCATGGGGTGATGCCTGGGATCTCGATTTCTTTGGATGATCTTGTGCGTGAATCTCTGCGGATGCGTCCTGACAGAATTGTTGTTGGTGAGTGCAGAGGTTCGGAGTCTCTCTCTTTGCTTCAGGCCCTGCATACTGGGCATCGTGGGGCGCTTTGCACTCTTCATGGAAATTCTGTGGCTGATGCCCTTGATCGGTTTCAGGCACTAGTTATGCAGGCACAGGGCTCTCTTTCCGCAGACCTAGTTGCCAAAATGATATTTTCCTCAATCGATCTCGTTGTAATGATGCAGAGAGATAAACATGGCAATCGAAAAATATGCGACATTCAACGGCTCTCAATCGAGGGTTTACACGATGTTTGAATTCTCCGCTCGCAGAGAGGTTGAGTGGGGTGATCTCGAAAGGCTCTGCAGTGATTTAGTGCTTTCCGACGCACGTGGTGTGCCTCGTTTACGCGCCCTGGCAGATGCTTTGGAAGGAAGTTCAGCAACTTTGTTGCGAGCATTAGCGCCCTCATTTCGAATTCCAATTGTCGATTCGCGGAAATTCGTCTTGGATGCATTCGCTGGGATCAGAGATGCTGAGTTAAAAGCCACTTGCGCAAGCATTTTTCCCTTGTTGCTTCGAGGTAAAGATGGTGTTTGTAGAATTCCTGTTGCGGTTGCCTTGCTGACCCAGATCTCCACATCGTCGCAATGGATTTCTCAGCAACTCGCAAATGGTCGTGCCCAAGCGAGGTTTTTGATTTTCTTTGTTCCCGTTGTTTCTAGCATCTTCTTGATGTTTGGAATCGACGTCGTGATTAAGAACTTGTCGGATGTGCGTGGCCGAATTGCACTTGCAGCAGCATGTTCACTCTATGCCACCGGGTGCTTCTGCTTGCGGCAATTGGCTGTTCATTCAAAGAGTCTAGTTTTGCACCGATCGATTGAGTTTGTTTCTGGCCGGGCCTTGTTTCTGAGCTCGCTCATGCTCTCCGCTCAGGGGCCGGGAAGGTATATGGAAAGTTTAAGTCACGCGCTGGGTCGTCTGCCC
>CAIZJW010000310.1 GCA_903933385.1 uncultured Silvanigrella sp. | reverse complement strand
GGCAATGTATGGGCAGGAGGTTCATTCACGAGTGTTGCCGGAGTGTCTTCGGGCCCCTTGGTTCAACTTGAACCTTCAACTCTTAATTTGGTGATGGATGGTGGCGCGACTTCTGCTGATGCAGCGAACGTCATTGGTAAAACTGTGTTGGGTGCTCATGCGCCCAGTGAATGGAATTCGTCAGGTTCAGGAAATCAATATAATTCAAGTGTTTTCGGGATTCATTCAATTTTGCTCAGCACTGAAACCGTGAATTCCGTGTCGGTTCCTCGGTTGTATTTAGGAGGATTCTTTTCTCTCTTGAAAGGATTTATTTCCAACAATAGCGCTCGAATAGATCTCTCAGGAGGAGAGGCATTCACACCGTGAAATCATGCGAGAAGATCGATCGTATGTAAAAAAAAGGGTGGTCCAAGTGGCCACCCTTTTCTCTCTCATCATGCAAAGTTCTTAGCGATAACCGAGCGGAATACACGCACGTGGGTCGGCATATCTACATGTGTAATTCATATAGTAATAAAAATCGAAAAAGCTTCTCGCACCTTGAACGCTACCTTTGTTTAATTGCGCATATGAATTCAGATAACGTTTGTAGGACGCTTTCAGTGTTTTGTAATGAATTGAGTTGGCTCTTATATTGAGCATGCCGCGCCTCCCTTCAATGAGGGTATCGGACGTCATGCGGAGGGGCTTGAGTGATAGGTCAACGCTTCTTTGGTTTGCTTTCACTCTCTTCAGAATCGAAGGAGTCTTCTTCTTCGGCGGGAGGCTGGGCGGCTCGCCGAATCTCGACTCTCTTAAAGACGCCAGTCCCGCTTGCACCGCTACTGCTCAACTGACTTGGCTCAGTTTTTTTGCCCAAAGTGGTCGCACTTTGTTGGCTTCCAGGTGTCGAGCTCTCTGAGACCTGCGCGTTTTTCAGAAGCTCTCCTGCAACCTTCGTCGAACCCATATCGGATTGCATTGCAGCCTTAATTTCTTGCTGTATTTTTTGATAAATTTCTTCCCGATGGACAACCGTGTTGCGGTCGGCCTGCACACCCAAGCGAACTTGCTTACCTTTTATAGCCATCACCACAATCTTGATATTGTCGCCGATTGCGATGACATCTCCAACTTTTCTCGTCAGGACGAGCATCTTGCAGACCCTCCATGGCCAGCTTCACAGGGTGGTGGAATTTGTTCGCGGCGAGCATTTCGCTGTCTCTCACCTGAACATCTCGCACGCGCCTGCCATATCACTATGGTGATATTAGTCAAGCGAGCATGCACCCGCATGGGCCTCCTCCGTTGAGGCACACCCTCCATTGTTGACGTGTCTTACTTTCTTTCAACCAGATGGCGTCAAAACGACGACCCTTGGAGCATAATTTGGTCATTTCTCGCAAACATTACAAACCGCGGTAAATGTGCTAACAACGACGATGACTTCAAAGTCTAATCCTGCGAGTGCAATTGAGGGGATCGCAACTGTGTTCAATCCAATTCGCGTTAATAACTATTCTTTGCTTGATACCGTCCAGCAGGGCGGAGTCGCTGCCGGCTCGATGCAGCGGCCAATTTTTGAGGAAACCTCTGCAAAAGCTATAAAAGCTGCACACAGACGCAAGTGGACCCTGGTTGGTTCTGTGGCTGTTGTATTGGCAATCGGTGCTGCTTTACTTGTCTACTCTTGGCAGAAGGGTAAAGCTGAGCGCCAGTTGACTCAGTCGTATCTAGAAATAGATGCATTGTACGTGTCTGAAAATCAGGCATTTGAAGAGAAGCTGAAGGTCGACCCCAAACTCAACACTCCTGATGCTCGAGTTGAGCATACTGAGAGCACCAAGAAGTTTGAAGAGTTTGCGAAGGCAAACGTCAAGTCTCCTTTGGGATGGCAAGCTGCGCTGCGCGCTTCAAACGAACTCATCGAACAGCAGAAATTCACCGAAGCGCAGGCTTTGCTCGAGCCGCTTCTTATTCGTACACTTAAACACGTGGTTGTTCAGGTGAGAGTCCGAAAAACTCTCGCTGGCATTCTTGCCGAACAAGGTCAAATCGACCCGGCACTTGAACAGTTGTCGTTTCTGGAAAAGCTTCCTGACAATCCCATGGTGCCCGAGGTTCGTTTGATGCGCGCACAGCTTCTCTACAAGAATGGACAAAAGGATCAGGCGGCTCAGCTCCTCAAGGAACTTGCTGCCGACACCAAAGCAGCCGTTGGCGAAGGCAGTGCCCGTTCAGTTGCAACCGAGGCTGCGCTTTGGTTGGGATATTGGGGGCTGTGAGCGTGTCAAAACCTACAATTCGCCGAGGCACTGGATCCTTTATTGGATCGCTAGCAAGGATGGTATCAATTTCGTGTGCAATGGTGGCCGTCATTCCTGCATTTGCAGACGGTTTAATTGTTCAAAGCACGGCCATGTTTCCCGTCAGGCCAGCGCAACTTCCTCGCTTGGCCCGCCTCTCTCCCTTGGCTGAGCAAGCATCGGTTGGTTTCGCACTCTTGCCACCTGCGAAGGGTGGAGCCGCTTTGCAGGCAATTCGACACGGGGCTTGGTCGACTGATTCAGAAATTTCAAAAACGATTCAACCCGTCTGCGGACAAGCAGCAGATTTTAATACGCTGGGTTGCTGGGACTTGGTGAGTGGCGAAGTTCTAGCAGACGTCCCAATTCCGGGTCAGCTCACAACTGTTCCGCAATACCATGAAGGTTCTTGGTACGTTGGAACTTCACGCGGTTTCTTTATTCGTCTTGAGGCCAATGGCTCTTTCTTAACTCCGAGTTTTGGAATCGACAGCCAATTATTTCATGGTCCCGATGCGCGTTCAGTTATGAAGTCGCTTGCCAACGCAGCAACAACTTCTTCCGAACGAAATGATCCTCTATTGCAGAATTTTCGAGCTCGTTTTCGTGGTTCCTGGCAATGGTTTGCAACCGCGAACGCAGAATTTGTAGGTATTCCGCAATTTGGATTTGGGCAGGTGTATGTCCTGACAGCTAATCAGTCTCTGAATGCATACGACCTGCTTACGGGGAAAATGAATTGGAGTGTTCGAGTTGCGCCTGAAGCACAGCTCCGACTTGCGACCACCTCGATGGTATTGCACGAAAAAGGAATTTTGCTCGGAACAAGCGACGGTTATTTACTTTTAGTAGATCCCAAAAATGGCCAATTGCAGTGGCGACAGCCAATTTCGTTGTCCCCCTCTGATCGCTTTTCCACAGTTGCAGCTTCAGCGCTGGCACTCGGTGATGGCGTTGTAGTTTCTAATGCAGAGAGCTCAACTCAAAAGCTCAATTGGGAAACTCGAGCCGTGGAATGGACTTATGCGGCAGGCTCAGTTGTGCAGCCTAAATTCGACGAAGGTGCAGTTTTCATTGCTGGCTCTGATGGCGCCATTCATAAACTTGATGCTCGTACTGGTCAGTTGAGGTGGCGACGAGCATTGCCAACTTCAAGCCCTCTGTTGGCTCTCACTCTTTTGAAGAAACAAGATGTTCTCATGGCTGCGAGTTCCGACGGTTCACTGTTTGCATTGAGAATGTCAAACGGCGACAGAGAGGGAACTGGAGCTTCCTCTAACTATGGACCAGTTGTCGGTGATTTCTTCAATGGGCGCAACGAGTTGGCTGAGGTTTGTTTGAGTTATCGCACTCCAGGATTTGCATGCTGGAGTTGGATTCCCTCTCTAAGAATTTCTAGAAATGAGAAATGATTTGGCCCACAAAATAACTTTTTCGAAAACTCCCCTTCGTCTTTTAACTGATCCGAAGAGCCGCCAGGCACTTTCCTGGGATCGTCGAGATATGACACGAAGGATGTTGTTTGTGCTCAGCCTCATCTGTGAGCGACCTGCGAGTGTTCACGTTGAGTTTGTTGATGAACTTCAAATGGGAGCACTCAATTGGCAATTTCGCGGCAAGGATAAACCAACCGACGTCTTGAGTTTTCCACCGCACCACGTTCTTGAACCCGAGCAGCCCGGAGTGACTCGCGGTGCAAAGACACTTACAAATTTGGGTGAATTGGCAATCTGCGTTGAGGTTTGTTCTTTGCAGTCGAAGAGACATCGCTGCACTTTGGCTCATGAAGTAGAACGAATGATGATTCATGGTCTTTTGCACCTGAAGGGGTTTGATCATGAACGTTCGCAAGCAGCCCATGCAGTCATGACGAGCCTTGAAAAGGGAATTCGTTCACAGTTGCTGAAGCAATTTGGTGAGCCGGATTTTTGTCGTGAAGTATCCCGCAAAAAAACAGCGCCTAAGCCAGGAGGTAGGCGCTGATGTCGCAGGGCTTACTCTGGGGTTTATTCGTTATCCTGGTTTGTTTGGTACTGAGTGCTTTCTTCTCCGCAACCGAAACTGCTCTTACAAGTTTGTCGTCTCTAAAAACGAAGCACCTTCGCGAAAATCATGGCCGTGCTGGCCGGGTTCTTGATCTTTGGTTGCATTCGCCTCACCGAGTGTTGGCTGCAGTTTTGATAGGCAACAATCTCGTCAATATTTTTGCCTCAATTTATGCGGATAATTTGATTACAAATGCATTTGGTAATGCTTCGGTTGAGGTTGTTACAGCTGTCATGACAGTTGTTATTGTTCTCTTTGCCGAGATAATTCCGAAAACTCTGGCAAAGACTTATTCAACTCAAGTCGCACTCCCTTTGATGCTTATCTTCAGAATTTTCTATGTTCTTTTGATTCCTTTCACTTGGCTTCTTTCAGGAATTTCAGATCTTTTCTCACGAGCTGTGCGCAAAAGAGATGCGAAGTCTACTCCGCAAATCACCGAAGAAGAGCTCGAGTTTCTCATTGACGTCGGGGAAGAAGAAGGTGTCATTGCTGAGCAAAAGCACGAAATGCTCAGTGGAGTTTTTGAATTGGGCGATACTGTGGTCCGCGAGGTGATGGTTCACAGAACCGACATGACCGCACTCACAACCAATTCAACAATTCACGAAGCAGCAGAGCTATTTCGTGAGAGGGGACTTTCCCGCTTACCTGTCTTTGAAGGCCGAGTTGATAATATTATTGGAATTCTGCATTCCAAGGATATTCTTTTTTACATCAAGAAACACTCAAAAGACGATTCATCCTGGGAAGCGCCTGTGAGTGAACTGAAGCGTGATGCCATGTTCGTTCCGGAATCTAAGCCCGTTGATCAGCTCTTTCAGGAAATGCGAAGAAACCGTCAGCACATGGCAATCGTTCTAGATGAGTATGGAGGGACGAGTGGTGTCGTGACCATGGAAGATATTCTTGAAGAGATTGTCGGCGAAATTCGCGATGAGTTCGATAATGAGGAAGATGCAATTCGACCAACCCAACAACCGAATCAGTATTTGGTTGAGTGTAAAATTCATATCGATGACTTTTGTGATTTCTTCGATTTGCCACGCAGTGAATTCACCGACGACAACCAAAGTGTTGAATACGACACGCTGGGTGGCTTGCTTTTGCACCACATCGGACAAATTCCACGCATTGGCGATCGACTGACCATTGGCAGAGTTGTTCTTGAGGTCGTTGAAGTGAGTCGGCGCAGAGTGCGCAGAGTCATTGCAAGTATTCAGCCCGTGGACTCTGTTCAGGGAGAGACAGCTGTTCATTTGAGCGGTTCTGATAGCGCCCCAATCTCTCATCATCCCTGAACGCGTCATTTGTTTTTAAATTATGACAGAGCAATTGAATAAAAAAAAGTGAGGCCTCTAAGCCTCACTCATCATCGTCTTCTTCGTCTTCGTCATCTTCATCATCGTCATCATCTTCGTCGTCGTCGAAGTCTTCGTCTTCATCGTCGTCAAAGTCGCCGTCGGTGTCTTCGAAGTCGTCTTCAAATTCTTCGTCTTCGACTTCATCTTCGCCGTCTTCGTCTTCAAAATCTTCTTCTTCGAGATCTTCGAGGTCCTCGTCGTCGTAGTCGTCCTCGTCTTCTTCTTCGTCCTCTTCTTCTTCGTCGTCATCGCTCGAACCGCGTCCTTTGGTTGGCGAAAGAACGCCAGGCAAAAGCTTTTCCAACAGATCAGAGTGATCTTTGGTGCGGAATTCAATAACCATTGGAACCTCCGGAAACATAATCAAAGCGGATTGTCGTATTTGTCCAGTAACCCAAGCAGACTACGACCGCTCTTAACTTTTCGATGACTGGAATTAGGTAATCAAAACTCGAAAACGAACGCAAGAGGGGCTGGCCATCTTTTTCGGATTTGGCAGAGGTCGTCAACGTTGACGCTCTTTTGACTTGAGCGGCAGGACTTCAACCTCGGCCCCGAGCGACTCAAGTTTTCTGACCAAAGGCCTAGTTCTTATCTCATCTTGCCTGGCCTTCCATCTCCTCGATTCCTCGGCTTGTTCAACTGCTGCGAGGCTCACGCCACCCTCTCCACCGTTCAGATGGAGTTCATTTTTTTTTTGATCGACTGTCTTTTTGGAGGGGTTGCCAAAAGGGTCTTCGCGGACAAGGTTCTGAATGGTCTCGAGCGGTTTGTTGGCGGTTCGTTGCTTAACTGTTGACTGCTGCATGCCTTCCGATGCGGGGAACTGGGAGGGAGCCCCTGTCGCGCTGCGCACAAGTTGCTCACCAGGCCCGGATGCAGTCTTGGATGCGAACTGTTTTGCCGTGCCGCTTGGCAAGCTAATTCCCTCGAGCTGGCATCCAGCGCATCCCATTTCGCCGAGAGCTGAAAAAAAGACTTCAGCCTCTTGCTGAGTCAGTTGTGCAAAAAGTTTGTTTTCAGCGCAATCGGTGAATACGAGGCGCTGCGGCGTAAAGCTGGCGATTTTTGCGTGTTTGAGTTTCACAGCAAGCTGAAGGTTTTTGTGTTGTATCAAACCAACCAATTCTGAAAACGACTCGATCAACCCACTCTCAGTAGCAGTTTTTGGAGTCGAACTGGTCAAGGCGGGTGAAGGGTTGGCGCGAGTTGCGTTCAGGTTCGGGTTTGGGCTTGCATTCGTGCCTGTTGGAGTTAACTGATGCGCAATCGTTGGCGCGGATGTGCCTAAAACACCCGCCCCACTCACCAAACCCATGAGTTCTTCTGCAGACAGCCATTCGGCTCTGCTGATGCAATCCATGACGGTAACTTCGGTCCACGCTTTCTGCGAATTCGTGCGAAGAACATCACGCGCTGCTTGAGAAAGCGCTCTATAAATTTCAATCAGAGCTGCCAGTGAGGTTTTGTCAGTCTCACGTGTTACAAATTCAATTTCTGTTGGCAAAAGATTGAGAAGTTCATTGGCTCGGATGCGTCTTGCGTTGTCTTGACCTGATTGCTTGAGGACAATTGCGCTTCGGAACAACAGTGACGTCAGCTCAAGGATGTGTCCGTAGTCGAGGCTTGAAGCATCGATTTCTGCAATTGCCTCTAGGCACTGCTGGCCATCCTTGCGCAAAATTCCCACAAATAGATTCTGACAGAGCCCCTCTCCCATCACACTCAGGGCCGCGCGAGCAGACTCAAGAGTGACGGCTCGGTGTTGTCCGAGTGCTAAAACCTGCTCAAGTAAACTGAGGGCGTCTCTGAGACTTCCCTTTGCTTCACGGGCGACAAGTTGAAGAGCATCTGCCGAGTGAGGAATTGCGTCTTTTTCAAGAAGTGTCGCAAGATGTTGTGCGATCGAGCTTGGATCAATTTTGCGGAACGACAAAATCATGCACCGAGAGCGCACAGTCACTGGAACTTTGTGAAGCTCAGTGGTCGCGAGAATGAAAATCACCTGAGGAGGAGGTTCTTCAAGGGTTTTCAATAGTGCGTTAAACGCACCAATGCTAAGCATGTGAACTTCATCAATGATAAAAATCTTATATCTGCTCGATTGCGGGAAAAAACGTGCCGACTCCCGCAGCTCTCGGATGTTGTCCACACCTGTGTGTGAGGCGCCGTCGATTTCGTAGACGTCCTCGTGCGCACAAGCTGTTATCTGGACACAGTGAGTGCATGTTTGGCAGGGCGAGAGCGTTGGTCCTTTTTCGCAGCATAATGACTTAGCGAGGATTCTGGCGCTTGAGGTTTTTCCTGTGCCACGAGTTCCTGTGAATAGGAAGGCATGAGGAATTCGTCCGCACGCTATCATTCCCTCAATCGCTTTGACGGCCGATTCCTGACCAACAAGCTGAGAAAAACTTTGAGGGCGCGTTCGTCTGGCCAGAACCTGGTATTCTGGGCGACTCACTTGTTCAGCTGATTCATTGAAATCTTCGAACACACGCCATCCGTTCAGACAAAAAAAACCGCTACGAGGGGCGGCTAGAAGATGGGCCTACCTGCTGTGACCAGTACCGTTGCTGCCTTCCGGCCCTGGCGGGGTTGTTGGGCACATCATCAGACGTCCTCTAGCCACCTCTCCTAGCGGCTTCACTTCAGGGCTAGACTCAAACCCGTCCATGGTCAAGGGCTATAGTTATCGGCTTCCTTGGTTACCGAACAAGACCTATATTGTGCACCACAATAGTGCAAAATAACCCCGGTCAGCGGGTCTTTTGACGCAGTGGCTGGAGTTTCAGTTATTTGGTCCGAACCAAGAGCGTTCCTCGAGAATCGGGGGAGCTGTTTTGACAGCGGAGGGCGTCATGAATTTCAAGCAATGGGGCATTGGACTGCGAGCCATCTTCGCAATTCTGCTCAGTCTACCGCTGATGGGCTTCGGCGTGGTCGCTTGGTTTGGCTTTACGGTGGTGGGTGACCTCGTGGAAGTGACCAAGAAATCAATTGTTGAACTGCCTGCAGAAAAGGGCGTGGAAGTGGCCAACATGTTGGCTAGGGTTCACGACAGGTCGGAAGTCATCATGCTCGTTGTGCCGCTCTTGGGAGCTACTGCCCTCATTGCGATAAACGGGATAATATTCGGCAGGTTTTTCTCGAGTCTTGCTGAAGATTGCCTCGCAATGGTCTCATCTGCAAAGCAGATGGGTTCGCTTGGCGAGCATTTCAATAAGTCGACAGAGAAGCTTGCCATGGGGGCAACTCAGAGCAGCGCTGCATTAGAGCAGTCCATTGGTTCTCTGGAAAGCCTCTCGAGTGCTCTGCAGCGAACTGCAGTTGATGTTGGTGAAGCCGACAAGGCGGCTCGCATTGCTGCCGAACAATCGACTCGGGGTGAGGGTGAATTACAAACAGTGGTTGATTCCCTTGCAGAACTTTCCTCGCAGAGCCGCAAGCTCGAAGAAATTATCAATGTTATTGATTCGATAGCATTCCAGACGAATATCCTGGCTGTTAATGCGGCCGTTGAAGCGGCGCGTGCGGGAGAACAAGGTCGCGGTTTTGCAATAGTTGCTGAAGCGGTCAGAAATCTTGCACAAAACAGCGCTGTGTCTGCGAAAAATATTTCATCATTGATTCGAGACAGTGGTGAAACTTCTAAAAGAGCCCTCGATGCAGTACGAAATGGTGCAGAAAGTTTGGGAGCAGCAGTTGGACAGGTCAGAAAGTCGCAAACGCTTATCCACAAGATATCCACATCCACGCATGATCTGACCGAAGCTCTCACGCGGATTAGTCAGAGTCTAAGTCATCTTGACTCCACCACTCGAACAGTTTTCGATTCAGCGGATCTTTCGGATGCCACACAAGAACAATTCAAAAACAGAATTGCTTTATTGCAGAACTCCGCGAATAGCTTGGGTGCGGCGCTCGTCAATCTGGAAGCCGTTTCCGATGAAGAGTCCAAGTACGAAGTCACTGCGACATCAACTTTATCCCAGATAAACAAACGTCCTGAAAAGAAAATCCCTCAAAATGTCCCGCTCGTAAAAAAACCAAACCATAATGTTGCAGCATCAAGTGCCAGCTTCAAAGAAAGCTCGAATTTTCAAAATAGAAGCACCGCGCATCAGCAAGCGAGCTCTTTGAAAGTTGGAAAAGGTCAAGCCAAGGCACGCGCCCGAGACGTGATTCCTTTTGAAGGCGAAAACGAATCCGAGGCGAACACGGACGTTAAACTCGGTACAACCTCTGGATTTTGACAAAACATTTAAAAAAGTAATTTTTATTTGCAAGGAGCGGAGATGAAGTTAAAAAATTCCAACTGGCTATTAGCAGGACTCCTTGGCTTGAGTATGACAGGCCATGCAGAGAGTAAGCGTTCTCCTGATCTGACTATTGTCACTGATGCTGAACAGGCTCGAGAAGCTGAATCTGAAAAAAAGAAGATGCTCGAAAAGAATTCTGCAAATGCGCATTCTGCCTCGCATCATTCAGCACCATCAGGCAAGCCACCACGCGAATCCCTTGAACTCTTAAGAGCAGGCAATCAGCGCTTTGTTGAGAATAAAATGACAAGCCAAAGGCGTGATGAAAAAACACGGAGCGAGCTTGCCGCAGGACAAAATCCCTTCGCTATCGTTCTTTCGTGCTCAGACTCACGTGTTCCGCCAGAAGTAGTTTTCGACCAAGGGTTGGGTGATGTATTTGTTGTTCGCAGTGCTGGACATGTACTTGATCCGGGGCCAATTGCGAGCATTGAATATGCAATTGAGCATCTTGGCGCCAGGCTCATTGTAGTCATGGGTCATGAGTCATGCGGTGCAGTGAAGGCTGCTCTATCTCTGCCAATCGGGAAGTCTGCCGGGTCTGTTGATCTCGACAGACTCGTTGCAAAAATCAAACCCTACATGTCATCGTTCAAGCCTGGATCGGCCGACAAGCTTTTGCGTGGTCCGGTCAAGGCAAACACCTCTGGAGTTGCTCGCGAGCTGATTCGAAAATCAGCCATTGTCCGCACAAGGCTTCAACTGCAAGAGGTCTCTCTTGTAACGGCGATCTACGGATTGTCGAGTGGACAAGTTGAATTCAATATGTGGGACATGGACTACTCCGGACAGGGCGAGATTGATTCAACTCCGATTGTTGAGGCTGTTCCTGTTCCCTCGCCAGCACGACGGCGGCGTGGGATGGCATCTGGCGGACATTAATATCCGACTGGCATTGAATTTACTTTTCTCTGTCTGAAGCTGAGGTCTGTCGAGTCCTTGGCTTGAATTTCTTGCCACTCTTCGGCTCCACCGATATGATTTGGAGTCGGAGAGATGTCATGCATAAAAATATAATTTCGTTGTTGCTTTTATCAATTGCGGCTGTCGCAACAGCCGGCGGGTTTTACAACCCGTGGGAAGAAATCGTTAGGCCGAGCACGGGCGAACATCAGATTTTTGGAGGCTACAACGCAGGATGTCTCCAAGGTGCGAGCGCGCCTCGCGACACTGGGAATGGCTTTCAATACATCGAATTATCAAGAAATAAATTCTGGGGTCACGTCAGCACACACCGGTTCATCGAACGAATGGGATCAGTTTTGCGTCCCCAAGGGATGTCGTTATTAGTTGCCGATGTTTCCATGCCACGAGGTGGTCCATTTACTTGGGATCACGCGAGTCATCAGGTTGGACTCGATATGGACATCGAATTTCTCCAAGATCCCCGAAGTCTGCAAAGAGATCTGACAATCGATGAACGTGAGCGTTTGCCAAAATATTATCTTGCTGATCAAGACGCAAATGCGGTCATTGAGAAAAACTGGAGCGAGAAATATGTGACCATGCTGCGCACGTTTGCCCAGGACGATGCTGTTCATGTGATGTTCGTTCATCCCTCTATTAAGAAAAAAATCTGTGAGAATCCCGCCAACCGTCAAAGTTGGTTGGCAAAGGTGCAGCCATGGTGGGGCCATGACGAACATGTTCATGTTCGCCTGAAGTGCCCCGCGGACAGCCCGAATTGCAAGTCAAAGCCTGATTTCACGGAAATTGGATGTGATACTCAGGAATTTCTCTGGTGGTTTTCTGAAGAATGGCGACAACTTTATGAAGCGCGTAAAAAATGGCAGCGTGACAATCCGAATCCAGAGCCAGAACCTCTCCCATCTCTTCCAACTCAATGTCAGAGCGTATTGAAGGATGTTGGAACTCGTTGAGCGGGAACTCAATTGGATCCTCGATTCACCCGTGTTCTTTGCGCGGGATGCTCATCTGCAAGCTCCATTGGAATGCCAGAATTTATCGAGCATCTCACTTCCTGGGCCAATTGTTTCCCCAAATAATTTTGAATTCCTGAGTAACGAAGAAAGCGCAAATTTAATTTCCTCTGCGCAAGCCAGAAGAGATTGTGCTGAAAAGATTTTCAAAGAGCTCCAGACACTGCATACCGGTCGACTTGGGCTTGTTTTTGAAAAATATCTTGAACAGATATTGGCATCCCACTTTGGCTCTTCCAATGTGTCGACTCGTGTCCCAGTGCGTCAAGACTACGTTCCAGGACCCGGATCCAAAACCTGGGGAGAGTTCGATTTCTTGCTCTTAAATTCAAAAAAGCAACGCGTGGAGCATTGGGAATCGTCGATAAAATTTTATCTTCAAGTGAGGGATGAGCCCGCATGGAAGTGGTGCTGGGGGCCAGGCGTGATCGACCGACTTGATCTCAAAGGTCCAAAAACCTTTCTTCAGCAACTTTCACTGTCATCAACACTCCTCGGTCAAAACTCAATTCCTACCCCCTGGAGGGAGCTCCCACTTGTCAAGAGAGTCTTCGCAAAGGGGACGATTTTTTACAGCTGGAAACCTCACATCGAAACCTTTGCTGAACGTCTTAAACATATTTCAGCGCCCTGTGGTCTTTCAGGTGAGCACCTGAAATCGTGGTGGATACATCCCCACTCAGTGGCTCACCTCGAAGAGCACTATCGAAATCATTCGATCGCAATTCTACCGCGCAGATATTGGATGACGGGTCTGCCAAAAGAGGCGTTACCGACCTTACTTGAATCTTGGAGTACATTCATGGAAAAGCTTGAATTGCGTTCCAAAGTTGCCTCCGAGCGGAAAGAGTGTCTCTATGTTGCAATTTATTCAACGGAGCTTGTCGGCAAACTCGAGTGTTGCGGTTTCATAGCTACTCCCCATTTTATAAATGCGAACAGCCAAAAAAATACAACAGAATGACTCTTTCTCGCCCGCGTGCGACTGTTCCAACTGCAAGCTGTAAGATACAATTTGGCACGATTCATGAAGTTCAAACCGGGGGGTTGTATGACTGTGTTGAAAGAGGTTGTCATGCGCGCCACGCTGATTATTTTTTTTATCGGGCTGAGTGGCTGTTTGCAGAGACGCTTCAACGATCGTTCAGAATTGAAAGAATCTCTCGGTCGGTTCAACTCGCCTGAAAGTCTTGGACTCTCTGCCAACGCTCTCGACTGGGCAGCTATTCAGAATGAAACGAAAGGTGAGCGCGCAAAGGCCTGGTCTGACACATGGTGGCCTCATTACTCAAAGGGCTTGGCCGACAGATATATCTTGAGAAAAAGCTCCACGGAGAGTGAAAATCTCAAGGGGCGCGGAGCACTCTTTTCAAGATTCGTTCAGCAATATTTGAAAACCATCGCGAAAAAAGATCCCAAAGAGTTGGCCCTCCTTTCTCCAGCTGAAAAATATGACTATTTAATGTCGCAAAAATCTCTGTCGAATGCAGTTTTGGAGAAACTTGAGCAACAGACTCAAAAGTTCTCTGGCTCAAAAGCCGAAATTTCTCTTCTCAGTCTCGAAGACAAGCTTGAGAAACTCGGAGAATACGATGATTCATATAAATCACTGAATCAAGAATATGCACGCGAGGCGAATGCAGCATCTTCAACCTTTAAGCCCTTGCTCGCAGAGGGCGCTACACTAAGCGCCGAGTTTAAAAAATATCTCCCTCTGACCTCACATGACTGGAATCTTTGGCTAGAGACGTTCTCATGGGCGCACGATGATGAGTGGGCTTGGATGGGAATTTGCAACGGCTGGTCACCCGCTGCTCTGCGCGAGCAGAAACCCCTGCAAAGTGTCATGGCAATTCGGGGTGACAAAAAAGTACTTCTCACTGAGGGAGATATTAG
>CAIZJW010000309.1 GCA_903933385.1 uncultured Silvanigrella sp. | reverse complement strand
GCACCTGAATCAGCGTCGGAAAGTGCAACCATGTTCTTTGCAAACCAGTTCTTTCGCTGAGTATGAATTTGTTCGCTTGTATCAATAACCAGCCCTGCAGCCAGCAGAGCCTCCGATGCGCCATTGCCGGCAATAGCCGCCAAAACGTCACCATCGTCTCTGTATTCAGTCACGCTTGAGTCGTTTTTGCATGCTGACGACACAAAGCAAAACATACTGAAACCAAGGAACAACCTTCCCAAGTAAAGCTCCTTTGCAGACCATGAGAATTCGGCCGCGACAGTGACCTTCTTAAAGGGTTATCGGCTGTTTTTGTGATCGCTTGAAGACAATGCTTGAGACTCTGGGGGCGATGTGCTTAATGTTGCGGCCGAAGCACGGGAGATTGTCGGGATGTTTAAGAAAAGGAAGTCCTTTTCGATATTTGGATGGATGTTGTGGGGCAGCTTCGCGATTTCGTGCGAGTCTGCTTTTGCAACTCCCGCATCCTACAAGCCCGAGATTATCGCAAACACCAATGATCTTGGTGGATTCAATGAGCTCGTGCCTTACGTGTTGCCCTCACCGCATCAAGAAGACGCTGGAACGTGCCTGTACATGTCCCTGACGGGAATTGCGGAATGGTGGCTCGCTCGGTTGAACCCAGGTTTGTCGAGAGCATCCAATGGTCCGCTCGATCTCTCTGAACGGTATTTAATCAATGCGTCTGACGTTAAGAAAAATCAAAAAAACGTGGCCAATTGGCGCACCGATAGCATTGAAATTTTTAACGCGACTGGAAAGTCGTTGCTCAATAAAAATTATCCCTTCACTAAAGGGTGGTACAAAGAAGACTCTAAAGGCGACATTTTTCCCGCAACTCCGAGCTCGGCTGAAAGCGAGTATGGAGTCATCATCAATTGGTTTGACAATTTAAAGTCGGTTGTCACTGGCTACGTTAACTTGCCAGTTTTCACGCGCGACGTGATTTTCTCAGACCCTGCGGAAAATGAATGGAATGTGGGCCTCAATCCTCCCGATATCGTCGAGAGAGTTAAAGAAGCTCTTGTGTCTAAAAAGGCTCCCGTTCAGGTGATCTATAATCATGAGAGTTTCTGGCATTCTGTTTATGTTGTTGGGTTCGACGACAATCGTTCGAGTCGCAACTGCGGGTTTGTGGAAAGCTCCATTCGTTATTTTGATGAGCTTCAAGAAGAGCTCACACATAAGGCTGAGAAAACTGATTCCGATGCACAGCGAAAAGAGTATCTGAGAAAGGCAAAGGTTCAGCGCGAAAGTCGAAATAAATTGATGAAAAGTTATCAAGCGGCCGGAGGTTGTCGCGGGCAAGGTGTTTTTTACGTGAGAAACTCGGAGTTTTCCGGAAAGGATGGAGTCTACGACTACGACACATCCAATTCTGGTGATGAACGGCCGTACTCTCCAAAAATTATGCTTTTTGAGTACGAGTGGCTTGAACACCTTGCTAATCATGTCACCCAAATCAGCATTAAGTGACTCTGAAATTGTCTCTCCGCTCTTTCTTTTGTTTATAAAATTCAATCAATTCAGTATCTTTGAAAGATATAGACAAAACCTATCAGTAAATAGAAATAATCAACTTTGCTTATCAAAAAAAATGGCGATGATTCAATTGTAAGGACGGAAGGCCGCTCCTTGCGAAAGTTCAATTGATGAGGTGCCCTATGAATTTGATTAACACCAAGGTGACCGATTTTAGCGTTCAGGCTTACGTAAACGATTCGTTTAAAACTGTGACTCAGGATGACCTCAAGGGTAAGTGGTCTATCTTTTTCTTCTATCCTGCTGACTTTACCTTCGTGTGTCCCACAGAATTGGGTGACATGGCCGATAACTACGACAAGCTTCGCTCGATGGGTGTTGAAGTTTACTCGGTAAGCACAGATACGCATTTTACACATAAAGCCTGGCACGACGCCTCTGACACAATCAAGAAAATTAAATTCCCAATGCTTGCTGATCCAACCGGTCATTTGAGTCGTGCATTTGGTGTTCATATCGAGTCCGAAGGCTTGGCCAATCGTGGCACCTTTGTCGTAAATCCAGAGGGACTCATCAAAATTATCGAAGTGAACGACAATGGCATTGGTCGCAATGCAGAAGAGCTTGTTCGCAAAGTGCAGGCTGCTCAATTTGTCGCAAGCCATAAGGGTGAAGTGTGTCCTGCGAAGTGGAAGCCTGGTCAGGAAACTCTTAAGCCAGGATTGAATCTCGTTGGAAAAATCTAATCCGAATTCTCTCCGGATTGGATTTCTAGTTTACTTCCAATTGTTTTTCGTTCTGCTGGACTGAGCCTTGTTGAGGAGGTCAAAATGTTAGACCAGGAAATTAAAAAGCAGCTGATGGAATACTTCTCGAAGATCGAGGGTAAAATTCAATTCCGGATCTTCACTTCGAATCATATCCAGCAGAACGAACTTCAAGAACTGCTTCAAGAGGTCGCTTCCTGTTCACCGAATTTGAGTGTTTTGGAATATGAGTTGCAATCTAACGTTCCAAAGTTTGAAATTCTGAAAGACGGGAATTCTACGGGAGTGTCATTCATTGGAATTCCAGGTGGGCATGAATTTAGTTCCCTGATTTTGGCAGTGCTCAATGTGTCGGGTTTAGGCCAAGTTCCCGACCCTGGTTTGCAAGCTCGCATGTCTCGCCTCAGCGGACATTCTGAGGTGAGAACATTTGTATCTTTGAGCTGTGAAAATTGTCCCGATATTGTTCAAGCGTTGAACCAGATTGCAATTTTCGGAAAGCGTATCATTCATACGATGGTAGAAGGTAGTGTTGTTCAGGAAGAGCTCGCGAAGTTAAATGTTCAGGGCGTGCCGGCCGTTTTTGTTGGAGACAAACTTATTCACAGTGGTCGTGGTTCTCTGATTGAACTGCTCACTAAGCTGGAAAAAGAACTCGGCACGTCGGTTGATGGAAACGCACTTGAAGAAAATCTCGGTACTTTCGACGTTGCAGTTTTGGGGGGAGGTCCGGCAGGCGTTTCAGCTGCAATTTATAGTGCGAGAAAAGGTTTAAGGACTGCTCTCGTGGCTGAAAAAATTGGCGGGCAGGTGAATGAAACAAAAGGAATAGAGAATCTCATTTCTGTTTTGTACACCGAGGGGCCCCAGTTGTCGGCTGGGTTAGCATCACATGTACGGAGTTACCCAGTTGCAATTTTTGAGCACCGTAAATTCAAAGAGCTCAAAGATGGCGTTCTCAAAACAATTGCACTTGAAAGCGGAGAGCAACTGCAAGCCTCGCAGGTTATTGTGGCTACGGGGGCCAAGTGGAGAACTCTCAATGTGCCCGGCGAGTCTGAGTATCTGGGGCGTGGTGTCGCCTATTGTCCTCATTGTGACGGACCATTTTTTAAAGAGAAAAAGGTTGCAGTTGTGGGTGGCGGAAACTCTGGAGTGGAGGCTGCAATTGATTTGGCCGGCATATGCAGAGAAGTGATTCTCATTGAGTTCGCCGATACTCTCAAGGCGGATCAGGTGCTTATTGAAAAATTGAAGTCGATGAAGAACGTAACAATTTTATTGCACTCTCGCACAGATAAAGTTCTTGGAGACGGAACGAAGCTCACTTCCATTGAAGTTGAAGATCGCACATCAGGAACACTCACGAGAATTGAGCTTGACGGAATGTTTGTGCAAATTGGATTGCTTCCCAATAGCGACTGTGTGAAAGGCCTGGTGGAATTGAGCAAGTTTGGAGAGATTCAAGTGGATGGCAAGGGTCGCACAAGTGCTCACGGTATTTATGCCGCAGGCGATGTCACAACGACGCCCTACAAGCAAATCATTATTGCCATGGGAGAAGGCGCTAAGGTTGCCCTCAGCGCCTTTGAAGATCGAATGCGGGGAGAGTGAGCGCAGCGCGGTGAAGGTTTCAGCCGGCTTTGTCGAGATCGGACGGTTTGCGCTCTTGAGAGCCACGCCGACCTTCGCGGTATGCACCCAATGATTCCGCTGAGCCACCTGCTCCCACTGCTTTGGTTTTGCGTGTCACGTAATACGAAGCTAAAATTGCGGTGATTCCGTGCAACCAGATATTATTACTATAGAGCGGCAACAACCCGAAAAACGTGCGAGCGAAAGGAAGCATCCCTAAAATCGAAAACACACCAAAAATTCCAGCACACCAGCGAGCGTAACTCTTTGAAGAATCGGCAGAGGTGTACGCATACAAGCCGATAACCCCAATGAGGGCATGAACGACGTTCAAAAGCGAGTTCACTGGAAAAATTGCAAACAGTTGTCCGAATGCTGATGTCACGTTCATGTTGGGTGCATTTGCTGATGGTTCCGAAACGAGAAAAGGCACGAAGCCAAAAATACCGAGCAAAAGATAGAGCCCGCCTGCCCAAACCGAGAAATATCTGAGTTGCATGGGATGTTTCCTTTCTTGGTTGCTGACTCAAATGGCCAGAGAAGGAAAATTCATGACATCCTATGACTAGATGCACTTGCGTCGATTTTCATCTTTAGATTTTCACAAAAAAGGATGGTTTCTTGAAACTCAGTTCGATTTGGACTGTTTGACGCGATTTCGTTCGCTAGTGCGGTGGTTATTTCTTTTTGACATAAAGTGTCTTGACGATGTGAGCGACCTTCTCACCATTGTCTGCATACACATCGACGGGTAGGTCGAATATATATTTGCCTCCATTTTCGGTCAGGTTTTTTACGCTCTCAACTGTTTCGGGATTAATTCTGAATTCAGCAAAGAGCCGCGTGCGGCCGGGCTTTATGAATTTAACGTGCGCTGCCTTATCCCAAACGATGTAATCTTTGCCAAGAAGGTTCATCAACATAAGCATGAAGAAGGGATCAACCATGGCATAGATGCTTCCGCCAAATTGTGTCCCGACATAATTCATGTTGTACCAACTCCGTTTTAACTCGACTCTCATGTAGGTGAAGTCTTTTTTAGCTTCAATCACCCGAATGCCTGCTCCCAGAAAAGGCGGCCAAAGGTTCACAAAATGTCGCATGAGCCGGAATGGGATTTTTTCCGAGTATTTTCTGAACAGATGGGCTGCCATGAATTCAACCTTCTTGAAGAGCGATGAAGGAGTTGAGCACGGCGCCGTTGGTAACTCAAGTCATCTCGGATTGCGTAATTTGAATGCATTTTTTATCAATGATGTAAGTGAGTCAGCTGTCAAGTCGGCTTCTTTGTGTCCTTTCCGGTTGATTTGCCGACGTCTCTGCTGCGCAGGAGAATAATTTTATGTTAGAAACAGGGAGCCTGTTGATAAATTCAGCAGAACTTGTTTC
>CAIZJW010000308.1 GCA_903933385.1 uncultured Silvanigrella sp. | reverse complement strand
TCCCACTGCTCGGAAAAAGGGGCGCAGGTCACCATTTGCCCGCCAAGCTCCCAGAATTCATGGGGCACGACGGCTGTCACGCTGCCTTTTAGGCTGTTTGCCAAGTGAACCCAAAAACTTCGATACGCAGAAACAACAAGGCTCTGCCAAATAACAACAACATTCACTGTGCGTGATCCTTTAGAGGCTCATGGGAGTGGGGGGATTGCGCAGGGCCCGGGGTGTTGGTTTGAGGATTGAGAACTCCAAAGCACCCAGGTGTCGCACGCATTTTGGCTTCAATGGCCTCGGGCGATACAAAAAGAAGCCTGAGGTCGGAATTTTCATTTGTAGCGAAATTGAAAGTCGCTGCATCGGCCAACCGGGCCATGGGTGCAGGCCATTGTGAGAACTCGAGTTCGTGTGTGGCGAGCAAATAGCAGGCCTTTATGCTCTTAAAATAGGCCCACGGGCACTTCTCGAAAGCTTCACGCCCAAAGGTGTTAATGTGGTACTCAAAATTTTGATCGTCGAAAGCAATGAAGCGTGTGTTGAAAAAATAGTGATTCGGTTTGTTCGTGAAAATGTGACACGCCTGGCGCCAGTTCTCTCCAAAATTCTCCCGGGCATGTGCATGAATGATTTTGGCTTCGCGAAAATCTTGAATGGAGGGCGAGAAGTTATCGCGTGAGTATTCATCGTACGATTGAAGTGCTCCCTTCCACATGCGCCGGAGCTTCACTTCGGTGGCACTATTTATGGCAAAAGGAGTGAGAAGCCCCAGGGCAAGAATGCCTGCCGAGGGCAAATAGCGCGCAAAATGCGCAATAAGCAGGAGCGGAAAAATAGAGACAACAGCTACGAACCGATTGAAAATATCGAAACGTAAAATAATTCCCCACACCACAAGATAAACAACCCAGGCTAGAAGCCAAGGCCTGAGGTGTGCCAAGGGAACGGAAGCCCGCCGTGGCGCGTGCTGTGACTCTCTTTTAAGAGCCTTAAAACCATACCAAGCGCACATAAGAAGAACAGGGATGAGGGGCCCAAGGAGCATCACTTCACGCGGAAAGACCTGCGCAATGTTGGCAAGTGTTGCCGAAATTCCCGAAGGCCGTTTTGAGATTCCCTCCCAATACGTGAGGAACTGTTGGGTGGCGACGGCCGATTTAAAAGGGCCAGCCTGTGTGGGATGAATGGGGTTACCAAAAATCAAAATGTTCTTGTAAAAAACAGGCCAAACACAAAGTGCAGCGAGAGAGGCTCCGCCGAGCGCAGGGAGAAAGCCAGCACGAAGCCAGTGCGAGAGTGAATGCTTTAGGCGATCGCGCCACAGGCAAAAGAGAAACCCAAGCCCTAGAGCCGCAGCCGCGTGGAACCAAGTCACCTTGAAAGAAAGCCCAGCCACCAGAAAAAAGAATGAGACGAAAAACCGTTGTGGCACAGCTAGTTTCTGCGCCGCAACAATACCAAGAGCAGCAGATACAAGAATGAAATCGGGCTTGGCGCTGATAATGGGCTCAAGCTCGCTGTGTGCGTAAATAACCAGCGCAGGAAGCCCTACGAACCAAAGCGCACGCCTCTTCTTCGGACGCGCGAGGTTCCAAAGAAACGCAGAGGAGGGAATCACGTAGCCCAAAAAGGTGAATGTTGTGGTTGAGGTTTGAATGAGAAGATCGT
>CAIZJW010000307.1 GCA_903933385.1 uncultured Silvanigrella sp. | reverse complement strand
GGAGAGCATCCGATTCACGCGTGAGCAACTTGCGCAAAAAGGCGTGCCGGTTCATGAATTTGTGCTCAGCAAAGACAGCCATGCGCTGGACATCCAACTCGTGGAAGTCTGTCGACTGGTTGAATTGCATCCCCTGACTCTTGAGGATTGCCGCAAAGGCAACCAACGCGCAAAATTCGAAATATTTCCTGAATATATCTTTTTAGTGCTCCATCATTTCGAACCCGAAATTGAAGCAATTACGGAATTACACCTCGTCATCAAGAGCAATCTCATTATCATCGTTGCAGATCATCCGGCTCCTGGACCATCGCGATGGACAGATTTCATGCAGCTCAATCTAAATCTGAGCCTTGCGCAGATCATTCATAATATATTCGATGCGTGCGTCGACAGCGCAGAACAGCGTGCAGCGAGGATTGCCGATCTTATCAATGAAGCGGAAACTCTCATTGTATCCGAGAAATTTTCCCCAAAACTTATTGTCAAACTAAAACGCAACGCAGTCCGTTTCCAAAGGTCTGTCGCTGCTACTTTTCCAGTACTCAGAGAATTCATGGCCTGCTGCGAATTGAGCACCGAGAACGAACTCATGTTTCGTAACGTTCTTGATCACCAAGAACGACTCCGTCATGAAATAGAATTCATCCACATCGACCTGGTGGCCTTATTTGATGTGCACTGGGGAGCTGCAGGATATTCAACCAACGAGCAAATTAAGCGGCTCACGCTCATGGCAACTCTCCTAGTTCCTCTCGGATTCTGGACAAGTTTTTTTGGAATGAACTTTGAAATCATGCCGTTCCGAGAAACTTGGTTTTTTCTTTTGGCACTTTCGCTCATGCTAGGAAGCGTCGTTGGAGTTCTCCTCTATCTCCGGCACCGCGGGCTCTTCCAAAGGAGTGTTCGGCTCAACAAGACGATCCATCAAAAGTTCAAATAACTCTGGATCGCGTCGTTCGTAGCGCATGAGAAATCGTCGCACTTGTGCTGGATTTTCGCGGCTTTTAAGGGTTATCAGCCGCGAAATTTTTTGTTCCTGCTTTTCCGTTAAAGCACGTGCCTTTAAAGCAAAAGCGAAAGCACTCAGCCGCACCCAAATTTTAGGATAGCGCAAATAGATTGATAATTTGAGTGGATTATAGCCAGCTTCGACCGGGCTCCATGAGTCGATTTCTGCTAAGGCTTCGAGAACAGCGTTGCCACTGCGAACACCTTCGCTTCTGCTGCGTGCAATTCCCTCTTCCCAAAGGCGATCTTCCATGAGATCCTCGCCAAGTTCTTCAAGGTTTCCGCCTGCATTAAGATTCAAAGGCTCATCCAGGCCCTGTTTGTCATTTTTGCCGGAATCTGAAGCTTTCTTTGAGCTTTTCGAGGAAATCTCAGTTTGAAAATCTGAACCACTGCCGAAATTTGAATCCTGTGGATCGTTCCACAGGCTCGACAGAGAAACCTGTAATTTTTGAAATACGTCAACCTCAAACCAGGTGGTCGCGAGATAAACCAACGAAGCCACGGCTACCAAAGACGCAATTGCCAATTTAAGCGGACTTTCTTTCGCCATTGACCATCCCCGTCAAACAAAACGGCGCACCTATTTGTATCGACAGATATGTTGCTATACTTGCTGAGAATTTTTTGACTGACCTAGGAAAATATGTAGACTTCCCCCTGCACAAGCAAAGAAGCCAAACGGAGGAACACGTGAAAATTCTTGTTCTGGTAAAACACGTTCCGGACACGGAAACAAAAGTAAAACTCGCGTCGGGTGGCAAAAGCCTAGATGACTCCGAGTTCAAATATATGGTTAATCCATATGATGAATTCGCCATAGAAGAAGCCGTTCGCACTCAGGAAAAGCACACAGGTGAGAGCGTTGTTGTCAGCATGGGTCCAACGCGAGTTCAAGAAGGAATGCGCAAGGCCATGGCCATGGGTATCGACCGAGGTGTCTGGATCAACACTGAGGGTCACTCAGGCGAACTCGATTCCTTCTGCGTGGCATCTGCTTTGTCAAAAGTTGTACTGGAAGAAAAACCCGACGTGGTGTTTCTCGGACAGAAGGCAATCGACGACGATTCGGCCCATATCGGCCCCATGCTCGCTGAACTCTGCGCAATGCCGCACATTCAGGTTGCCACAAAAATCGAATGGCAAGACGGAGCTCAATCGGCCCGCATTGAACGTGAAGTTGAAGGCGGCATGATGGAAATCTACGATGTCAAAGCTCCAATGGTTCTCGGCGCTCACAAGAGCCTCAATGAACCTCGATTTCCACCTCTTCCAGGTATCATGAAAGCAAAGAAGAAGCCTTTGGCAGAGAAGAAACTCTCCGAAGTGCTCTCCGACTCTCCACTCGTAACCGTTCGCGGTTTTGCTCTTCCCTCTGAAAAGGCCGCCGGAAAGGTCTTCAAAGGCGAGCCTTTGCCCGACATGGTGAAGAAAGTGGTTGGTTTGTTGCGCAGTGAAGCCAAAGTCATCTGAGACAAATTCGGAATATGGAGATTAGCAACATGAACGTTCTCGTCTATGCGGAAGTCCGAAATGGCAAACTCAAATCTACAGCGGCAGAACTTCTCACCGAAGCTCGCAGACTTCTCGGTGGCAAGACAGAAAATATCCACGCAGTTCTGATGGGTGACGGATGTGCCGCGCACGCAAAAACCTTGGCAACCTTCGGTGCAAGCAAGGTTTTTGTTGTTGAAAATTCAGCAACAGACACCTATCAGTGCGAGCCACATATCCAAGTCATTTCTCAACTCATTCAGAAAAATGCATACCAACTCGTGATCGGCCCTGCGTCTCCTACGGGTCGCGACTTCTTTCCACGCCTTGCTGCGCGCCATAAATCGGCGATGCTCACAGACGTAATTTCACTTGCCGTTGACGGAGACAAAATCACTGCACGGCGCCCCATGTATGCTGGCAAGTGTATTGCAGAGGTAGGAAGCCAAACCGCACTCACCTTTGTCACCGTGCGACCCAATGTAATTCCCTCTGAGATTTTTAATGCCGCTGCTGAGGCTAGCGTAGAAAAATTTGCAGCAAACATCGACGCTGCTGCAATGAAGTCTAAAATAGTTGAAGTGCGCAAAGGCAAATCTGAAAAGCCAGACCTCACCGAGGCGAGCCTCATTATCTCAGGTGGTCGCGCGATGGCAAATGCAGATAACTTCAAGATTCTCCACGATCTCGCAGATGTCGTTGGAGCGACCGTAGGCGCCTCACGTGCAGCTGTTGACTCCGGATACGCACCGCACGAGATGCAGGTTGGTCAAACTGGCAAAACAGTGAATCCTAACCTCTACATTGCATTTGGGATCTCAGGCTCAATTCAGCACCTTGCAGGTATGCGAACATCGAAAGTGATCGTTGCAATAAACACCGATCCAGATGCTCCGATATTCCAAAAGGCCGACTATGGAATTGTTGCAGATCTGTTCCAAGCTGTTCCGCTCTTCAAGGATGAGCTCAAAAAGATTGTTGAGCACTCATAATTGAATCAAGAGGCATCTAAAAACAGAGGCCCCACGCAGAGAATGCGTGGGGCCTCTGTTTTTATTATGATCCATGCTTTTTATTTCGCAGCACAGCGAACAAGATCGACACTTGTTGCCTTGGTGCATTGTATTCCACCCAAATCAACATTCTCTGGGCCACTGATCTGAACAAACAAATCGGAGGATTCAAAACTCTTATTCAGAGTGTTTCCATCTTCGTAACAAGCGGTATGAATAAATGCTTTACTCACTGGGTCCTGGCTTGTGACGCAACGCCAGCGCCACGAAGCATCACCCAAATTATCGGAACTGGCTGTAGCTTTGGCTTGTGTTTTGTCAGTTGTTTCAACTTTCAGAACCGCCTTGAATGCGGACGCTCCGGATGAAGGAAATGCTTGTTCTACCCACTGTGGAGAGGTTCTGCCACCACCTGTGCACGGAGCGGTGATTGCGGTCGCGCTTCCGGCAACCTGAACGGAAAGACAGTTACTGTTGTCAGTTGTATTCAACCAGTAGCTTACTTTGACTTCTCCTGCGCCAGGGGCAGGTGCAGGATTTACGGGAATAGCTCTCCCAGGCGAACGATCTCCTCTAATGTCATCACCCGTCGGCGAAGGCTCGGACTCCAATCTGTCGCCCTTATCAGCGTCAGGGATCGGACTCTTGGCCGGACTCGGATTCACTCCCGAAGCGCGTTGAGGTGGGTTGACACAATTTACGACGCTCATCGAAACTAGAGCGAGAACTCCAAACTTTAACAAGGATCTTTTATTATTTCGCATTCAGTTGTGCTCCCTTTTTATCTTTTTGTGTCATTCGAAATATTCGTTGCCGCCGAGATACATCTTCTAGGAGATTGACAAGACAGTCGTTTTGCATCGGCGTTAAATGCTCAACCGAGCAGCCAACACCGCCACCATTTATTGAAATTCTCCTGACTCTCAGGGAGAGCTTTAAATAATCGCCGTACTGAGGATGAAATATTCCAAATTGAAAAAGTGGAATTTGGATTCTGAGCTGTTCATCACGCTTCATTGCCGTATTCGTGCCAATTTCAAGTCCACAACCAACAAGACTCAAATCCAATAGTTTGCCATCTAGCTCTTCGAGATTATCAATTCTCCTGATCTTGACGCCTGTATCAATCGAAAATCGCTTTGCTGCCCGTGCCTCTACACTGCCAACCTTCTGTAATTTCTTAAACAGCTCTGCTGGGTCAATGGGTGCAGCCACAAAATCGTCGAGCTCTTCGTAGAGAGCCATTTTTTCTCTGTATGAATCAATCAGCGCGCGCTCATTATTCGTAACGAAAAGGACAGTGACTTTTTTTCTTTCCTTGAGTTGCTTTGCCAATTCAACGAGTTCATCGCTGGAATTCATGAGTGAGTGATGAAGTACCACCACCTCTACATTTTTAACATTTAAAACCTTAAGACCTTCGTTAGGATCATCCAGGCGAATCATTATATACCCAGGAAGCGCATGCTCAGTGGCTTTTGCAAGCAGCCTGGTCTCCTGTTCAGACACCATTCGAGATTTCTGCAAAAACAGCACATATCGCTTCGGGCGCGCTGAACCGGCTACTTTTTGCAAATAACGCGAGACATCCATGCGAAATAAGCCTCCACCTTGTTGAGTGTAGATGATTTCGCATTTCAACTCGGGGATAAAAATTGCAGCGTGCGATCAGTTCACAGCTTTACCGAGACTCAACCCAAATGAGGTTCGGGCAGGAGAGGTCAGGGCACGCGCAACTTCAAGCGAAACAGCCTGATCTTTCGCTCCAAAGAGCGCACCAAACATTCTAATGCCAATAACCAATGACTGTGCGACCCTGGCATCAACACGGACTTCTCGCTCGGTTTGGAGCTGATCGAACGCTAGAACATGCGCCCCATAAAGCACCGCGTGCTGAAATAGAATTGTTTTTGCAAGCGAAGCATTCAAATTCTGCGTAAGTGTCTGTCTCAGCTCACTTCTCAGCAAAGCATAATCGGTGGACACAAATTGCCCAGAGGGCCAGGCAGGAACTGATCTCAATCCAACGTCGACTCCAGATTCGCTGAATCCGTAGGAAACAATTTCACTCCAGGTAAGACGTGGGGCGAGACCTGCTGCATAGCTAAAGATCCACTCCTGGTTCGGATCGACCATCTTTTCTTGAAGTGCAGAAAGCGAAAGCGGCCTGCGGAGCCAGAGTCGTAATCCTGCACCATCCGGATAAAGAAGACTCCCCCCAGCGCCGCGCTCAACTCCGTATGAAAGTGCAAGAAATGATGGAGGTGCCCGCTCTAATCGAATGTTTGAAGAAATCGTCAGCGTTGCTGATGTTTCTGCAATTAATGAAGGTGTTCGTGTCGTGAATTGGAGGTCCAGATTATTTCTCGCAAACTCGCGCCTGAATCCAAG
This sequence comes from uncultured Silvanigrella sp., assembly GCA_903933385.1. Classification (GTDB taxonomy): domain Bacteria; phylum Bdellovibrionota_B; class Oligoflexia; order Silvanigrellales; family Silvanigrellaceae; genus RFOM01. Next base: position 7,134 of record CAIZJW010000307.1, on the reverse strand, counting down.
CAATAGGGCGCGCGACCACTCATCTCCGGTTTGCGTTGTCTGCAATTGACTTCGAAGAACCAAATCAGAGCGACGGGAATCGTAATTGAGCGATAATGCCTGCAGCACTGTTCGCAGCGGACGTGGCCAACGCAAGCGATCGCCACTGGTCGCGCGATTCGGCTCAAGGATCAAAGCATCAGCGGCGTATTTGGGTAGAGGTATTATCGTGGAGTCTGTTTCGCTTGCAGGAATGACTACATTCTCTTCGGAGCCTCGCACATCCTTAATTGCAACACTCAGAGGTTCTCTTCTTTTCAAATCTTGTTGGGGAAAAAGAAAATTGTGGGATGGAGGATTCGGAAGAACTCGTCTTTCAATCAACAATTGATTCTTATCAGATTCAATTTCAATCTTCTCTTCCGGAAGTGATTCAGGAAGCAATCCCGAGTGCATCGGGGTGAGACAACTTTTTAATGGTGATGATGTCACGATTAAATTCTTAAATTCTAGAATTGAATTTTGTCCGTTGGCAATCTCATTTGAAATTCTACTGAGCGCAGTAAACACTTCAGGTGCTGCGCAGCGGCGAATACGTTCAGCTATCAGGGCACCTTTCATAGGTGCCAAAAATTCATAGTAAATATTAAAGTCGAGTTCGCCTGGCTGCTCTTCGGTGCCAACAAAAACTGAATTATTTAAAAATGCATTCCCTTGCTGCACGGCTCTGAAGAACGGAAGAAATGAAAGGTTCTCTGAAATCTGTTTGAGCCGGTTTAGCTTAGGGAAGGCGTTATTGAGCCAAATCTCTGCTAAAAAACTAACAACCTTTTCATCTTCTCTCCGTTGTAACCATGTTCCATTGGCCGAAAGCTCGGAGAGCGAATGTCGAAGAAAATCCCGCGCAAGCGCGCGAAACAATGCTGCTCTATGGTAGTCGCCAAGGAGTGGACTCACCTTACCAAAAGAAGGGTGGAGCTGAATTTCTCCCTCTTGCTCAGCAATGAGTCGATCAATAAGTAAATTACTTCTTACCGCAGTTTCCCAGCCTCGCCCCCGAGTTTTCTCGGCACGGGCAATAGCCCCGCCCGCATAATCGAAAAAAATCTTAACAGTTCGGGAAATTTCATCATTATCAAGCCAAGCCGAATCGTTCGCAGTCTTTTTTAAGAGCGCAGTGCTTACTGAAAAAACATCACCCAAGGTTCTGAATTTCTGAGTGAAAGTCAGAGCGGGGGGTAAACCAACAAAATCAGTGACTACCTCTCCTGAATCTGTCGTGCGACAACCTGTGCACAGTAGCGTCAGTTTTGATGTATTTGCGTTGAATCGTAGTTGAGTCGATGTTGGGCGGTTCTGCCACAATGGGTAAATTGGCCCAGAAAAATGCGCATTGCCATTGTTTAACAATGCGAAATTACCTTCCCCACTCCGCGGCTCAAATACAAAATCAAACTTAATAAAATAACATTTATCTGCTGAATTACTTTTTGATTCAATTCTAAGATGTCGCTCGAAATTGTGCCTTTCAAAGGAAACTTTCCGCCATGGCAGTGCGTCCGAAACCTCTAAGAAGTGCATTTGTTCAGAAGGGCAGTCACCCGGCGTTGACGCGGCAAAAGCCTCGCGAATCAGGAGAGCTCCCAAGCCAACTTCGGGATAGGGCCACTCTATATCGGGCGCGCCCATTCGGAATTCACGTTGCTCGCGCGTCAGAGACTTTTGCAGTGCCTCCCGAAGATCGCGATTGGGCAAAAGCCAGAAATTGAATGCTCGATAAGCTTCTCTAGCCGGTTCAAGAGAAGAAATTCTCTCTTCTAGCTCCTTTACGGGAACTGCAAAAAATTGAAGACCTCGGAAATTTTGCGCGTCTTCATTCCAGGTCAGGCGAATGTTTGAAATGGAGCCGGCTGTCGAGGTCGGCTGTGAATTCGATGATTCAGCCTGAACCTGGCCCGCAGAGAAAAAGGCATATATGACAGAAATCTTGAGTAAAATTCTCAAAACACTGACGAGCTCAGCTTTGCAATTTGACCACACACGCAGCAATCGCGTATCCATAGTCCAGTTCTTTCGACATCGAGGGGCCACATGGAATTTCTCAACGAAGAGGAAGTGTCTCGCACACTTGAGGGCGCATCAAGCATTTCGCCCTTTGAGGAACTTAAAAAACAAGTTGAGGCGATTCTTTTTGCAGCAGAACACGCACTGGAAGTGAGTGAAATTCGAAATGTCATTGGGGAAGTCTCCCTCTCTGATGTTCGCCTCGCTCTCCGGGATCTCATGGCAGACTACCAGCCCCGCTCGTTTTTTCTGTTCGAATGCGGGGGTAAGTACCAACTCAGGACGCGCCCTGAATACGCTGACCTCGTGAAAAAACAATTTGTCAGTAAGCCACGAAGCCTCTCAAAGTCGGCCTTGGAAACCCTTGCTATCGTCGCGTACCGCCAACCCGTGACTCGTAGCGAAGTGAACACCATCCGCCAAGTGGACTCCTCATCCATCATGACTGCCCTCAAGGAAAAAGACCTTATTGCCGTAGCAGGGCAGCGGAAAGAGGTTGGGAGCCCGATGGAATACAAGACAACACAGCGGTTCCTTGAAACATTCGGTCTTAAGGCACTCGCTGATCTGCCATCGCTTCGTTCTTTACAGATGAAGCCCGAGGACCAGGAACAAATGGCTCAGGCCCTCGCTTCGCTCAATGGCGAAACGCCAGAAGAGCCTGCATTGACAGCCCAAGACCTGTCATTCCAGGATCCTATCCCTCTTGACGTAGTCTTGGAGCCCTAAAGCCTTGCCTTTTTGGCCAATCTTTGATTAAGCGAGACTTCCAGTTTTAAGTGCTCAGCAGGGCCGTTGCCGGTGGCAGCAATGCAGCCTGGTCCTGTTTGGGGTCAAACCACGTAACCGGCAAGGAGATTTATCATGACAGTTGACGTTCAACTGAAAGACCTGCTCGACGCAGGCGTTCACTTCGGTCACCAGATTCGCCGTTGGAACCCAAAAATGCGCCCATTCATCTACGGTGAGCGCAACGGGATCCACATCATCGACCTCCAAAAAACCCAGAAACTCTTCAAAAACGCTCTCACAGCAATTGAAAACACGGTTGCTGAAGGCGGCAGCGTTTTGGTTGTTGCTACCAAAAAGCAAGCTCAAGACATCATCAAAGAAGAGTCTGAGCGCGCAGGAATGTTCCATGTTCACCACCGCTGGCTCGGTGGCATGTTGACGAACTTTGCAACCGTGAAAACAAGCGTCACCAAGCTCAAGAAAATTGAGAAAATGGCGACAGACGGCACATACGATTCGATTACAAAGAAGGAAGTTGCTCTGAAAGAGCGTCTTCGCATCAAGCTCGACCGCTCTTTGGGCGGCATCAAGAACATGAATGGACTGCCATCCATCATGGTTGTGATCGATGCAAAGAAAGAGGCAACTGCAATTGCAGAAGCAAATCGCTTGGGCATCCCAGTGGTTGCCGTAACCGACACCAACTCCGACCCATCGGCAGTTGATTTCGTAATTCCAGGAAACGACGACAGCTTGAAAGCAATCAAGCTTTACGCAAGCCTCATCGCTGATGCGACCATCGCTGGCAAACAGCGCCGTAAAAGCGATATCGTTCGTGAAGACTCACCTACGAGCAGCGAATCCGCACGCGGCCCTAAAGTAAAGCGCTTGCGCTCACGCGACGGTGAAGACGAAGGAGAAGGCGCTGCTAAGTAAGCAGTGCCCTCTTTTTTTAACCTTCTGAATTCGACTCCGAATCCAATGAACCAGGAGAATCTAAAATGGCAACAGTAACCCCACAAATGGTTAAAGAACTCCGCGAATCAACAGGCGCAGGCATGACTGACTGCAAGAAAGCCCTCGACGAAGCAGCGGGCGACATGGATGCAGCTCTCAAAGTTTTGCGTGAGCGCGGACTCGCAGCGGCTGCAAAGAAGTCTTCACGCGCGGCGAGCGAAGGTGTTGTTGCATCGGTTATCACGAACGACCTCGGCAAGGGATACCTTGTTGAAGTTAACTGCGAAACTGACTTCGTGACTCGCAACGAAGAATTCCAGGCTTTCGTTGTTAATCTTCAAACCATTATCCTCAAGAACAATCCTACGACTGTGGAAGCACTCACGGCAGCTAGCTACACCGCTGGCGGCACTGTTGCAGAAGCAACCACCAACCTCGTTGCGAAAATTGGTGAAAACATCACTGTACGTCGTTTTGCCTCCCTCGGGACTGGTAGCAATCTCGTTGCTTCCTACGTCCATGGTGGTGGCAAAGTGGGAGTCCTTGTTGAGCTCACGGGCGAAGGCCTCGCGGCAAACCGCAGCAATCCCGCACTCAGCGAAATTGCTAAAGACGTTGCCCTTCAAGTTGCCGCCATGAAGCCACTTTACACCAGTCGCGAAGCTGTTCCCGCTGACATTGTTAAGTCGGAAAGCGAAGTATTCTGGATGCAGTACAAAAATCAAGGTAAGCCTGAAGCAGCGCTTCCAAAGATTGTTTCGAGCCGTATGGATACATGGCACAAGGAAAACTGCCTCACCGAACAATTGTTCGTGAAGGAAGACAGCAAAACCGTAGCAGCATATGTGTCTGACGCAGGCAAGCAGGCTGGTGTTGCTGGCCTCAAAATCGCGAACTTTGTCCGCCTCGAGCTCGGCCAAGGCGTTGAGAAAAAGTCTGGGGACTTCGCTGCAGAAGTCGCTCAACAGATTGCTGCAAGCAGCAAAAACTGATTCTTTGCACCAGCGTTCAAGTTAGAAAGCTCCGAAGAAGCAATTCTTCGGAGCTTTTCTGTTGAGATGTAGAGCTCACACTGGAACAGAGGTCTCCAGACAGCACCTTGCCAGTGAGCCGCCAAAATCTCCGACATCATCATTCACTCTTAAGTCTTGCACTTCCACAATCCTAATACGACGATTGTGATTGAAAAAAAGCAAAAACACCCCAAAGACTGAGTTTCTTCATGTTGAAGTCAACATCGGCATTTATACTATTCTTATCCTTGCTGTGTGCATGCACAGTGAAAAAAAAATCGGAAAAATCACTTCTCCGAGCCACACTAGGAACTGATTCGCAAGGAACGTGTGAAAGACTTCTCTCTCCCACGGAGTATAGAAATCTTGCCTCGCAACTTCTCCCAACCGACCCGCTCGTTGTAGTCAGTACCAATGATTTACATGGACACGCAGATGAACGAATTTTCAATCTAAAGGTGTCTGAGACTGAATCGCACTCAGTCATTGTTGGCGGACTTGAGCGACTTGAAAGCTATCTAACTGCTGCATGCCGCTCTGCAAAAGGTCGACTTTTATACCTAGACGCGGGGGACTCCTATCAAGGGACTGCCCTCTCTAATTCCACGTCAGGCCAGGCAATTGTCGATTCTTTTTCAGCACTCGGGTTAATGGCGAGTACGTTCGGAAATCACGAATTTGATTTCGGTCAGGACAAAATTAAAAGCTGGCTTTCCCAACCAACGAGAACCTTCTGGTACGTAACCAGCTCGGTCAATTCGTCGAACGATGGAAAAAATGTGCCTTGGTCGGAACTCAACGCACCGCGCTTCTCGCGCTCGGTGGTATTTAACATCGCTGGCGTCAAGGTTGGAATTGCAGGCTACACAACCGACTCCACAGCAGTAAAGAGCATTCCAAACAACATCAAAGACATTTCATTCAATCAGTTGAATGACGTACTTCTCAATGAGGCAGAGCCCCTGCGCAAACAAGGCGCTCAGGTCACTATACTTCTCTCTCACGCAGGTGGCGCCTGTGACATGAAAATGCCCGCCGAACATGGTGACAAGGCATGTAAGGAAAATGATGCTGACGAGCTTGGTCGGGCATTGCGAACTCACCCAAACGCAGCGAGCCAATGGAACTTGATTGTTGCTGGTCATAGCCACTCTCCGCAGCGTCATATCATTGCAGGAGTTCCTGTCATACAGACTTCCGGCTTGGGCTTAAGCATGGCACATGCACGAATCAAAATTCATAAAAATACAGCTACCACAGATCTTCAAGATCCTGTTTATCTTTGCGATCAACACTTCGATCAATGGAACGGTTGTCATCCAGAAGAGTGGGCGTGGAAGAGCGAAAAAATACAATCACTCGGCAAACCAAAAAAACCATCACTTTTAGGACAACTCATAAATAAAGACGAAGGGAATGAAGTCAAAGCAATTCTTGAACCGCACCGAAACAGTCTTAAATCATTTATGGATAAGAATATCACCTCATTCAGCAGTGAATTAAAACACGAACGAACTTCACAATCACCTGCTGCAGCTTGCTTAGTTGATGCATGGCTCTCCCATCTGAGGAGCTCCGATGAAAAGTGGGGAGAGTTCAGTTCAAAAAATATCGACGTAGCCTTTTTAAACGCTGGCGCGCTGCGAAGTGGAATTTCATCTGGCAGCCTCACATGGGGACGCCTCTTTGAAATTATCCCCTACGACAACACTGCACATATCGTTTCACTCACAAGTTCCGAGTTAATCTCCTTTGCGCGCGCACACGAATCGAGCCCACATGACTATCTCCTTGCAAGCGAAGGGTGGGCTGTCAGGCGTCAGGCAAATAGCAATCCATCTCCCCGCACGATTGAAGTCAAAAGAATTTCGACACTGCCAAGTGCCAAACAGAAATGGACAGTTGCCATATCAACTTTCTCGAAATCTTTTTTGGAGCGTGCAAAAATCGATTCCCAAGTTTACGACTCAGGCCTGTCAATACGCGCCTCGATTGGCAGTACCCTTGAACGCTTCAAACAAAACATAAACTCGTGCAACACCGCTGACTCAAGCCGGATGCAAATTGTAACGGGCGGAAATGGTGAGTGATAAAATGAGGTTAGTAAGCTGTTTTATTATAGTCTTTACATCGTTCTTTTTAATATCTTCATGTAAGAAAAATGAATCCAGTGACTGGTCTGAGACAGATCTTCAAAGCCTGCAGGAACAAACAACAAACGACAATCCCCCACCGCTTCAAGTGATAGCTCATCTGCGACGCATAGAGCAAAATGTGGCGTTGAAAATTTTTGATGCGTGGGCAGCAAAAATTCTTTCTTCACAAAAACAAAATCCAAATTCTCCATTGAATCAACTGCGAAAAATTTTTAACCCAGATCATTTAAAGC
>CAIZJW010000306.1 GCA_903933385.1 uncultured Silvanigrella sp. | reverse complement strand
GGCTGTCCGGGAATCTGAATAGGCGCTTGATTGGGAGCCTGCACTGGAACAGGAATCCCTTGATTCAAATTTGGATCGCCAACGTTTGGTTGTCTGTCTTGTGAGCGGGGTATGGGTTGACCCGTTCCATTCAACGAGCGGCTGTGTCGCACGCCTGCTTGTGCAAACGGGGAAAATGCGACAACGGCAAAAACAGTGAGGGGCCGACAACGGTTCATCATGTGCACTCTCCTCACTGCACTTCACCGCGGCCCACGGGTAGGGCCGCGAATTTGCATGACTGTGCCAGTGTACGTTCTGAGTTGAGCTCGCTTTTGAGAGATTTGAGGGCGGCAATTGCTCCCGGTTGCGAGAAGATCTTCTGATGATTTTTTTGCGTGAATTTTGCAAACAATTTTTGATTTTGACTTGTACATCCAAGCTCGCTTGCAAGTCCTGCAAGCGCTTCGCCATCACCTTGTGCAGCTTGGCGCGCAATATCTCTGTAGTTGGTGATCATAAATTGTTCTTGATCGAGTCCGGCTTGTCGCACTGTGTCGTTTTGGCAATTCGACGTTCCGCTGGATATGACAAAGACCTGATTCCAAAAAAGACCATTCACAATTGAGGTCATGAACTGTGGACCATTTGGGAGCAGCACTGAACCGAGGCCGCAACCTGCCATGCCATAGCGGCGTGCGGGTGCAGGTGGACTCACAAGTGCGAAATTGGCTGCTTGCTGAGCCAGTCCTTCCATGGGCACTGCGAAAAGCCCAAGCAAGGCCAAAGCGAGTTTGCGCATGATTCTTCTCCCAACCGATCGGTTGCCTTAAAGGTAACACTTTTAAAGAAGAAATGGCTTGCCTATTGTGGCTTGATGTCAAAGCCTTGGAAGAAAGGATCAATGATTACGGTGGGCAGAGCCCTTTAACGCATCGTTCCACTGAGAAGGAATATAAAAGACTCGTTGAAGGGTGAGCGCGTGCGCGGGGGCGCATTGTCCGATGCGGGTACGATCGAGATGCTTTAGGGCGTCGGTCATTGTTGTGCTGCAAAGTTTTCCGGTAGCCATATCGACCGCGGTGCCCACCATATTTCTCACCATGTTTTTCAGAAATCCTTCACCCCAAACCTCGATCACTATGGCCTCAGGGTAGAACGGATGCGCCCAAACATCGATCCTTTCGACCTTTCTTACGGTCGATTTTGCAGTGCAGTCGGATGCTCGAAATGCCGAAAAATCATGCGCACCTGTGAGCTCATTCAATGCACTGCTTAGGATTTCGGCATTGAACTCTCGACTGCGCACAGCCCAGGCAGCAGTGGTCAGAGATGCATGATGGCCTCGGCCATACCAAATTCGATAGCGGTAGTGCTTGCCGAGAGTGTCGAATCGGGCGTTGAAGTCGGGCTCAACATCGCGGGCATTGTAAACGGAAATAGCAACATTCAAATGGGAGCGGAGAATCCCATTCAAAGAGCGATGAATTTCTTCACAGGAACGGGAGCTGCGTGTGTAGAAATTTACGAAATACTGATTTGCGTGAACTCCTGCATCAAGCCGCGAGCAACCGTAGAGAGTCGTATTTTCTTGAGTGAGTGTGACCCATGCTTTGCTGAGAAGGTCTTGTACTGTCACTCCGTGAGGTTGGCTTTGATAGCCCATGAATCCCTCACCACGATATGAAATTTCGAGACAAATATTGCGCACGCCAGGCAATGCACGGAATCGCACGCCCCGCGGAGATTCCTCACGGACGATAAAGTCATTGACAGAATTATGTTTCATGACTGTTGAGCTCTCCCGCTGCCGTGCTTACCTGCAAAGCTACTTCTTTGAGAAGGTTGATTTGATCACGCAATGCAGCAGCCTCTTCAAATTCAAGTTGTTGTGATGCACGCTGCATTTGTTTGGTGAGACGTTTGACCTCTTTGTCGAGCTTTTTCGGATTTGTAAGAATACTACGATCATCAATTCCATCCAGAGCTCGTTCAATTTTTAATTCAAGGTCATCTTCATCCACAGTGGATTCAAGGTTGTAAATCTTTCGTAATTGCTCTGGTATTTTTTTGATGATTGACTGGGGAACTATCCCATTCTCTTCATTATACTTCGTCTGTAACTCACGACGTCGATTCGTTTCGTTGAGCGTCGCATTGATGCTGTCAGTGTGTTTGTCGGCATAAAGAATGACCCGCCCTTGCGCATTTCGTGCAGCGCGTCCAACAGTTTGGATGAGGCTCGTACGTGAACGCAGGAAACCTTCTTTGTCCGCATCAAGAATCCCTACAAGTTGAACTTCTGGGAGGTCGAGCCCCTCGCGAAGCAAATTGATTCCCACGAGAACGTCATACAATCCGATTCGTAGATCGCGGAGAATCTCCACGCGTTCAATGGAATCAATGTCGGAGTGGAGATAACGAATTCGAATGCCCAGATCTTTGTAATAGTTTGTAAGATCTTCGGACATTTTTTTCGTGAGCGTTGTGACCAAGACGCGACCCTTGTTTGCGATCGTTTTGTGAATTTCGGAAAGGAGATCGTCAACCTGATGTTGCGCCGGTCTCACTTCAATGATGGGGTCAACAAGCCCTGTAGGACGAATAATCTGTTGCACGGTTTGGTAGTTGCAGCGGTCGAGTTCATAACGCCCCGGAGTGGCCGAGACATAGATCGTTTGCCCCATGCGAGAAAGAAATTCGTCGAAGTTCAGAGGACGGTTGTCGAGAGCTGCAGGGAGCCGAAAACCATGCTCAACAAGAACTTCCTTGCGCGCTCTGTCGCCGCGGTACATTCCACCAATCTGAGGAATTGTGACGTGGCTTTCGTCAATCACAAGAAGATAATCGTCGGGGAAATAGTCGAGAAGAGTTGATGGTGGTTCGCCGGGGAGACGATTATCAAGGTAGCGGCTGTAGTTTTCCACTCCTTGGCAATAACCAACCTCACGCATCATCTCCAGATCATGCATAACGCGTTGTTCTATCCGTTGTGCCTCGACAAACATCCCATTCATTTTGAACCATTCGATTCTTTCAATCAAATCGAGTGAAATGCGTTCAATGATGTCTTCCAGTTGTTCCTTGTCAGTCACATGGTGTGAGCCTGGATAAATGGCGCAACGTTTCACGCGTTCGATGATTGTTCCACGGATCGCGTCGATCCATTGGAGCTTTTCAATTTTTTTACCAAAGAAGGAAATTCGCAAAGCCTTGTCGCGCTCGTGACTTGGAATGATTTCGACGACGTCACCTCGAACACGAAACTTTCCGCGCTCAAGGCTTATGTCGTTGCGCGTGTATTGGACGCCCACCAAATGTGCGAGCAGTTCATCACGTCCAATGCGCGCTCCTTCTTCAACCATGACCATGGCTTTGAGATATGCTTCCGGATCACCAAGACCATAGATACAACTGACGCTCGACACGATGATCACGTCACTGCGTTCAAGCAGCGCTCGAGTGGCCGAATGTCGCATTTTGTC
>CAIZJW010000305.1 GCA_903933385.1 uncultured Silvanigrella sp. | reverse complement strand
TTCAGCAAAATAAAGGTCGCTTTCGCGGCTTCAACGCTAGCCGATGCTGGCGATACAAGCACAATCAGCTACAAGGTTTGCGTATCTAAAGATTCATCGGACCTCGCGACCATCACTTCGATGGATGCTATGGGCTCCGGGTGTCAGACCGTGAACACCGCTTATCCAAGCGTTGATTCACCTCTGGAGATAACAATTTCCGCTGCATTTGGAGAAACATGGAAAGCGCGAGTGTATTCGAAAGTTGATGGGCAACCCAACACAGACGCAAAGAAAATTTTGTACGACATCTCAGGTGACGTGACCTACGAATAAACAAGACTCTGGTGAGTGTCTCGCGATGATGCCTTCACAGCTTTTGCAAAATTGACCGGATTTGCAACGGCTGCCTAAACAGAAATGATAAACGGAAGATTATCGTTCCATCCCCAATCCAACGCTTCAACGAGAAGTTTTCCAAACGCGGATGTGTTTCCCTAATTTCCTGCAGTTGTGATAATCCACTCGGGAACATTCTAATGCCGCTGAGCGAAAAGCTACCAATTAATTGTTTTTTGCCCTTCCAAACGCTACGGCTTGAGAGAATTGACAGATAAAAACCAAGTCTGAAAAACGCCTCGGCCGCAATCTCTGAGTCTGTCGATTTACCCACTGCAGTATGACGATCGTCTGAGAAAAACACCGATGCACAGAAGTCAGATCCACCATTGGTAGATCCTTCAGGTAAAAAAATCGCTCAAAAGAAAACGTAACCCATGGGCATCGACAACCAACACAGAAGTAAATCATAAATTCACAAGAAATCTTTTACCTGATTGAACTGAGAATTTCGCAAAGATAATTCTCGACACCATGCTCAGCGACTATCGAACTTTCCAAAGCTGATGTGGGATTTACAACCGCCTGCCTGACCTTTTCTTTATTCATTGTCCAATACCTTTGATCCCAAGCACTGTCTGAATCAAATGTGGAGCGTGAAAACTCTGCATCAGCGAGGCGCTCAGGCTTTCCAATATGAGTAAACTTCGCAAGGGCAAATACAATTCCCGACAGTGAGGACGTGACACCGGGTATTGAAATAATCGAAGTATTGCTTCCGGAATCGAATAAAGCACCCAGTGCCTCATCGCCACTTGAACCCGAAGGTGGGAGATGCGCAACAGGATCGTTTGCGTAAACAAATCTCATGTATTTTCCGGTGAGCGTTTTTTCAGCGGCAAGAGCAAAATCTAGATTACCCACTCGGGGTTGCCCAAGTGTGACTACGCCTGCGACCTTTGTGCCTTTGGAATGCGCATCCAACGCAGCAAGCAACGCGAGCGCGCCACCTAAGCTGTGGCCAACAAAGTACGTTGGCGCCATTTTATATTTCTCGGAACGGAGTGCTGTGTTGAGAGAATCTGAAATAGTTTGATAGGCATCCTTAAAGCCACGATGAACACCGCCAGGCATCGAATCTGGTGATGCAGACTGCACGATAAACTTGACATCGGTGAGCGCACCTTGAGTGCTGTGTGTTCCGCGAAAAACAACCAAATTCATTTTCGCCGATTGGGCTACAAATCCCTGCACTCCTTTCGCAGAGTTTTCGAGTAACTTAACCTCTTCAAAAGAACCTTTCTTTAGCCAATTGGGCAATGACTCCGCATTAAACGGAAGAGGCTCTCCTCCAATCATCGCAAACCGGCTCAGCAAGTACGTATTTTTGGAGGTCAATCCTTCACTCGGTAAAAAATCCAATTCACCTGGCGGTTGGCAACGCAATTTCATGGGAACATTCGAAAGTGAAAAAATCTTCGTTGCCTCTGCAGCGGCCTTTGACGCGTTCCCTGAAATGCCACCTTTGGAAGAATCGCCTACACCCGAATCAGTGGCTGACTTGCCGCCTATCTTCATCGATCCGCCACCACGAGAAAGAGGCTGCGGAGCGCATGAAAGTTGCGCACACGTGAAGAGAAAAAAGCCAACAGTCGAAATTCGCTCGAGCATCCGATTTCCTCCGAAAACAGACCAATGATTATCGGCCTTTTCGAAAAAAAATTAACTCAACTTTGTCCTTCAAAATCCGAAAACCGACTAGCCGTTGAAGTGAAGAGGACTAAGTTATGACGAAAAAAAACAACTTAATTAGTTATTATATCTACTTAGGTGCAGCATCGGTTATTTTGGCAAATGCCTGCACGAAAACGTCTGCGAAATCACAAAATCCCCTACCCTCAACTCCTCAAGCTCCATCAACATCAGGCCCAAATACGCTTCCAAGTCCTGCCGGAGGAGGAAATTCAGAGGCCGCACTATCACGATTTTCGCTTGTTTCTTTGGCCGGCGAGAGAGTTTTTTGCCAGAACTTTTCAACTGCGAACCAGCTTTTCCCCGCAGACCTTGAGAGCATTGCCAACGGCATGGCGGGAGCTCAAGCAAACATACCAGCCGGCTTGCCGAATCCATTCAGTGTTCAAACACTCGCCCTGAGTATAAAGCCGAAGATCTGTGAATCAGTCCCGGAACTTTTGTCTGCAGGACATTGCGCTTTGAGCCTCTCAAAACAGATCGCAACCGGAACAGTGTCAGTGCAAACAGAGCAAAGACTTCTGTGGAAAGATGTCTCTGTGCTCGCTCAAGCGACCTCGGTGAAAGCGAGCTTAGACAGCAAAACAAGCGCTCTTGCCACAAAAAACGCAATATTTGCGAGTTTGCAGAAGCAAGTGAGTCAGCAGCGTCTTCTTCTTCAAATTCTTCAAGGAACTTCTGGAAACGCCGGCCTTTTCAGCGAAGCTCAAGCACTTCTTACGAATCTTCAAGAGCAGACAACCAATCTGGAGAGTGACATTAAGGGGCTAGAGGCCGAACTTAAGCCGATTCAAGACGAACTTACCATCCGAATTGACGAGCTCAACACAGCTCGCGCTGCATTGAAACTCGCTTGCAATCCTGCGGGGATGGGAGCTGAAAACGCTGTTTGGAAAGAAAACTAATAAAGAAATGATAACAAAAATCCGATCTGCTTGGGGCTGATTTTTACATCGGGTCGCTGCATTGTCATTGCGGAGAATTTTAAATGATGTTGAATTCGAAAAACCTCAAATCATTTAGCCTTCTCGTTCTACTCGGCGCAGCCAGTGGTTGCGATACAACAGGTAATCTGCCCAAACCAGCAAAGGGATATTACGGAAAGGAAACATTGGGCGAATTGCCCAGTGCAACAGATGCGACAAAAAATGCAGACGTAATTTCTCTTGTGCAGGCGAGCGGCGACATGCCCACCTATAGAGTCAAACTGGACACAACTGTTCGCTCGGGCGACACCATGGCATGTGCACTCAAAGCTGGTGAAATTGTCGATGCCATTGCAGAACGTGGTACAACCTTTCTCATTCAAGCTCAAAGAACATCGTTGGCTCGCCCCTGCGAGAATTCCGGAGACGCTGATTTCGTTGAAGGCTATGTTGCTCAATCGGATCTTGAGCAAGTTTCACAGGCGACCTCTGATGCGCAGCAAATTGGAAGCATGCAACCACAAACCGTGACGACAATCACCCCCACCCCATCTCCACAAAACCTCGAATGCGAATCGGTCAAATACGGCAGCTATATCAAAAAGAACGATGCGAAATCGTCATTTGGAAAAATGGTTGCTTATTCAAAAGTCATCTCCGGAAAACCAAACATGATTCCAGGTGCACTCTGGAGAGCTGGCGGGGATGAGTTTCTTTTGCGCGTGAAAGGCAAAGCTGAAAAGTGGAAAGTGCAGGCATTCAATAAGTCTAAGAAAAAGAAAATGGATGAAAAAATCATTTCAGCCGATTCAGTTAAATCTGAAAAAAACGGTGAGTTTGAGATACCTTTCAAGAAGTTTGTTGATGATCCAAATGATTGGATTGGAGCAAGCATTGAGGTCGTGATCACACCTCAATCTTCGGACGGCGCCGATGGTAAAAAAACTTGCACTCAAAAAATCAATCTTTTGAGTCCACTTGTTCTCGACTTCTCGGGCAAAGAATCTATTGAAACTCATTCACTTGCCAACTCTGATACTCACTTCGACCTCAATGCAGATGGAGTTGCTGAACAGGTGGGCTGGGTCAACGGAAAGAACGCAGCCTTCCTCACTCTCGACCTCAACAACAACGGCCAAGTTGATAATGGAAGTGAATTGTTTGGGGAAGCCACCGTTAGAAAAGACAAACAACGCGTTGCGAAAGACGGCTTCGATGCTCTTGCACAGCACGATAGCAATGAGGATGGCCGCATCGACGCAGCAGATCCGGTGTTCAAGAAACTTTCACTTTGGTTTGATAGGAATCAAAACGGAAAAAGTGAAAAGGGAGAAATCATTTCACTTTCAGGTCGAAAAATCACATGGATTTCTCTGGCGTATAAACACGAATCTCGCGATAGAGCGCTGCAGCATTCTGAATCGCTCATACCCAACGATGTTCGCTTGAGTGCTCGTTTCGCCGCATCAGGTTGCCCAAATGGAGTCTGCAAGATTTACGACATTTTCTTTGGCTCAATAACAAACCAGGTTCTTTCAAAGAAATGAGGCAATACTGCCCGCAGATGAAATGCGGGCGAACGATTTGATTAGAACGGTGTCATGGCTGCAATGCGGCCTTGAGTCCTCTTCAATGGAATTGTGACCGTAAAAACAGTTCCTACACCGGGCTCGCTGCGCAGTTGAATGACGCCGCCGTGAGCTTGAACAACGTGCTTGACAATAGCCAATCCAAGGCCTGATCCACCACCCAAACGGGCATGGCTCTTGTCGACCCGATAAAATCGTTCAAAGGCTCGCAGTTGAGCTGCATGTGGAATGCCAAGTCCTGAGTCTTCGACGTAAACTGTCCATTCCTCATCGAGTTGCCGCACAGAGACTTTCACATAACCGCCGCGTCGGTTGTATTTTATTCCGTTATCAACCAAATTCAGCAAAACAGAGTCGAATCGTTGTCCGTCAACGAGCAAGTCGCTGACCCGACCATCAACATCTATAATCACGCTGACACCCGCCTCTTTTGCTTTCAAACTCAGAGTTTCCTTGACGCGGGCTAAAGCAGCGCGAATGTCGTAGGGTCGAACCGTTAAAGGAATTTGGTTATTTTCTAGGTTCGACAGAAGAATCATGTCTTGCAAAAGCGTAGACACTTGTTCTGAATTTCTAACAATGACACTCAAAAACTGTTGCGCAGTGTCGGTGTTCAAAGTTCCGAATTGATCTTGGAGAATTTCTGCATAACCGCGAATGGATGAAATGGGTGTTTTGAGCTCGTGGCTCACATTCGCAAAAAACTCGCGTCTGAACTGTTCCAGCCTATGCAGATCGCTGACGTCAAACAAAAATATAAAACAAACCGGATGCTGAGTTCCCGATTGGACAAGAACCATTTTGGCACGAACGCGTTTGGCCTCAGTTCCGTCGAGGTGAATCGATTCAACAACCTCCGGTTCTACATCTCCGGATGAGAATTCTTGCCGACATCGTTGCAGGAATGCAACAAATCGATCGTTGAGTTCAACGCTTCGCACTACCTCAATCAGATCTCGACCCAAAGGATCGCCATAATATTCCAGCCATCGTCTAACAGTGTGATTGATCTTCAGAATCTTTCCATCGAGGGTGCACAAAACCACCCCTTCTCCAATGGCATTGAATAACTCATCAATACGACTGTTCTGCTCCCGCGCTTCCTGGATAGAGGTGTTCATACGTCGGCCCATTCCCTGAATGGCGCGCGCCAATCGTGAATATTCGTCGTACCCCCCAACGGCGGCAACAGTTCCACCCAAATCAAAGCCACCTTGCCTCGTCAGCTGGTGCAAAGAACGCAGGGGAATATCCACCAACCTGAGCAACGTAAGGTATGCAAGTGCTGCACAGACAAAGAACAGCAACGCAGAGGGAACGTATTCGGAAAGAACGTCCTCACACAAAAGAATGAGAACAAAAACAACCCAGATACGCATGTGCACAGAAAGCGGAACAATGACTCGCAGAAGAATAACGGTATTCTCGAAAAAACGACGCAATGATCGGTTTGAGAATCGAACATTTTGCTCAAGTGAACGAATCCAGCGGAGCAGAAGTTTCATAATGAGGTCACTCCTGACTCTGCGCTGCAATCGAAAATCAGCGTCACTGGGCCATCATTGATAAAAGAAACTTCCATGTCAGCACCGAAGACACCTGAACAGACAGGATGCGTATTATTTTGGCTGCGGACAAATTCAACAAAATCTTCGAAACACTGCTTCGCAATTGGCGCAGCTAAGGCACCGGTATAACTTGGACGATTGCCTTTTTTTGTATCGGCGAAAAGAGTGAATTGACTCACAAGATACAAGCCAAACTCAGGCTGCTGTTGAATGAGAGACTCATTCATTTTTCCTTGTCCATCGGAAAAAATGCGCAGCTGCGAAACTTTATCCCACCACCGCCGAAACAAGGGTTCGAGCAATCGCCGTCTCAACTCAGGCGCGCAGTTTTGCATGTCTTCAAGCGTTTCTGAGTTGAGTGGGGTTGTCTCTGGGGCAAATCCAACGAGTGCGAGCAGCCCTGCTTCAACAACACCCTGCGATTCGCCGGAAATGCGCACATCAGCGTTTTTGCAGCGCTGAAGCACAGTTCTCAAACGAATTCCAAAAAAAGGATTGAACTCAGAGGGATTGCGCAACGACACGAACGAGCCTTTCAAGATCTTCAGGGCTGTGTTGGGTGCTAAGAAAACCAACCTCATAGCCACTTGGTCCCATATACAAGCCCTGCTGAAGCCAGTTGTGATAGGCCTTGTTAAATAGATTCATATCGCACGCAGAGACTTCAGAAAAATTCCTGGGTGGTTGGGCTGCTCCAAAAAAGAAACAAAAGAAAGACGACTTTCGCACATAAGAAACCCGACCAGCCTTCAAATGTGGATCTAGATATTTAGAAACGAATTGATCCAGAACTTGCCCTGAGCTTTCGAGCCGCTCGAATGCTGAACAGGCTTCCATTGCGTTCAAAGTTGCCAAACCTGCTGCCATGGCGAGTGGATTTCCACTCAAGGTTCCTGCTTGGTAAGCGCGCCCTAAGGGTGCAACGTGCTCCATCACACTCAGCCGACCACCATAAGCCGCTGCAGGAAGTCCACCACCAACAATCTTCCCAAAGGTCCAGAGATCGGGCTGAACGGAAAATGCTTCTGCTGCTCCCCCTCGAGCAACACGAAAGCCAGTCATGACTTCATCAAAGATCAAAACGCTTCCATGTTTGCTGCAAAGAGCGCGCAGGCTTTCAAGAAATCCTTTTTCGGGAAGAACAAGACCCATATTTGCTGCCATTGGCTCAACAATGACCGCTGCGATCTCGCTACCCCAGTTGGTGAAAATCTCTTCAATACCCTCGATTGAGTTGTAGACTCCCGTGATGGTGTCTTGGACACTGCCTTCCGGGACTCCTGCGGAACTCGCCTGCCCAAGCGTTGCAAGTCCGCTTCCGGCCTTCACAAGCAGGCAATCGGAGTGACCGTGGTAACATCCCTCGAACTTCACGAATTTATTACGGCCGGTTGCTGCGCGAGCGACCCGGATAGCACTCATTGTCGCCTCGGTGCCACTGTTCACAAACCTCATCATCTCAAGGCCAGGCATCCAAGACTGAATTTTTTCAGCAAGCAGAACTTCTTCTTCGCTCGGTGCCCCGAAGGTGAGGGCACGCGCTGCCTGCTTCTGAACCGCCGCAAGAACGGCCGGATGAGAGTAGCCGAGAATCAAAGGCCCCCAGGAACCACAGAAATCAATATAGGTGTTTCCATCGACATCAGTGAGATGTTTTCCTTCGCCATGCGAAAAGACAATAGGATCACCACCGACGCTGCGAAAAGAACGCACGGGTGAATTCACTCCACCAGGAAATATTTTCCGACTGCGCTCCATGACTTCAGCTGATCTTTGTCTCTTCATGCTCATTTTTGACTCCAAACTCCAAAGTTCGAACAGCTTGTGCCATTCTCGAATTCGACCCAATGACAATAGGCGGCCTAGGTGCGAGGAGGCAAGTGACATGAGCAGCTCAGGCGGCACAAAATCAAGTCAGTGCTTCTCACCGTGGCAACCTTGGCTCATCCTGTGCGCACTTGCCATCGCAACTACGGGTTGTACAAGATTTTCAACAAAAAAATCATCGCTGCGAGATATTCTTGGGAGCGAGCAGGAAAGCTCCGCCCCACTCAAGCAAATGAAAATCAAATATTTCTTCACTTTTTTGGGAAGTGCCGGACAGAGATACCCAATTTACATGAACTCTGAAATAACCGTGCGAGAAGACCTGAATGAGGCTATTTGGAATTCGTCCATAGAGAGCGACGGAGGCCTCATTTCGGCTATCAACGAAAGCAAGACCCTCAAGCCCGACAAAAATCTCCAGCTGAAAGCAGTGGCCCCTCAAACACCCGAACGCAACAGCCCTCTTGTTTTCAAGTCAGGCAATCCAGAGCTAGGCCAGGGGCTGTCGCTCACTGTTCAGAAGGTCGTGAGCCGCGGAAGCTCATCCTGGAAAGCAACCTCTCTCAGCTATTTTGGCTACGATGCCCAAATTGAAGACAGTGTCGCAAACACTTCTGAAACCTCTCAACCACGTTGAGAGCGAATCTTAACCGCTGCGGCGAGCAACTCTCTGAAGAGTGGATGAGGCTGTGTCGGACGGCTCTTGAGTTCCGGGTGAAACTGGCAACAGACGAACCAAGGATGCCCATTGAGCTCCATAATTTCAGCCAAAGTGCCATCGGGGCTTTCGCCCGAAACAAGAAAACCTGAATCTTCAAACCGGGCGCGGAACTCTGGATTAAATTCATAACGATGTCTGTGTCGTTCGCTAATGCGGTCGGCACCATAGGCTGAATAGGCATTGGTCGAGCGTCGAACGATACAATCATATGCACCGAGTCGCATGCTTCCGCCTTTGCGTTCTATGTTCTGCTGACTTTCCATGAGGTGAATGACTTTGTTGCGTGACTGCGGATCGAACTCTTCGGAATTCGCATCGGCAATCCTGAGAACATTGCGCGCATACTCAAGACAGGAAAGTTGCATCCCGAGACAAATTCCCAAGAAAGGAATTTGTTTTTCACGAGCGTACTGAATGGCTGCCATTTTTCCGAGAATTCCCCGATCGCCAAAGCCACCTGGAACAATTACAGCATCGTACTCACCCAAAACTTCAGATGCATTTGCCGCCGAAATTTGTTCTGAATCAAGGCCGACAATTTCCACAGCAGCCTCATTGGCTATTCCGCCGTGGGTCAGTGCTTCATAAAGAGATTTATAGCTATCACGCACACCAAGATATTTGCCAACAACACCGACACGCAGCGTATGATTCGGCTTTTCAAGACGTTCAATAATACGGTTCCAATCTTCGAGATTGGGCTGTGCGGTCCAGATCCCGAGGTGCTCGGCAATCCGGGCATCGAGACCTTGCTCGTGATAAATAATTGGCATTTTGTAGATATTATCGACATCAAGAGCTTCAAACACACACTCACGATCGAGATTGCAAAACAGAGAAATCTTCTCTCGAACGTCTTGGGACATAGGCTGATCGGCGCGACAAATAAGAATGTCGGGCTGAATACCAATTGAACGCAATTCCTTCACTGAATGCTGAGTTGGTTTGGTTTTAAGCTCACCCGCAGCACGAATGTAAGGCACGAGAGTGACGTGTATAAAAAGTGAATTTTCTTTGCCAACATCGTTTCTGAACTGACGAATGGCTTCAAGAAAAGGAAGACTTTCGATGTCACCAATTGTCCCACCCACTTCAACAATCGCAACATCCACACCCTCAGAAGAATGAACAATATTGCTTTTAATTTGATCTGTGATGTGCGGGATAACTTGAACGGTTCCACCCAGATAATCTCCACGCCGCTCGCGATTGATGACGGTGTCGTAGACCTGCCCGGTTGTGAAGCTGTTGCGCCGAGTTAGGTTCGCACGCGTGAAGCGCTGATAATGCCCGAGATCGAGGTCGGTCTCAGCACCATCGTCTGTGACAAACACTTCTCCGTGCTGAAAAGGTGACATCGTACCTGGGTCGACGTTGATGTAGGGGTCCATTTTTGTCATTGAGACGCGCAGACCGCGGGTTTCGAGCAAGGCGCCCAAACTTGCAGCAGCCAACCCCTTACCGATGCTGGAAACGACACCACCCGTCACGAAAATGTACTTGGTCGGATGTTGCCCACCCCGACGTGCGCTGCCCTTTTGCTGAAACTGCATGGAAGCCCCCAGGAATTTCTCATTGTTTGTCGGGAGCCCTACTTAACTCAATTCTGCTTCCAAGGGAAATTATTGCCCGTGCCCTCATGCGCCGCACTGATAAAATTGGAAATGAACGTCCATGCGAGGTGCCCACGATGAGTCGAGACAGAATTGAACTGCACAAGTTCGCAGCACCCAATTTTGCTTCCCCCACCACGGAGCAGGTTGTATCCACGCTGCTTATGAGCTTCGTGGAAAGAAAGGTGAGCCCACAAACGATTGCAGACGTCGTTCGTGCACAAGTGACTGAGAACGGAATTAGCGCCGACTCACTCAATGCTGCCACTTGTAACGGCATCATAGAAGTTGTCACCACAGCTTCGAGTGTGGGTGACTGTGCCGACTTGCTCTTTTTCATTTCAAACCACCCCCAGTTTCCAAGCTCACTCTCTCCAAAAGCTTCGCTCGGTGGACTTGCGTATCTGTTGCGCAGAGTGCAGGTGTATCTCAATCATTCAGATGCACTTCTGCGCAGACAATTTTTGAACACCACCGAAGGATTTGCCCAACAAGTGTTCAAGCTTCTCGAGCAAGACAGCAACAACAACGACATCAATCACGCCGACAGACTTCGTCTTATCAATGTTCTTAAAACAAATGACCCTTCTTTGGTCCGGCTGTTCTCCGCATCAGACCAGCTGAGCAAACTCAAAGATCATCTCCTTTCACCGATGAATCGCATCAGCGCTGCGCTGGGAGGTGCAACGACACTCTCGGGCAAAGCAACCGCCCCAGATCAAGTCATCCAGGAAATCTCAACGACAGCCGACCATTCACTCGCTCTCAAAGGCGTCGCCGCCTTCAAGTTGTCTTCACAGTATGGCGGCCATCTCTGGAAACTCCACAATGCAGAAGCATGCCTTGCATTCCTTGACGATGGCGCACTGTCACCATTTCAATTGAGTTTCTTCGCAGAGTGGTTTTTCGACGGGCTATTCCGCGAGGCAGTGCTCAATCCATCTGCTGAACAGGGAGTACTTCAGTTGATGCGACGCATCCTCAGCCAAAAAGCTGCCGATATGTCGATTATCAAAGGCGTGGTTCGCTCACTGCAGAGAGATTTTAGTCTTGTTCAAGTTGAATTTCAGAATCAGACCGCAGCTCCCTCAGTGACGAATAAGGCTGCAGCTTTGGTGAATCAGTTTTTCTTGAGTTTGCTTCCCGCCGTTGAGCAGAATCAACAGATTTATGCGCGGCAATTCACTCCCTGGGCCCTTCAACTTCCGGTCCATCCCGCAGAAACAAGAATTGTGACAAGGGCACAATGGCAATGGCTCCGGACTCTGACTTCGCAAACC
>CAIZJW010000304.1 GCA_903933385.1 uncultured Silvanigrella sp. | reverse complement strand
TGCAGCAGCGTTAACATGTTTTAACTCCGGTGAGAAAAGGCAAATACCAAGTCCTCATGCCTTTTCGAGCCAGAAATCAATCTCGACGCAGTATAAGATATTTTCTGAATTTGAAGATTTCCTGGGCATAAGAGAGCATCTAAATTCAAACGGGGTCGCCGTGTGTGATGCAAAGGTGCTCGAGCTTCATCCCGATATAGAAGTTTCATTAAACAAAAGAAATGTTCGAGTTTTTAAAATTGAATGCACAGAAGAAACAAAATCACTTTTTACAGTTCAGAGCATTCTTTCTAAAATCCCTGACAAGCCAGATCATCTATTCGTCATTGGCGGCGGAATTTGCTGTGACATAGGCGGTTTCCTTGGGGGCCTGATCGGTTGCAGAATTCACCTTGTAGCAACAACCCTTCTTGCTTCAGTCGATGCTGGATTGGGAGGTAAAACTGGAGTCAATCACCGCGAAGCAGGGAAAAATCAAATTGGCTTATTTGTCTCATTGGAGTCAGTTTCAGTTGTCACCTCTTTACTCAAAACCTTGAGCACGAGTTGTGTGCGCCAAGGGATTGCGGAGGTTCTTAAGCACACATTCTTAGCAGGGTCGCTCGAACGCTGTCAGCCAACACTCGAAAAATTGATAACAGAGTCCAATTTGACAGCCTTGGAGCCTAGAGAAATTCAAAGTCTCATCCAAGAGAATCTCGATTTCAAAGCACGAATTGTTTCTTTCGATCCCATCGAAAAAAACATTCGCTCTATGCTTAATTTTGGGCACACAACAGCACATTTAATAGAATCTTTGTCAACAATTCAATCTGCACAGCAGAGCGAAAAATCCACCGTGATTAGCCACGGCGTGGCCGTAGCAACGGGCCAACTCTGCTTCCTGCGCATGGGATGGGCGAAGAACGCTCCGCCTGCATATTCGACTCTCCTTGAAATGCTTATTGAGGCAGAAAATATTTATTTGCCTCTCTATAATTTGAAGGATATCGACTTTGCAGCAAGAAAAATTCTTCGCCAAGATAAAAAAAAACAAGTCGAGCAAAGTAGCAATATCTTATGTATTACGCCCTCCTACGGATGCTTGAAAACAATTCCACAAAACAATGAATTAGGATCATTTCTCGAAATGAACACTCGGCTTCTGGATGCAGAGAATTTACTTTTGCAACTTAAAAATTCGGGGTTATTTTCATGACTCACGCATCCACTTCGACGCTCTATCCACTTCTTGGGGAACGCCTGAGTCTTGAAATTAAGCCAAAGGAACGTCTTGCACTGCTTCATTTCAATGACCCGAGCGCACGCAATGCAATTTCAGCAGAGGCTGCATCCGCACTTTCAGAACTCGTGACTCAGTGCCAATCACAGAGTCCATCGCACCCCTTTGCGCAGCTCATTCACAACGGCACCCTTTTGGTACTTATTCTGCGGTCGCACGTTTCGGGAACATTTCTCGCGGGCGGCGATCTCAAAGCCATTGCCAATTTCACGCCCGAGGAAGGGCAGAAATTCACGGATGATATGCGCACCTTTACGCAATTTCTTCGCGAGGGGCCTTTGGTTTCAGTGGCTGCTCTCACAGGTGTTGCTGCTGGAGGAGGGAGCGAAATCGCACTTGCTTGTGATCTTCGTGTCGCCTTGGAGGCAAATCTTCGCATCGACCTGGCGCAAAGTCGTTGGGGGGTCCCTGCTGGTTGGGGGATGATGAACGATTTGCGAGCTCGGGGGATCTATGGTTCCGAGCGGCGCCGCGGTATCGCAGTAGCGAGTCACGAAAGTTGGAATATCAGCCATTTGAGTTGCTTTGGCCTGCTTGATGCCCGCTTTGACGACTCCCCAAATCCTGAATTTTCCTTTCAAACTTGGCTCGAAGATTTCATTGTCAGGCTCGCCGATTGCCCTGATTCATTAAGAAGAGCCTTGATTATAGATCGCCCAAAGCAATCAGATTCTCACCTTGAGGATTTCGACAGGGCGTTGTTCGGTCGATTTTGGCTCGGAGAAGTCCATTTGCAACGAGTCGCAGCCTACATCCAGAAACGCCTCGCCAAAAACAGGGAATCAACTCAATCATGAGAGAATTTTGCGAATATTTGAGATTCGTACCAATTCCATTTTTAGGCATATTACTTTTAAGCTGTGGTGTTAAGTCGCCACCGACCCCCGTCTTGAGCACACCTCCGAGCCAGCTCCAACAAGAGGCCGACAAACGCGTGTTGGAAAAACGTGAAAAAGAAAAATCAAAATCACTCAAAACGGAGAAATCGAAACCATGACGAGCGCAAGAATCTGGCCTCGCACTCAATTTTTCGATCTTTTCCCAGAAACAGAACACCCTATCATTCAGGGTGGAATGGTTTGGGTCAGTGGTGGGAAACTCGCTGCTGCCGTTTCACGTGCTGGCGCTCTCGGACTTGTGGGAGCAGGCTCGATGAAACCCGATTTATTGCAGCATCACATTCGCAAAGCAAAGGCTCTCACCAGCAAGCCATTTGGAGTCAACGTTCCACTTTTATACAAAGATGTTCGGCTGCAACTGCAAACCGCACTCGATGAAGGGGTGCGTATTTTTTTTACGAGTGCAGGTTCCCCCAAAACGCACACTCAATGGCTGAAAAGTCATGGAGCAGTTGTGGTTCATGTGACCTCAACTCCTGAACTCGCCCTCAAATGCCAAGATGCTGGAGTTGATGCCGTTGTCGTGGAAGGTTTCGAAGCTGGCGGGCACAACGGCCGAGATGAGCTCACCACACTTGTTCTATTGCAACAAATGCGCGGAAAACTTCATATTCCTGTCATCATTGCGGGTGGTATTGGCTCCGGTGCAGCAATCGCGGCTGCATTTGCGTTAGGTGCCGACGCGGTGCAGATAGGGACAATGTTTGCTGCAACGCAAGAAAGTTCTGCCCACGCTAATTTCAAAAACGCCATGATTGACGCTGGTAGTTCATCAACTTTCCTGCGCATGAAAAAACTTGTACCAGTGCGCCTGCTAAACAACCCCTTCAGCGAAAATATCCGCCTCGCTGAAGAACTGTGTTTGAGCTCAGAAAATTTGAATCAAATTCTAGGCAAGGGCCGTGCCAAAGCAGGTATGCTCGACGGCGATCTTGCAGAAGGCGAGCTCGAAATTGGGCAAATAGTCTCTACCGTCGCATCAATTCCTACTTGTGAAGAACTTTTAGCTGCATTGATTGCCGATTATACGCTTGCCAGAAACAGGCTACTTAACTCATTACAATCCTAGTTAATTTCACCTGTATTTTTTCATTCATAAAATATTTATTATTGAAGTAATACACGTTTTTTGCAGCTTTCAAGGAACAATTTTCACCCCATTTATTTTTTTTTAATTTGTTTTTTCCACTCGTTACACGCAATGCGGCAAAAACCCGCTAAAGACTTCCCAGCGAACCCCGAACAACAGGATGAAAGTTCTGCAGCACGGAGCAAGAGGAAACATCCGGGCAGCTGAGCTTGAGGGCAACAAATTGTTCTGAGGTTCAAGGAGGAATCGCTCATGGGTTTGCGCATCGCCAGCAATGTTCAAGCACTCACGGCTCAGAGAAATCTGAACGCCACCACGGAAGCTAACAATGCAAGCATGGAAAAACTTGCTTCTGGTTTCCGGATCAACAAGGCAGCAGATGACTCTGCAGGCCTCGCCATTTCGGAAAAGTTGAAGGCTGACTTACGAGGCATCAATATGGCTCGTAGAAATGCGAGCGACGGTGTATCGCTCATTCAAACAGCCGAAGGTGGCTTGAATGAGGTTGGTAACATTCTAGGCCGATTGCGTGAGCTCGCAGTGCAAAGCTCTTCCGATACAATCGGTGATACAGAAAGAGGATTTCTGAATAAAGAATTCTCTTCACTCAAAAATGAAATCACTCGAATCGCGAAGTCAACCGAGTACAACGGCACACTTCTTATAGGCGGAGAGCTGGACGGAGCAGATGAAGACCTCTCTTCTCGCAGTAACCCCTACCCACTCGAAATTCAAATTGGTAAGAACTACTTTGCAAGCCTTGATTCCAAAGATCAGGCTGCACCTGTCAACGTGCTTAGAGTCGACCTGCAAGACATCAACTCAACGGTTGGTGAGAAGGGTCTGAATCTCGGCGAAGGAGTCGACGAAGGAGCGCAGGTCGGCGACAAGGTTGCAGCACAGTCATCCATCGGAATGCTCGACAGTGCCATCACAAAAGTCTCCGGGTACCGTTCTACTCTCGGTGCACTTCAAAACCGACTCAACTCAGCGATGGCCAATTTGTCGGTGCAATCGGAAAACGCAAATGCAGCCAACAGCCGCATCCGCGACACAGACTTTGCCGAGGAAAGTGCCAAACTGACTCAGACAAATATTCTGAAACAGTCTGGTGTGGCCGTTCTCAGCCAAGCCAACCAAACTCCTCAGCTCGCACTGAGATTGCTTGGCTAAAACGATGGTTCATGACAAAACTCTCCATTGAACAGGTCAATTCCTTCTTCAATGGAGACGCATCGATGAAAGTTGCCCTCATAGGTGCTGGTGCAGCAGGCGCAGCCTGCGTCTCGGTCCTGCGTTCACGCGGGGCCGATTTTTGCGTTTACGAGAAATCTCGCGGCCCCGGAGGACGCCTCTCAACCCGCAGAGTTTCTGGAGTCGTTCCTGAAGGCGATTTTTATTACGATCATGGTGCACCTTATTTTTCGTGGTCTCAGAAACTTACAGCGCAGCTCGCTGAATCGCTTCAATCATCAACGCTCCATCCCTTCAAAAAAGACACATGGATCGCGTCGCCATCGATGCCACAACTCGTGAAGGATATGCTCGGGCGAGGTGAAGTTCATCTGCAAATAGAAATTGACGCAATTGAAGGTCGAGCTGGAGAATGGTTCCTGCGAGAAAAAATCAAACCCCATGACATGTCACCCGTCAAACACGGCCCTTTTACAGCGGTCGTCATCACAGCACCTGCTCCTCAAGCACAATCACTGTTGCGCGAAATCAATTGCTCCTGGAAAAGTCAGCTTTCGTTGATCGAGTACAACCCCTGCTGGGCTCTGATGGCGACTATCAATGAAATCCAGATCCCGAGGAGTTTCAGCTCTACTATTTTTGCTTCTCAGTTGAATTGCCAGCAGGATAAGCCCGGGAGAATCGTTCACAAAAGCAACCAGAGTTGGGTTGCACAGGCCACTCCCGAATGGAGCCGAGCTCATCTTGAAGAGTCTGCGGAACTTGTTCTGGAGCAACTGCTCAAAGAATTACTCTCTCTTTTCGAATTGAAAAAAGAATGCGTTGTGCACTCCGCGGTGCATCGCTGGCGATACAGCACAGTTGCAAAAGCTCTTGGACAAGTCGCTCTCAGTGATCCGCAACAAGGACTCTTCTATGCTGCTGATGGATGCCTGGGAACGGGTGTTGCCGGTGCTGTAGAAAGTGGTTTAAAAACTGGAGAAGGCCTGAGCCTCTCGCTGAAAACGAGAAACTCAGACCTCTAGCTGATGATGTTTAAGTGGGTCAGAAGCAGCTTTCTTCGCGAATAGGCGTGCAATAGCGCTCAATTTGACCAAAATCGAGAGCGAAATCGACCTGAATCGCTTTATCATTATAGTCGGTATCAACATGACCGGATGTTGAGTAACTTCCGCTCTTCAAGCCAAACACCGGTGAATAACCATTGCCGCCATTTCCACCCACCGCAGTGACTGGAGCGTTGACTTGGGTTGTCACGTCGGACTCGCAGGGCTTGTTGATTTGTAGCGCGCCACCACGAAGGATATCGGTCATTGATGCAAAGGTTTGTCCACCCAAAGCAACTCCACCGTTGCCGCTCGAGCCAATGTTGGCACCCTGAACGCACATCCAACGCCCGCCTCGACCTAGCTCGTCTTCCATCTGATCTTTGACTTCGGGTCCATAGGAGTCGCCCACAGCAGCACCTAGCCCATCGTAGTTCGTATTGTTGATACGTATGTTTCGGTTGTTCCAAATTGCATTGACGGAAAGTTTATCGACGCACAGTGCATCCTGACTGATACTGCTGTTTGAATTTCCATCCGCAGAAACTGGGCCATTCACGCTGCCAATGTCAGAGCTAATATTAAACGGACGAGCATCCTGTGAACTGACATTCACACAAATGTTTTTGCTGTCGTTGCTCGCCAGCGCCAGAGCGTCACCGCCTCGTCCGCCAGGAGACCCATCTGCGAGCTTTTTAAATTGGTTGACCACTTTTGTATTGGATGTGAAATCGGTCACTGTATT
>CAIZJW010000303.1 GCA_903933385.1 uncultured Silvanigrella sp. | reverse complement strand
GGTGCTGTGTATGTGTATCACCGCAGCGGAGTGAATTGGGCACAAGAAGCATACGTGAAAGCTGCAAATGCTGGCGCAGCTGATTGGTTTGGTCATTCTGTTGCGCTTTCTGGCGACACACTTGCAGTGGGGGCACCCCTTGAATCCTCAAACCAAACCACCATCACAAATGGAACCAGCGCAAGTTTGGATAATTCAGCAACTAACTCAGGTGCTGTGTATGTGTATCACCGCAGCGGAGTGAATTGGGCACAAGAAGCATACGTGAAAGCTGCAAATGCTGGCGCAGCTGATTGGTTTGGTCATTCTGTTGCGCTTTCTGGCGACACGCTTGCAGTGGGGGCACCCCTTGAAGACTCAAACCAAACCACAATCACCAATGGCGCTGGTGCAAGTGCGAATAATTCGGTCAACTATCCGGGTGCCGTGTATGTGTACCGACGCAGCGGAGTGAATTGGGCACAAGAAGCCTACGTGAAAGCTGCAAATGCAGGCGCAGCAGATCAATTTGGTCAATCCGTTGCGCTCTCTGGCGACACACTTGCAGTGGGGGCACAGGGAGAAGATTCGAACCAAACCACAATCACCAATGGAACAACCGCAAGTGCGGATAATTCAGCAGTTAGCGCTGGTGCCGTATATGTGTATCGACGCAGCAGAGTGAATTGGACACAAGAAGCCTTCGTGAAATCTGCCAATGCAGGCGCAGATGATCAATTTGGTTATTCTGTTGCGCTTTCTGGAGACACGCTTGCGGTGGGGGCGCTTGGCGAATCCTCAAGCCAAACCAGCATCACCAATGGAACAAGCGCAAGTGCGGATAATGCAGCAAGTAGCGCTGGTGCCGTATATGTCTACCGCCGCAGCGGAGTGAATTGGGCACAAGAAGCATACGTGAAAGCTGCAAATGCGGGCGCAGCTGATCAATTTGGTCGTTCTGTCGCGCTTTCAGGCGACACGCTTGCAGTGGGGGCACCCTATGAAGATTCATATCAAACAACCATTACTAATGGATCTTTAGCCAGTGATGAAAACTCGCAAACAAATGCGGGCGCTGTTTACGTTTACCGCAACACATCAAAGTTTTTCGACCCTGACGTACGTGTGATAGCCACCTCGCAGGAGAGCATTAGCTTTGCGTGGGGCGCAAATTTAGGGAGTACCTCACAAATAAAAGTCGCTTTGGCAGCTTATGGAAGGAACAAGCCTGCAGAATCTTGCACTGGTGCTAATTCAACACTCCTTCCTCCTGGAACTACAACTTATACATACTCCGGCCTTTCTGCGGGTTCAAAATATGGTTTCAGATTTTGTTCATGGGACGGCAATACTGCTTCACCGGGCGCTACTGTGTGGGCCGAAACGGAGGCCCAAAATTTCGAAAGCGGGAACGACAACTGGGAACTCATTGGCAATCAAAATCCGACGGCGAACCGAAATCAGGTTTATACAAGCACTCCGAGCAATAAAATGTATGGGCCGTTTCAAATGGGTGAATCGATTTCAAAACAATTTCAGCTAAATGGTGAGTTCGTCACGGCCAGTTTCGATTTTCTTCGCTTAAATAGTTGGGACGGAGAGCAGTTTCGTGTCTATATCAAAGATGACTCAGGGGTAGAAAATCTACTTTTCTCCGAGTCTTTTCAGCACGGAACATTTTCGTACAACTATTTTGGCGCCTCATTGGGCTACTCTTGGTGGATTTCATCAATACCACAAAATACTTTTTGCTTTCCCACTTGCACTTCCTGGACAAGTGCACGACATCGAGTGACAATCATCACGCCAGCCTCCACCAACTCACTGACATTGCGTTTAACCACTACTCTCACTCAAGGCATTGACGATGAGTCATGGGGAATTGATAACTTTCGACTAAGTCCATAGAAAACCTGAGTTGAAGGTTCTGAATGCTTCTTTTTGCTGAAGACCGACTGAATTTTTCCAAACCACTTTATTCAAGAGTCTGTGAGCAACTTCTGCAAGCAACAGAGTCACGATGTGAAGCGAACATTTTTACCAGATCTGTCTTTCCGGAAACTTTTACAGCGCTCTGATCGTGGATGTATATGAATATCCACGAGCAATTTATTTAAAACCAATGATCTTCTTTGATACAATGTACACCTGGTAGGCAGCACCATCCTTGCCATAAGACTTTCGCCAAGTTTCTTCCCACGCAGCCACAGTCTGAAAGCGCTTTGGCCACGTCTGATTATTGATATGGACAAGCTGCCCTTTAATCTTTGCAATCAGCGTTGCGTGTCCAGCGTTTTTTGCTCCTGAAAACACCATTGCGATGTTTCCATTTGTCATCTCTTTGACGAGAACATCATCCGCAAAACTTGTTAGATTTGTGATCGATTTGTGGCTTTGCCTTATGCCCACCAATTGAGCCAAATCATCGGCAATACGAGTCACGCTTGCATAACCAACTTTCCCCGATGGATATGGAATGGCACATGCCCAGCGCCCCAAGACAAGGGAAACAAGCTGAGTTATTGCGTCGTTTGCGCAATTACCCTTTCCAACCAATGCGCTACCGCTGAGAGGATTCGTTTTTTCCAAAGAGCGAGTCATTTGCACAACGGCATCATCGAAATTTTTAGATTTCGCAATCAACTCAGCACCCGTTCGGAGAGCCGGATCGGATGCAAGAACAGTTCCCGCAACCTTACCGCCCTGCAATGCTACCAAGCGAAAGGCACCAGACAACCCAAGCGTCGCGACAGAGTCAATCACCATATTGCCGTAAGGATCTTCTTCGGTTTTTCCGCTCCAAAGGCAGGAACCATTTACAAAAACCGTTGGACCCGAACACATCAATGTGCAGAATGAATTTTCAGCCGTTACAGCTCGACCAAGCGTCGGATCATAAATGTTTATACCTTTTTTTCCGTCTTTTTTGTGGACCAGATCAACTTTTAAACCAGAGATTGCTTGCCATTGATCGTTAGACGTTTTTTTCAGGTCGTTAAACTCAATTTCCTGAGTTGCACTCGTCGCAATTTGAACGGAGATTTCTTGGCTTGTGTTGTTGAATGTTGATGTCGTGTAGCGAATTTCATTCTTACTATGACGCGTTGAAGTCTGGCAGGAATAATAAACATATTCGGCCAACCCTCCACCAGAGTTCGTTGGCAATGAGTTTGTCGATTCAGCGCGCTTGCATGCAGCTGCAACAAAAGCCAAACCAACGCTTCCAAAAACATGTATGAAATTGCGCAAAGTGTTTTTGTTCATTCTGGTTCCTTAGATGGGCTCAATCGTCGGCTAGAAGCATATCCCTTGGAGCTTCTAATTCATGCACAATTGGCTTGAGCTTAATGAGCATTACTATTCCAGGCACAGCCATAACGGTTGAGACGAGGAAGAATGTGGGCCAACCAATAGAGGTGGCTGCGGCACCGGCAAGCGGCCCAACCCAAACCCGACCTACTGCCGAAAATGCCGACAACAGCGCATACTGTGTTGCTGTAAATTTCTGATTACAGAGCGACATCAGAAGAGCGACAAAGGCTGCTGTTCCCATTCCCGAGGTAATGTTCTCAACGCCAACCGCAAAAACCAACAACCCATCAACCTGAGTGGCCTCTTTGAGTGAGACAAGAACGAGATCAAACGCGGGTAATTGGAAATCGCCCCATGCACCCTTGCCTTGAGTTGCCACAAGCCAAAATCCGAGATTCGACAACAACTGCAAAATTCCAAAAGACAGCAGCGATCGGTAAAGTCCAATTTTGACCATCAGAGCTCCGCCAGCAAGCGCACCTAAAATAGTCAGCCAAATGCCGATAATTTTGTTCACCACTCCAATTTCGGCCTGAGCGAATCCAACACCTTTGAGAAGAAAAGGAGTCAGGAGAGAGCTAGCGAAAGCATCTCCCAATTTATAGAGAACGATAAATACCAAAATGCTGATTGAACTCTTGAGAGAAAAGTAATTCTTAAGTGCGACGTTGAGCGTTTGGTATTTAACCTTGACAGATACAAACCAAGCTAGAGGTAGGGTGAAAAACAAACCAATGAAAAGTCCAAGTAAATCCGACCAAGCTTTCAGGTTAGGATGAGGTGCTTCGCCCGTTCCTGGAAAAAATCCCGAAAGCAGCTGAGCGGAAAGAGGATTGGCAATGCGGGTTGTAAATTGGTAACCAACAACAACCGCAGCAACCACTGCAAAAAATCCGATGACGTCTGATTTTGCATCTGACTTTTTGCCGGTTGGAAGGTACTTGACTGGTGGAAGTAGAAAAAAAGAAATGGCAGCAATAGCAACCATAATAAATGCCATGATCATATAAATATTCGACCAAGACCAGCCGTTACCTTTGACGGGATCTGCCCAAATGAGCGCAATACCACCAGACAAAATCATTGCCACACGGTAACCAAAAACATAGATCGCAGAAGCAAAGCCTCGCTCATGGTGCTCCAAAACATCTGTCCGGTAAGCATCAACAACGATATCTTGGGACGCGGAAAACACAGCAATTGTGACTGCAATCAACGAAAAAAGATGTGTGTTTTGAGATGGGCTAATAGTTGAGAGCACAGCAAGTGCACCAGCTGTCCCCAACTG
>CAIZJW010000302.1 GCA_903933385.1 uncultured Silvanigrella sp. | reverse complement strand
GGTAAAATCTATGCTGAATGACTCTATTGCCATGGAGCCTTACGATGCGCTCGCAAGTCGTTTTGAACGTCTTGTTGAAATTGCACTCAATAGTTTTTTTCGAAGCGTAGAACTCCACCAGTTTGGCAAAAAGTCCGAATCGCTCCGCGACCGACTCTTATGCATGCAAAAGATTGGTCTTGTGACTTCAGTGGAACTCTGGATGGAAATGCGTGATTTTCGAAATCGTATTGCCCACGACTATTTGCCAGAACAACTCAGCACAGCCAGTGGACAATTTCTCACAACAATCAGACACAACAATCTAGACGTTCAACTCGTCATCGACAAACCCGAAAGCACCTCCGCCGACGTTGTGATGACCTTTCACGGAACGGTTGAGACAGACGACAAAATCGTCGCTGCAGCAACGAAGACGCTCGAGGAAACCAAAAAACTCGCAAGTAAAAAAAACATCCTCTATATCAGTGTCGCCTATCCAGAAGAAAATCTCCTCATGGGAGACAACCTCGCGCAGGCTGAAGCCGCACTTCTTTGGGTTAAACAAAAGGCGCCGAAGGAGCTAAATATCAAAACCAATCGAGTCTTTCTCGTTGATCATTCGCAAGGAGGTTATCTTGTCACTCGTCTCAACACCATGCATTCAACCGACGGAGTCATTGCAAATGCACCAGGGCCGCTGGACTTCAAATTGCGCTGTGAACTGGAAGAAAACGGTGAAATTGATGAGAGCAGCAATTGCGCGCGCATGCGAGCCGCCTTCGGAAACACCAAAGAAAATCCTGACGCATACACGGAGCGTTCTTTGCTCACACACCTTCGCGGGTTCAAAAGCCGAATTCTCTTCACACAAGGTATGAGTGATGCCAAAATTCAACTTCGCTCATGGCCAATCCTCAGGGAAAAAGCCGCAGCGTGCAGCGGGTGTGCATCTGCTCAATCCGAGGAGCTCGACGGATCTAAGGCTCCGCAGACAAAAACCACGCAAAAGGAAATGCATCCTTCGTGGTGGAACAATTTTTTACTGGAACACATCTGACCTAGAAAATGCTTTCGTAATCACCCTCGATTCGAACATCAGCAAACGATGCGCCGAGCAAAAATGAAGCCCATCGGTTCAACTGGTTCAATCGTTCTTCGAGCGACGATCTCCGATGGCTCGCGCGGGCACTCCGGCAACAATCGACCATGCCGGAACATCCTTCGTAACAACACTCCCCATGCCAACAACAGCGTGATCTCCTATGGTCACCCCATCAACCACACTGACATTGGCACCAATCCAAACATCCGAGCCAATAACAATACCTTTTGAGGTGACAGGTTGTTCACGCACGAGTCGTTCCGGATGCATTCCATGATTGAACGCAAAAATTGAACAGCCCGATGCAATTCGAGTGTTGTCGCCCACCTTAATTCCACGCGCGCCACCATCCATTGTGACACGCGCATTCACGCTCACGTTTTTTCCAAATACAATTGGGCCATGAAGAAAAACCTCGGCACCAATGCGCGCGCCCTCACCCACTTCAACAAGGCGACCAGGCTCAGCAAAAACATGTGCGGAAGGAGCTATGAAACAATTCTCAGAAAATTGGATCGTTTCCAAAGATGCAAATTGGTGTTGAACTTCTCTTTGCCAGATTTCGGCCCATTCACGTTGGTGTGGCTTAAGAGAGTCGTAAAGCCAGGGCATCCATGACAAACGCTCTTTGTGTTGTTCGCGATATTTGAGCGCTGGTTCTTGGGCTTCCATGGTGTCCTTTGAATACACAAACTTCAGCGGATCTGTCCGAGAAATTTGTCCAAGGCATCCTTAAGTTCAGACACAGCTGCGACTCGTTGCGCAGTTGCCGGCGACGACATGAAGCGCGCCTGATCTACAAAGCGCGCATTGCGCAGAACTTTTAACAACAGAGGGTCGACACGAGGGACCACGCCCAGAGAATTTAAAAACGCGAGATCTGCATCGGCCCATGAGAGCCAGGTAATATATTCCCTAATTTCTAGCTCATTTTTCGAACTTAAATCAGCGTTCCAAGGGTGCAACCACGTGTGAGCCCGTGCCATCCATCGGTTCACAAGCTCATCGGAAGTAACCTCACTCAGTTCATTCAATAAAAGCCCAGGAAACATATTAATTCTCAAGTCAAAAACATATTTAACAAGCTCCGGATCACGCAGTGCAAACTGAGCAAATTCCGGAATATCTCTGACAGCGAGAGTTCCAGCAGCCAAATTTTGGCCGTACTCAAGCGAATCCTTCAAAAGCGAATGCATCGAAGCAATGCCGTAGTTTTTTTTATTCATGGCGAAGGCTGAATTGGAGTTCAACATATGCGACGTCATTGCCAAAGCTTCGATGGAAAGAAGGTCTTTATCGGAGCTCAACGCGTCAATAGGAAGCGAAGTTGGTGCAAATCGCCTCAGGGTTTGAATAAATTCATCCACAGCATCTCGCTTCAGAAGCTCACGAAATGCTATTCCATCGCTCCCCTCGCCCTTCCAAAGTTGATACTCAAACGACATGAAGTACTGAGCCGCATAAACAGTTTTACCTTTAAGTGACGCCGCATCACTCATCTTTTCGATCGTCTGAAGGCGAGCAGAAAGAGAATCACCTTGCCGTAAATCTTGGTACATACGCTCAAGAGCTTTGTTCATGTTCTCCATGCGCTGATTGGTTTCGATGAGCTTGTCGTTCATCTCGCCGATTTCGTTATTCATTTCGTCCATTTTGCGATTCGTTTCTTCGATCTCACCGTTGGTCTCGTCCATTTTCAAACCAACTTCGGCTGTCGACTTCTCAACTTTATCAACACTTTTCAGAGCATTACATGAGGTTCCACCGACGAAGGCGGAAGCGATCAACATGGTCGTTGCCTGAAGATGTGAAAAACGCATGAAGACTCCCTGAAACCGATGACTAGGGCTGGACCACGGCTGGGCAATGGGCCAAAACTGTGCTGGGTTAGCCCAGGTCACAGTAAAACAAAAGTCCTTTAAAACTAAATCATTAAAATCAGTTGTTTATCGGCAATTTTTATGATGAAGTCGGCCGCAGTTCGGGCCAGAGAGCCTGTAAACACTCCGAGGAGTCAATAGATGCCTAAAACAAGGTCTATGTTGTGGATTCAATTGATAGCAGCAGTTTTATCTCTGCAACTGTCGACTCCAATTCAGGCATCGAGCATCCAGTCCGGAATCGCCGAGTTTGCGAAGGACAAAAATGACGTTCGCAGAAACCTAAAAAAAATCAGTGCTCAGGGAAACATCCGCGACGCCGAAGCATTATCCGATGGACCGTTGTTTTTAATTGCGTACGAGCACACTTCGCAAAACAATTTGGCTGTTTCGACCATCATTCGTCAGTCGGACCTTTCGGGCAAAACGATCGCCTTGGAAAAAACACTTTACGATGCACAAGGAAAATTAAAGAAGTACACCCTACACGAATACCAAAACAACATCTCGGCATCAGTTGAAGTTGTCGACGGTAGGGTATTGATGAATTGGAATGAAGGCGGAAATTCAAAATCATCCACTGAAGCCGCAACCGAGAATACAGTGGCATCGGGTTCGCTTATGGCCTACATGAGCCCCCACATTGAAACATTGAGCAAGGGCCACAGCCTAAATGTGCGTCTTGCCGTTCCCGAGCGCGGGAGCGTGATGGGTTTTGAGATAGCGCCACGTCGGGAAGGTTGCCAGGGGGCTGTTTCAGTTCTTTGCGTCAATTTGATGTTGAGTAACTTTTTCCTAAAGAAACTTCTAAAACCAATTGAGATGTCTTTCCAAAAAACATCTGAAGGATATCGTCCACTCAGCTTGGAAACGCCCGCGGTTTTGCGCAGAGTCAAAGGTAACAAACTCGAGAAATTCACAGCTCGGATCGATTACCCTAGGCTTTAAAAAGCTGCAAAGACTGCCCGCTTTAAACATCACAACTCCTATATCCTAAGAAAGCCGGCAGCCTTCGTGCGCCGTCTTTTTTTAGTGGGGTAGCTGAAATGCTTGGGTCTTTGCTGGGCGACATCGTGGGTTCGATCTACGAACATGAGCCAATCAAAACAACCGAGTTCGAGTTCTTTCATCCAAATTGCCACTTCACTGATGAAACAGTTCTCACGCTTGCAATTGCAAATGCAATCAACCGTGCAGAAGGATATCAGGCAAATATCCGCAAGTTTGCAAAAGAACATGCTGACGTTCCCGGAGGCTTCGGTAACAATTTCAAATTTTGGCTCCATACCGGTGGAGAAAAACCCTACAAAAGCATTGGCGTTGGTCCTGCCGCGCGAGTGAGCCCTGTCGGATGGGCCTTTGAAAACCTTGAGACAACTCTCATTGAAGCGGAAAAAACAGCGCGTGCCACTCACGAGCATCCAGACGCAATCAAGGGGGCTCTTGCCGTTGCTCATGCAATTTTCATGGGAAGAAAAGGAAGTCATGTCGCTGAAATGAAGAGCGAGATTGCTGAAAAATACAGCTACAATCTTGATTTATTTTTAGATGACATCCGACATCAACACACTTTTGATTCGACAACTCCAACAGTTGTTCCTCTCGCTCTCCTTTGCGTGATAGAGGCGCGCACCACCGAAGATGCCGTTCGCAACGCAGTTTCTCTCGGCGGTGATTCAGACACATTGGCGAGCATTGCAGGCGCAGTTGCCGAAGCGTTTTTCGGAATTCCTGATGCGCTGAAGCAGGAAGTTCTCAAACGCCTTCCAGAATCGTTTTTAAACGTCATGGCCCATTTCAGAGAATATCAAGCAGCACATCAATAAGTGAGGAAACCATCTTATGAAGCATCAACATCCAAGAACCCATGGAAGTCGCTTGGCATTGGCAGGTCTTTTTCTGTCAACATTCACAACTCTTCAGGCACAAGCTGGTTCATGGGGCGCTTTGGTAGGCTACAACAATCCAGCAGGGAGCAGGGTTGGCCTCAATTTCCTTTATCAGGGAGCACCCTGGGGATTTGAATTTGGGGTGGGAGGCCTTGCAACAACCACAGACTCCTCTGGTGAGAAGTCGAGTGCTGTGACTTGGGGCGATATCGACATTAAATATTACCCCAGCACAGGTTTGTGGCGGCCCTTTCTTGAGGGCGGAATGGCCTTTGCACTGGGTGCTGGAAGCGCCGGAAGCGGACTTTCCGCCGGAAGCCCGTTCGCAGGCGGGGGCCTCCTCTATTCTGGAGGCACATTTTTATTTCATATCGGTGGTGACTACAAAATCAACGAACGCGTCGCATACCCCTCAGCGGGTTTTGGTTTCCGCCTTTAACAAAATTTTATTTGAAGAGCGGCATAGATGCAGCCCAAGGCATATCCACGAAATGGGTTTTGAGGCTGCGATCGTAGGCCCCGCTCGCCTTCCATGTTTTGAGGAAGGCATTGAATGCTTCAATAAGAGACTTGTCGCCTTTTCGAGCGGCCACACCAAAATCCTCTACGGTCAGACCTTCTTTGAGAAGAAACACCTTGTTTGAATTTCTCGAAGCGAATAGCTCGAGGTAAGGTTTGTCGTAGATGAACACATCCACTTTTCCGAGCGCAACTGCGTTCGCGCAATCCGATTCTGAATCGAGTTTACGGAGCGTTGCTTTCGGGTAGTTTTTTGCGGAGAATTGATCGGCTGTTGTGCCAACTTTCACTGCAATATTTAAACCCGCACGATTCAAATCCGACGGCGATTTTACAATCTCTTTTTGCTTCGCACTGACCAAAGCAAGCAAACCGGCACGATAATATGCGTCCGAAAACAGCAACGCGCGCTTGCGCTCTTCGGTGATTGTCATTCCCGAAACAATGAGATCAAATTTCTTTGCAATCAGTGCTGGAATGATGCCTTCCCAGCGAGTGTCGACGAACGTTGCCTTCGCTCCCAAAGATTCAGCGAAGCCACGAATCATGTCGATATCAAAACCAATCATCTCACCCTTGGGGGTTTTCATTTCAAAGGGAATGAAACCAGGGTCGAGTCCAACTTTAAGCTCTTTACGAGCTTTAATTTCGCTCAGTGTGTCTGGAGCTGAAAGTGCTTTAGGTGAATGAGTCAAACCAGCGCCTAGCAATACAGCACAAAATAACGACAGGCTTCCGCGGCGAGAGATTTTATTGAGATTCATTTGACCATCCTCCGATTCAATTTGAAGCTCAGTCTGGCAAAAAGTTTGAAGTTCTGCAAAAATCAGACTTCGCGCACACAAAAAATCTGGGAACATCGAAATCCAGCGGAGAACTCTCCCCATGCTTGAGCAACAACGCAGCAAACTGTGGTCTCTCATCACAGGCTTGTCTTTGCTCTTTATCTTCATTTCGCTTCAACGAGGCTTCGCGTCGTTAGACTACGAGTGGGACTTCGCGAGTTTGAGCGACTATGTGTGGCTCAAAGAGGAGCAGGCTCCGGGGCTCCTGCTGCATGGGCTGTGGGGCACAATCTGGGTCAGCGCCTTGTCAATTGTTTTGGGCACATTGGTAGGCGTTGCAGGTGGCCTCATTCTTCATTCGGGAAATCCTTTTGCACGTAAAACGGTTCAAGTCTTTGTTGAAATATTTCGCAACACGCCTGTATTAGTGCAACTTTATGTGATGTATTTTGTCATTGCTTCTGCATTTCAAATGACCGCAGAGCAAGCGGGAGTCACTACTTTAAGTCTATTTTGTGGCGCTTATATTAGCGAACTGGTTCGGGGAACTCTTATCAATTTAGACAAAGGGCCACGCGATGCCGCACTTTCACTTGGACTGACACAATGGCAAACAGCACGACATGTTGTTGCGCCACTCGCATTGCGCCGCCTGATGCCCTCTCTTGTGGGGCAGTATGTCAGCCTCGTCAAAGACAGTAGTCTTGTGAGCGTGATTTCCATCGTCGAATTAACAAAGTCGGCTAGCAACATGGTGGCCATTAGTTTTAGAAGTTTTGAGGTTTGGTTCCTTGTGGCAGTGGTTTACTTTTTACTAAATTTTGTTCTGTCACGTTTGGGGCGTTCCATCGAATTGAGGATGTCGGGTGATCTTCATGCATAACCACTTATCCACAACGCTATCTCCTCCCACACGCGAGCCTACAAACATGAATTATGCTGTTGAATTGATGAACGTCAGCAAATCATTTAAGAGCAAAAATACAACAACGCTCGCACTCGACTCCGTTCATTTAAAAATTCAACCAGGAGAGATTGTCACTCTTATTGGTCCGTCTGGTTCGGGAAAAAGTACCTGCCTTCGAACAATAAATGGACTAGAGACAATATCTTCAGGGCAAATTGAAATCTTTGGAAAACGCTACACGAGTCAGGCTGATGCGCATCTATTACGCCGCGATACAGCAATGATCTTTCAGAAATTCGAGCTTTTTCCTCATCTC
Source organism: uncultured Silvanigrella sp. (assembly GCA_903933385.1). Taxonomy (GTDB): domain Bacteria; phylum Bdellovibrionota_B; class Oligoflexia; order Silvanigrellales; family Silvanigrellaceae; genus RFOM01. Next base: position 10,152 of record CAIZJW010000302.1, on the reverse strand, counting down.
ACTGCTCTCGAGAATGTTGCCTTGGCGCCGCATCTCCGACTCAGCATTTCAAAACATCAAGCCCTCAGCCAAGCTACGGAGCTTTTGAAAAAGGTTGGATTATCGTCTCATGAAGGAAAATATCCCCCTATGCTTTCAGGCGGACAGCAGCAGCGCGTTGCGATTGCGCGCGCCCTCGCAGTTCGGCCCAAAATACTCCTCTGCGATGAACCAACCAGCGCACTTGATCCAGAGCTGGTCGACGAAGTGCTTGAATTGCTCAAATCGATTGCCGCGACTGGCATGACAATGATCATCGTCACCCACGAAATGCGCTTTGCACGGGATGTCTCGAAGACTTGTCATTTTTTCGATGCTGGCCGCATTGTTGAATCAGGTTCAACCAACGAAATTCTCAGCCAGCCGAAAAGTCGCCGTTTGCAGAGTTTTTTATCAAGTTTGAAGGAGTCTCTTCCGGAGAACTAACGCTTTGTGCCCCTTTGTCGGGGGCGGAAAGAGAAAGCAGCAAAACACCGGCGAGAATGAACACAGACCCAAAAATCATGAACGGAGTGAGAGTCTCGTTCAGAAAAAGACTCGACATGATGAGTCCGAAAAGGGTTTGCAAGCATACAAAACCACCCACCAAACTCGGCTTCACCTTTTGCAATGCCCAGGCATTGAGAACATAGGTTGCTGCCGTTGCGCCGAGAAGTAAAAATGCTAGCCCGCTCCAAAACGGAGTTCCAAGCGAGCTCACAACTGTAAAGAGAGTGAAACCGCGCGATTCGGTCAGAAACCCAAATTGTCCGGAGTAATAGAGTGCTGTCCAACACAAACAATTCAAAATCAAACCATAGAAGAAGAGTAAAAAGATAAAGCGGAAGGTGCCTATGCGGGTTGGCAGATGACCAACCTTAGCCAAATAGAAAGCGTAACTTGCTGCACTGACCAAATTCAGAGTATTTGCCCACAATTGTCCTGCAGACTGAGTTTGCCCCTGAATGAGACCACCCGCAGGCGCAGACCAAAGAACAAGCCCCACCCCAAGAGTTCCAAGACAGATAGACAGCACCGAGAGAGGTTCGAATTTTTCACGCCCTCCCATCACTGAAAAAATGAGGGTGAAGATCGCAATTGTTGGAGAAACAATGGATGCAATAGATGCGCTCGTGTGAGGCAGGGCCACAAAAAGTGCCATTTGATTAAAGGTGATTCCAAAAAAAGCGAGAGCTAACAATTCAAAATGCGTTTTTGCCGAAATCTTCTCGGTGCGCTTTTGTCCGCGCGCAAAGAAAAGGGTGAGAACGAAAAAAAACAGAGCACCAAAAGCACTTCTGAGAACAACCACGAAAAATGGATGCGCGTGTTCCAATACAAACTTGGAGGCGATTGGAAGAGCAGCAAATAGAATCTGAACAATCAGCAATGCTGCTATGGGAGCTATCATGAGTCACCTAAAAGAGAGTATGGTTGAGACATCACACAAAAAGAACGACTGCTGGCCCGCCGTCAGCGGCTTTAATGCGAACAGGAAGGCCAACTTCGGGAAATAAGGCAGCCTCCTCGGCTCCCAGTTCAAGCAGAGTGTCGTGACTTTCAGATTCAACTAAAACAGAACCCAAGACTACAAAAAGCAACGACACATGACTCCTTGAAGCGAGGTCAAGTGGCACACTTTGCTCCGCGGCAAGTTCCATTCTCTGCACCTTGAAACCTGGAAAATCGACAATGCATTGCCAAGATTTTTCACTGAGGCAGGCTTCTGGAGTGCTCTTAATTTGGGTTTCAGATTGCACCTGAGGCACTTTGAAATGCGCCTGACTGAGAGCTTCCGCTGTGTCCCAATGATCTTGGGTTTGAACTTTTTGATTAAATGCCAAAATGAGGCGTTCATAAGTGGGCGTTTGAAACTCTACAACCCTAACACCATTTTGAAGGCTGTGGGGTGTGAAGGGAGGGACCTCAATCACATCACCCACCCTGACCTTGCGAATTCCAAAATAGCTTCTGACACTCTGCCACAGTTTTTTTTCATTTTCAGCCCAAACCCCAGACGCTAAATAGCTCGCATCTGCGTCGATCTGGCGTCGCACTTTTTCATATTCAGAAATTTGCTTTTGAAGCGCGGCAAGGAAGATATCCTTGTCTCCGTTGTAGTCTGTTAATTTCGATTCAGAAAAGCCAAAAATAACCTCACCGATTCCATTTGGCCATGCATTGGAATCAACAGAGGTGACTACGTACGTTTCCCATTTTTCTTTGTGGAGCTCGATGTACAAGCAACCGCGCTCTGGCTCGGGAAGTGGATCAAGAATTTTTAGCAGAGAAGGTGCCTTAAGTTGCCCATTTTCACAGTCTTGTTTTCCAGAAAGAAGGGACAGATAGGAAGGCAAACTCAACTTTTCCTTGGTGTGCGACTCCACCTCGCAAACACCTCGTTTTTCAATACCGGTATACCAAATTTCGCGCCCCCATGGTTTTTTCTCACTGTGCGTTTTTAATTTGACCGGAATTTTGAGATTGATCCACGCTTTATTTGCGAGCTCTTCGTGGTGATTGCCAGTGCGCCCCAAAAGCACGTCTTCGCTTTGCATTCTTTCACACCAAACAGAAGGCAAACCCGGAACTCGCCAGCACTCCGACAAATCAACACACCACGTTTCGGCCGTTTTTTTTTGTTTTGATTGAGAGCTGGGAGTGTGCATTTTTTTTAAACCTATTTCTGGCACCGTGGGCACCACCAACTGCTGCGCCCCGATTGAGCGACGCGCTTGATGATGCCTTTACAGTGTGATTTTAAGCATGGAGCATCTTCCCGATCATAGACAAGGTGCAGCTCCTGAAATCCTCCGGCATCGCCATGAAGCCGACGATATGTGGAAACCGTAGAACCTCCAGCGTCGATTGCCTGCAGGAGCATCGGAGGAATGATTTCGGCCAGGTGAGCGTATTCGGCCTTCTTCACTCGATTGCATTTTCTCAACGGAAAAACGCCCACGCGGAAAAGACACTCAAGCGCATAGATATTGCCGAGCCCACCAATGAGTGCCTGATCCATCAATGCGTCTTTGATTGAACGCTGCGAATGTCGAAAAGAACGCGATTCAAAAACCTTCAAAAGACTTTCAACCTGCAGAGGATCAGCAGCGACAGAGACTTCATCGTAAGATTGGATGGGTTTCCAGAAACCAAAGCGTCTTGGATCGACAAAGCCAAGAGCAGTATCGTCATCAAATAGAACCGTCACGTGCTCATGGAGGAGGCGCTTCGGGTAGCTCGATGGCAAAAACGACCCGCTCATGCCCAAACTCACCGCAACCATTCCTTGGTCGGTGCGCAAAACAAGTTGCTTTGCGATACGGCATGGAAACAGAAAGGTAGCTCCAGGCGCAAATATTTTTAACAGAGTGGGTTGATCGAAGGGAAATCGCAGATCAGCCCTATGAAATTTTACCTTACGAATTTTTTTGCCGGCAAATTCTCGGCCGATGGCTTGAGAAAACGATTCAACCTCTGGAAGCTCTGGCATAAAAAAACAACCCCATCTGCATCTCAAATGTAGATAAGGTTCTCGCCCAAGATGAGCTGAGGTTCAAGATAAAGCTGGGATGTTCAAAGAGCATCGTTGCGCCTTGACAAGGAATATTTCCAGAGCTGTTTTTGGCTCAAGATGAATTGCTCATCGAGCGTTCTCAAACGAGTGCTTAAAACTAGTGCGAAATTTTTATAAAACCGCTCTGCCATCTGAACATCGGTATCAAGCGCTTTTTGCCAAACCTTGCCGTCGAGAAAGTAGGAAAGCACTTTATTTTGAGCAACCACGGTTGCGCTGCGCGGCTGATGGTCGACAAAACTCATTTCCCCAAAACAAGCACCTGGCCCCAGGTGCACCAGCAAATGTCCCTCGTCTTGCGAGCCACGACCTGCTTTAAAAATGCCAACCTGCCCTTCCAAAATCACGTACATGCCGGCGCTCGCTTCACCTTCTACAATGATGTTGCTTGCGGCTTTGTAGAGGCGCAATTCACCCATCGCATAGATCCTGACAAGCTCGCTTGCTGCAAAACCAGCAAAAATAGGCAACTTCTCAAGAAGCAAAGCCCCTCTCTCAGGTGTCAGGTATTCTTTGGGGATGAGGCTCTCGTCGGCGGTCATGTGCTATCCTCTCAAGAGAATCATCGGAAAGAAAAGCGCTTCCTTGACTCGGGATTTTTGGCGGATGAAGCTTAAGTCCATATTGAATCAAAGTCCTGTCGCCGGAGACGTTCTTGTTGGGCTCCAGCTTTGGCCTGAATGTGCCTGCACATCGAGGCTTGTCATTCTCGAATCAATAAGTGAAATCGGCTATGGAGTTGCACCCTTTGGAGCTCTCCTCGACGACGAAGATCATTCAACCGAAGCAAATCTAATCATAGATTTAAAGATTGCTGCTCGCTGCTTAGCTCATCCATTATTAGAGGTGGGTGACCCCTTGGTTCACCGCAATCGTCCTGCCCGCATTGTGGAAACCAAACCCAACGATTGGCATGTGAGAATCGCTTACGACGATGCGGCGGGCGGAGAATTCTATGGGAATTTGATTTGGATGGACCTCACGCCAAGCTTAGAGCTTCTCAGCATCACGCCGCCGTGGTCCACCTTCTCTTGACTTAAGGACGGCAAGAACACTTTCAGGCGACTCCTTGAGTGCGACCAGTGCCACCAACCAGTGATAGAGCAGATCTGCGGACTCGGATTTAAATTCATCCGACAATCCGGTTATGGTGGCGTTCTTTGCCGCAAGAATAGTCTCGGTGCACTCTTCCCCAAGCTTCCTAAGAACGCGATCGATCCCGGCCTTTAAGAGTTTGTGGGAGTAGCTTTCAGGATCTGCCCCTTCCTGGCGCGCCACAATGGTTGCATGGAGTCGGGACAAAACCGACCATCCAACATCCACCGATTCGAAACCACTCTCCTTACGTTCCGGATCGAAGCAAGTTTCGCTCTGACGATGACACGTTGGCCCTTGAGGATCGACAAGTGCCAAGAGGGTGTCTGCATCGCAATCGATATAAATTTTGCGAACAACGAGAGTGTTTCCTGAGGTGGCGCCTTTTTTCCAGAGTTTTGCCTGCGAACGCGACCAAAAAACAACTTCGCCCGAAATCAAGGTTTGTTGCCATGCTTCTTCCGAAACGTAGCCAAGCATCAGGACTTGCCCTGTTTTTTGATCTTGACAGACCATAGGCAAAACTGCGGGCTGACCTGGTCCGTGTGCGACCGCCTTACTCCAATCTGGCGCTAGGCAAGCCCCTGAAACCTCAATAAGAGAACCTGATTTTTTGAAATTCTCATCCATGTACGTTTCTTTCCCATGACAAAATCAACTGCACAGAAACAAATCAAAGCCAACAGCATGCGAAACTCAAAACAGAATGAGTGGGCAATGCTCATCAACGAAGGAGCTTTTCTCCATGAATATATTCAGAACTGCAACTGGCCAGGCTATCCGTGAGATTATTTCCGATCATAGCCAGGAAAATCGTTTCGGGCGCAGCCTCACAGAGACTGACATTGATGCCATTTGCGAACGTGTTGTTGATCTCTTCGAAATGACCCTGAACCTTCGGGCACAAGTTTCAGGGGCGGGAGAATCTTCTCATTCTCATAAACAAAGCCCTAAGGCGCAACAGCGCACTGTTCGTTGGGATGAAGAACCAACAAAGATGCCAACAACACGGGCAGCTTCTGAAATTTACGATTTCAATCATCTCAACAAGCACGGCCGGGGAGATGCTCTGGCAGCCACAGCGCCTCAACGAGAAGCGGAGATTGACTTCAAGCTCCCGCGCAAAAGAATCAACGTGACGAGCGAGGAGCAGGAGACTCTGATGCGTCGGGCCCAAGCACCTTCAGTGGCCCCACGCCCCGCCCCTTAAGCACTGAGACGAGTCGCATAAAGCATGGCAAATCGCCTGCGATTTTAACCAAACCATTGATATATGCGATTTTGGCTTTGAGAGTTCCACCGAGCAGACGACGCAAAGTGTTGGAATCAGTTGTCACTTTCACCCGGACTGCCCCATCATTAAACAGTCCTTCAATTGTCTCCGAAGTCAGCTCGCTCGGAGCTCCCATATCGAACGCCACTTGTGCTTGGCCGTTGGGGAATTCGATTCGTCCGCTTGAAACTAATTCAGGCGTCACCACAACTAAAAAGCATGGTTTGTGGTCGATGACGAAGAGATAATCACCTCGAAAGGCCGCACGTTCCTGCAAAGGCAAGGCCTGCAGATCGCGCACCACCCAGGCTCGAAACTCATCGGCAACCTGCCAAAGCCGCTCCGATTCGCTGGCACCCCCGAGAGAGATATCGTTTTCCCAATTGACATTACGCTTGAACATTTTGAATCCATTCACGCCGTTTGTTCTGGGTGATTGCTCATTATGGGCATAAAGCAGTGGGTGTGGACTGTCTAGTCAATGCCGCCCTCAGCGACCGCATTCGCGCAATTCAAGCTTACGCAAAGATGTTCTTAGCACATCTTCACGGTTCAATGTCTCTTCAAAGACCCCCGACTTACACTTGGGGTGCTGAACTCGGAATCGCAACTTTTGTCCAATGGGGAGAAGCTTAAAGAGATACGGTGTTTCTCCCGCATCCCAGCCTTCCAAATTCGTCACCTGGGCACCTGGGGGTTCTGTCACAATTCTGAGTTGAGCCGTAGGAAGATTGGGATCACGTTCTAAAATAACCTGCTCCTCGAATTTTCCTCCTGAGGCAGGGGCTTTGATTTCAATTTGTTTAGTTTTGAGGCCAGGTCGAGTGAGGACTATAGAATGCAAGCCTGTTGGAAGAGTTAATTGCAGAGGAAGAGTCATCGGCTTGCCCTTGCCGAGCGATTTTCCGTTCAACTCAACCAACATCCGCACGTTTTCTGGCATCGTCGCTAAAACCAGGGTGCTTTGTAAGCCGGCGCTGCGGTTTTTGATAAAATAAAGTCCAGCAAAAAGCGCGCCCACCAAGAGCATAAGAACCAATAAAGGCCCTGCCAAACTGCCCGACGCTTTCTTTCGCCCCATGCCGGGTTCGAAATACACCGAAGGCGGAATTCCGCTGCTGACAGGCGAACCAACACTCCTGTTTCGAGTGACCTGCACCGAGCCGGAGCGCTTTAAGTTGAGCGAGCCAGGTTTTCTCTTGATGTCGAGAGAAGAAGTTCCCCTTCCATCAATTTCTAAATTTCGTGTCGATTGCCCAAGAGCAACCGCACTTCCCACTCGAATTGAAGTTCCGCCTCCTGTGCGCACTTGATTGCGGACGTTGGTCATGGAGGAACTCAAGTCAACGACTTGAGATGAAGCCATTGAATCTATTCTGTCTCCAAACACATTATTTGATTTTAAAACTGCATCGAAATTACCAACAGGCAAAGCGAGGGTTGAACGGAGTCTTTCTCGCGCAGCCTCAAGTTGTTCTGAAAAAATTGCGTGCATGAAATCAGAAAGTTCGCCAATGAAGAAGTCGGGGCGAAGTTTATAAAGGAAACGGCTTAAATCGCGCACAGCCTCCCGGCCCGTCTGGTAGCGCTGCAGGGGATCTTTGGCGAGAAGCTTCATGACAATTGCATCTAGTTCAGGCGGAACACCACTACTATTCACCAGGCTCGGTGGTTTGATTTGACAGGTTCTGACAGCCTCAAGAACAGCTAGATCTTCGCCTTTAAATAGGCGAGCCATGGTCAGCATTTCATAGAGAATAATTCCCACGGCAAAGACGTCCGAGCGACCATCGATATTATAGCCGCTGGCTTGTTCAGGGCTCATATACCGGAACTTACCCTTCAGAACACCCACACGAGTGTTGGACATCTGGTTTTCAGCCTTCGCAATTCCGAAGTCGGTGAGTTTCACGTCGCCGTCGTAACTCACAAGTATGTTTTGCGGGCTGACGTCGCGGTGAATGATCCCCATCGATTTACCAGTGACATCGACTGCCGCATGCGCATAGGACAGCCCTGAGAGGGTTTCCATGGCGATATAGCAAGCTAGTTCAATTGGAATACGCTTTTTCTGCTGCTCAGAAGCAGAGAGCAAGCCACGGAGATCTTGGCCGTCAACAAACTCCATGACCAGCATGTAACTGCTGCCATCGGAGACAAAATCAAACACTTGGACAATATTTTTATTCTGCAATTGCTTCGCAACATTCGCTTCGTTACGAAACATTTCGACAAACTCATTGTCTTGCGCATAATGCGGAAGAATTCTTTTGAATGCGCACACCCGAGCAAAACCATCAATTCCCACGCTCTTGCCAAGGTGGATTTCTGCCATGCCACCCTGTGCAATACGTTCTGTGAGAATATATTTTGGCTGGCTCTGTGCCATTCCTCAAAACACCTCGATTGGCCGCAACGTGTTCCCAAAACAGGAAGGTGTCACGACTCAGACGTGTTATCGGTGAGGTAAGAACAAGATTGATGCGTCAAAAATCAGGGCCAGCGGAGTTCAACTTTAGCCACAGCAGACTGGGCAATAAATTCAGCCGTGAGAGACTGTTTTTGAATTTCATTATCACGCTGGAGAATGGTTTCAGGAAAATCAAAAACCATCAAATAATCCTGCGACCACTGATGGATATTACTAAAAAACGTCTGCAAGAGAGTTTTGTCGGCAATACGTCGCACGTACACCGGCGAAAGCTGACTTGGGCCGATTCGCATAGAAAGCGACCAAAGTGTGCGATCGTCGAGATTTGAATAGGGTGCCTCAGGCGTAAACACGCTCACCAAAACTCCAAGGCGCACTCCGCCCGATGAATCAGACAACACAGACAAACCGTCTCCAGAACCACGAAGGCGCGAAAGCCTCTGTGTGACTGCCCGACGCATGTCATCGGTGAGAAGAACCGCAGTCATTTCAACCCGATTCTGAAATTTGGAAAAAACATTAATTTTGCGAGTCCAACGCGACAACACAGGCTCATAGACGTCATCGTCAGTCGGACCAGGTGGTGTTGAACCAGTCGCTGACTTCGAAACGCAAGAGACAACACCGGCACAGGGGCTCAGCGAAAAAAGAGCCAGAGTGAGCAAGGACCATGAACGCAGGGTTTGCTTACGAGGAAGTAACACGGTTTCGGCCTCCCTGTTTGGACTGATAAAGCCTTGCATCCGCCAAGCGAATCAGATCTTGGATGTTGGGTTGGGTTTCTTGGAACTCGTTGCCGGCAAATAACTCACGTGCCGACGCAACACCCAAACTGACCGTGACTGGGATAGTTTGACCTTCGTAGTCAACAGCACTCAATTCAACAGTGCGGCGAATTCTCTCCGCGAGGGCGACTGAGTCATCCAGAGGCGAGCCAGATAAGACGCAAAACTCTTCGCCACCGAAACGAGCGAAAGTATCATTCGAGCCAATGAGAGGCTTTATGGAGGCACAGACCTCTTTGAGGACAATATCACCTGCGTCATGACCATGAGTGTCATTTATATTCTTAAAGTGATCGAGATCTATCATGATGAAGCAGAGCTCAACACTCCCCGCCTTGGCCAGGCGAAACTCTTCCTCAAGACGCTCCATGGCATATTCACGACGAAAGACATCAAGCATGCGATCTTGGACTGCCATCCGATAAATGCGGTCGAATAGAAGTTGATCGGCTGTGCCATGAGTAAAGTAACGCAAACGTACGTTACCGACCCGCAACATGTCGCCATGCACGAGTTCAGCACTCTGCATCACGCGTATATCGTTGATAAAGGTATGATTCAAACTTCCAAGATCGCTGACAATCGCTGTCGTTCCCTGGAAGTCAATTCGGCAGTGCTCGCGAGAAACGCTTGGATCATCGATCCAGACCTGCACACGATCTGCTCTACGCCCGACAAGGATTCCTGTGCTGGAGAGATTAAATCGCTTCCCTGCAGCACCGCCATCGTACTGAACCAAAACCGGAGAGTTGTTTCTGGTTTGGCCACCTGTCAGCGACTGCGTGGACGAAGCCACGACGGTTTTGTCATCATTTGGCCTGTCTTCTGCCATGGCCCCCACTCTTTCCGGCTTTCTTGCACATGAAGATAGTAACAGGGAAGCCACGCAAAAAGGAACAACCTCCCGATCAGAGGCCACTCACCATCTTGACGCCGATGACGTTAGGCAATTTTCGCATCCCAGAGAGAAGTT
>CAIZJW010000301.1 GCA_903933385.1 uncultured Silvanigrella sp. | reverse complement strand
ATCAAGTTGATTGTAGATAGAATTTCCTATTTTGCAGGTATGGTCAGAGATTCTCTTTCAACAATCGAAAGAAACAATGACCCCGTTACAACCGACGCTTGCTTGAGGGGACTCGCCTCAATTGAGAAAAAACTTTGGATGATTGAGTCGCATCTGCAATCAAAGGCATAATGCCTTAACCACTTGAGTGGCAGAGATGCTGCTCAAGTGGATTGCCATTTGAAATGAAATTCAAAATAAAAGTCCTGCGGTGAACTTTAGAGTTCCGCCAATTGATTCGGCAACCACCAGATCAACGCCAGCTCCAAGATCTACTTTGTTTTTGAATCGATAGTTCCAACCGAACTCGGCACCTGCCTCAACTGCCACTGGCGATCCGAGCCCCATGTATAATTTTGCCCCACCATTGAATCCAGACATGTTTGAAGGTTGTTCCCAGATCAACACCCTCATTGCAATGAGTTTCAGTCCGTATATCTCTCCTCCAAGCGTTGCATTTTCGCTCAGGAATGAGCCCGAATCTACTGAGATTGATGCACCTCCTGGGCGTGTGCTGCCAAGAGAAACTCCCACCCGAGTTGTGCGTCCAAAATTATCAGCTAAAGCAACCGTAGAGTCACCGGCGTACGAAATCAGGCAGCAGAAAATTGCTCCTCTGAAAAGAGACATCAGGCAATCTCCTTTTGCATGAGAATATATTCGTGTTGACCTGAACTGACTGCGAATTTACTAAAACCCCGACCGATCAGTTCGCTATTGTTTCCGGATCGAATGAGCGCGCCAACACTTTTTTTAACATCGAGCTCTCGGCAAAATTCACATAGCTCAAAGGTCAAAGCATTTCCGATTCCAATGGCCTGAAATTGGGGATGCACTGCGACGGTTTTGTAGACAACTGTGTTTCCTGAGACAAACGCAAAAAGAAAAGCAGCAGGGTCGCCATTTTTTGTAAAGCAGATGCGCGATCCGCCACCATTCAGGTTTGTTGAAGAGGCCATTGTCATTGAGGAGAAAATTTCAAAAGGTATCTCTTCAAACATAGGATTGTTCGGGAATGCAGCGTTCGAAAGTGAAAAAATGTGCTTCAGATCTGAAATCAATTCCGCGCCCCACTTCAGACCGCGTATTTGGAAGCCCTCATCCAGAACCCGAGCATGGTCAGACGAGAGGCGTGCTATATAGGCGTCCCAGATTTCACGTCCCGAAACTTCGAAAAAGAAGCTTGAAAAACGGATGGATTCAGAAAATCCAGATTGCGCAAATACCTCGAGATGAATGTCTGGAGAAGTTGGTTCCCATGGGTGGTCTACTGCAGCGTCTCCTTCTTTTGGTCTCAATTTAAAACGGTATTGAAACCAGCTGTTGAAGTCCATGGGTCCGATGGCGCGTTTTACCCCCCGATCATGCAGCCACTTCTCAGCACGGGCGAGGAGCAATAAACCTGCACTGCGTCCCAATTCTGAGAGTTGACATTCGAAGAATCCAACGCTTCCTTCTTCCTGGCGTTGCATTGGAATGTCAGCGCCAACGCGAGCCAATACGTTGCTGCTTGCAGGATCAATAGCAATCCAAAATTCACTTTTGCGTGTGCTGCCAAATTTCAACAAAAGTGATGTGTAGTTCATCCTTGAAGAAGGATAGACGCCAGCTGTGCCTTCGGGGACAGAGGAGAAAAATGAGGAAAAAACTTTGTCGAACTGTTCACTCGCAGTCTCGGATGAGCGGGTTATTATCTCAATGCTTTTCTGCATTGTTTGTGCCCTCATATTCTCTTTTTTTTCACGCTGACTCTTTTTCCTCTTGAGGGTAATAGGTCAGAATGACCTGTTGCATTGCCCTTTGGATATCACCGTGTGAATCAAAGTAAGAGAATGTTTTGGGAAAGTTCCGCCGAGAATACTGGGCCATCTGGTACGGACTTTCGCCCTTCTGCGAGCGTACTTCATCAGAAAGTCGGTTGACCTGGGAACGCAATCGTGGATGAGCTTTGCAAAGTTCCTCGACAATGAGAATGTT
>CAIZJW010000300.1 GCA_903933385.1 uncultured Silvanigrella sp. | reverse complement strand
GGTTCTGCTCAAAGCCGACGTCCCGACATTCCCGGTGGAGGTGGAGTTCGATTCCTCCCCCGATGAGCGTCCGCTTGAATGGCGCGTTGCAGTGGCTGTTGAATCGTTGCTTCAAGACCCGCGCTGCCCCGGCGACATTCTGGTTTTCTTAACTGGAGCTGCCGACATCCGACGAGCCTCAGCAGCTCTTGCGCATTCCAAGTACAAAGCACTTTTTGATACTTTTGAATTGAGAGCAGAATCACCTGCAGCAGAGCAAAGAAAAATCTTTCAACCATACCCCAAGCGCAAGGTGATACTTTCTACGAACGTGGCCGAGACAAGCATAACGATTCCAGGAGTGACAGGTGTCATTGACTCTGGTCTCGCAAAAATGGCAAGTCATGCCCATTGGAATGGCCTACCCTCTCTCGACATAAAAACCATCAGCCAGGCGAGTGCTGTGCAACGCTCGGGACGAGCGGGCCGTACGTCACCTGGCGTTGCACGCAGACTTTACACACGTTCTGATTTCCTTGGCCGCAGCAATCAAGAAAGGCCAGAGATTCAGCGCATGGACCTCACACAGGTCATGCTGGAAATGATGCTGGCAGCGCGTAAAATATTTCCGGGGCAAGATCGCCCATTTCATACCTTCGCGTGGCTCGACGAACCCCCTGCAGACGGCGTCACTGCAGCAAAAAATCTTCTTCTCGAACTTGGTGCAATTGACTCAACTCACTGCCCCACCCCCCTAGGGGAAAAACTCTCACGGTGGCCTCTCCATCCGCGCCTCGGTCGGATTCTTGAAGAAAGTGCCGCTTCGGGAAATCTGCGCGAAGCTTGTTTACTTGTGAGTCTCATAAATGAAGGCTTCATTGTAAAACGTGGGCAACAGGAATCTGTGCTGCATACAGACTGCGACCTAGTCCACCAAGCACAACTCTTTGAAAATTTTTTGCATGCACCCGAGGCACTCGGCAGAGCCCTGCGTGATTCCGTTGATGCAACGCAAATCAAACGTGTCGAAAAAAGCTATGAATCACTTTGTCACTTGGCACAAATCAAAAAAGGCCCACTTCGTTTTTCATCCTCCCACAAGGAAGAATGCAGCCCTTTCGCTAGAGAAATTCTTGCGGGCTTCCCAGATAGAATTATCTCATTGAGACGCAACAAAGCATCCGCAAAAGCAAATCAGGAAGTTGTCTTTGCGCGCGGTGGTCTTGGGCAACTCGCCATGTCAAGTACGGTCCAAGACTCACAATTTGCAATAGCACTGCAAGCCGAACAAGTGAGACGACACGGCTCAACACATTTTACAACTGAAGTGACTGCGGCATCAGGCCTCAATGTGAGAGCGATAAAAACTCTACTCACTCATCGCGTCAGCTCCGAAATTTCAGTGTCATGGGATGAACAATCAGAAAGAGTGCGCAGCGTCGAACGCTCGTTGATGGATTCTTTGGTGTTGGAGGAACGCCAAACACAAACTGAGCAATCACTTTTAGAACAAGAGCTCTTTATTCAGCTCAAATCTCGCTGGCCGCGACCATTTCCTGATGCTACGCCACTGGAATTCTTTCAGCAGAGAATTGCTCTACTGAAAGAGCGGTTTCCAGACATAGAACAGGTTGACATCTCAGGTGATGATTTTGAACTATTTCTTGTCCATATCTGTGAAGGCAAAAAATCTTTTTCCGAAATTCTAGCGTGCTCACTGCAAGAGTACATCGACTCATTTATCCCTTGGGAACTCAAAAACCAACTCGAACGGGACCTTCCCGCGAAACTCTCCCTCAATTCAGGACGCAAGGTTGACGTTCACTATATTGCTGGTCAACCACCCTGGCTCTCGTCGCGCATGCAAGATTTTTTCGGAACGATGGAAACTCCCAAACTACTACAGGGGAGCTTACCAATAACGGTGCACCTTCTCGCCCCCAACGGACAAGCCGTTCAGGTCACCACTGACCTGGCCAACTTCTGGAAGAACACCTATCCAGACGTAAAAAAGGAGTTGTCGCGACGATATCCTCGTCACTATTGGCCCGACGATCCTAAAAATGCAGAACCTCTCACCCGCCGACCGAAGCCAGGTCAAACACAGGCAGATACATCGCGATCAAAATGACTCCAACGACGCCGCCAATGAAGATAAACATTGCAGGCTCAATAGCCTTCAAAAGTGCGGCCATTGCAACATCAACTTCCTCTTCGTAAAACTCTGAAACTTTCTGCAACATTGTATCGAGCCGACCCGAGGCTTCCCCAATGCTCACCATGCTCGTCACCATTTGAGGAAAAAAAGGCTCCTGGGCCATTGGAATTCCCATCCCTTTGCCTTGAATCACGCCTTCACGAACGCGAGCGATTCCTTCCTCAAGAACTTTGTTTCCAAGGACACTTTTTGCAGTTTCGAGGACATCTGTAATTCCAACACCCGAGGCAACAAGCGTTGCAGTTGTACTGGCGAAACGAGCAATACTTATCTTCTGCACGAGTGTTCCAATCAACGGGATGCGCAAAATAAATCGATCCCATTGGTATCTACCCTCTGGAGTTTTAATCCATTTTTTGAAGAAATACCCTCCTGCAATGGTAGCAGCCACCATATAAAGAAAATTATCACGTAAAAAATTACTTGCTGAGATGACAGCGAGTGTCAGCCCTGGAAGTTCTTTTCCACCCTCAATAAAAGTGCTTGCAAGCATTGGCACAACGACAAGTAGCATGAACGCAGTCAAACCGAACGCAATTGTCAATACGATTGCGGGATAAAACATTGCGCTAAAAAGCTGCCTTTTAAGCTTGGCATTCTTTTCAATGTACTGACTCAGTCGCCTCAAGATGACATCTAATTGCCCTGAGGCAGTTCCAGCGCGCACAAGCGAACAATACAGATTATCGAAAATGGCTGGCATGCTTTCCAGCGAGTCGCTGAGTTCAAGTCCGCGTTCCACCTTAGAACGAACACTTGCCACTGCCCTGCGCATCACCGGATTTGCAGCCTGATTTTCAAGAATTTCGAGAGCCTTGATCACCGAAACTCCTGCGTCAATCATAACCGAAAGCTGTTTAGTAAAAGTAACAAGGTCGGAGTCAGAAACTCCACGATTCTCCAGGTACTTCTGAAGAAATGGGGGAAGTTTAAATTCACCCGCTGTGATGTTTCCAGACCCTTTGATTTTGGCATTCGATACACCCATCAGCTTCAAAAGCTGGCGAGCCTCAGCGTCGCTCCGTGCATCGAGGCGTCCCTTTGCTTTACGACCCGCTCTATCGCGACCGTCGTATTCAAACATTGTCATGGGTCACCTCGATGCCTACCAACATTTGTTACCCTACCTTGCCAAGGCCAGCTCTTTGCAGCAGCCCGCGCAATTCTTCGACGTCGTAAGCAGCTAACATTGCCGTATCCACAGATATGGCGCGCTTCTGAACAAGCCCAACGAGGCATTGGTTCAATGTCTGCATTCCGGTTTTCTCGCCGCCCATCTGCATGCTTTGATAGATCATGTGAACTTTATCTTCGCGAATCTGACTTCGAATCGCAGCATTTGGAATCAAGATCTCTAACGCCAAAGCTCGACCACCTGTTGACCTCGGCAGCAACTGCTGACTCAGCACACCCTGAAGACTTGTAGAGAGCTGAGTGCGCACCTGGTTGTGCTGGTGCGCCGGAAAAACATCGATAATTCGATTGATTGTTGAAATTGCTGAGTTGGTATGAAGAGTTGCAAAAACTAAGTGCCCTGTTTCAGCGATGGTGAGTGCTGCTGATATGGTTTCATAATCTCGCATTTCTCCGATGAGAACCACATCGGGGTCCTGACGTAGAGAGCTTTTCAATGCACGCGTTATTGAGCTTGTATCCGAACCCACTTCACGCTGATTTACAACACAGCGCTTATGTTCATGTGAAAATTCAATTGGATCTTCAAGCGTCAAAATATGACCAGGAAATTCGCGATTTATTTTATCTATCATCGCAGCCAGAGTGGTCGATTTACCGCTTCCAGTTGCCCCTGTGACAAGCACAAGCCCGCGCGAAAGCTCACACAAACCACCAACGACCTGGGGAAGAGCTAATTCTTCAAATGTTCTTATCTGGTGAGGAATTAAACGAAAAACGCCGCCAACAGCGGATTTCTGTCTAAAAATATTAGCGCGAAACCTTGCAACACCTTTAACACTAAATGAAAGATCGATTTCTCTATTTTCTTCGAACAATCTGCGCTGTTCTTCGGTGAGCACGGAATAACATAATTGCTCTGTATCCGACGCGCTCAGGGGTTCAACTTTGACGGGACAAAGTTCACCATGAATTCGAAGCTGTGGAGGGGTTCCAACACTGATATGAAGATCAGAAGCTCCCTGCTCCGCCTGCGTCTTCAATAGTTGTTGGAGAGAAATTCGTAGTGCCATCTCACGCACTCCTCAATTGTTCGGCTCGCTGCGCTGCTGATTTTGCGTCATCATCAGAGCCACTTGCCTCAACCAATTCATCAATCGTCGTGACTCCTTTGTAGACTTTCTTCCATGCACTCTGTCTTAAAGTTTGCATGCCATTCGTCATCGCAATTCTTTTCAGATCGATTGCAGTGAGATTGTCTACGATCGCTCTTTTGACCGGCTCGTTTACAACGAGCACTTCATAAATTGCAGCTCGCCCACGGTAACCGGTGTTATTGCAATTATCACACCCCATACCTTTAAATATCTTGAATTTTCCAACATATTTTTCGGGCAAACCAAGAGCAATCTGTTTCTCAGCGGAAACCGAATCTTCAACTCGGCATTCGTTACAGATCTTTCGCACTAAACGTTGCGCAACAACACAGTTCAAAGCAGAGACAATTGTGAATCTGTCTATGCCCATATTTCGCAGGCGTTCGATACTCTCTGAAGCGTTGTTGGTGTGCAATGTAGAGAGCACGATATGACCTGTGAGAGCAGCCTTCATCGCTATTTCACCGGTCTCGAGGTCGCGAATTTCCCCCACCATGATGATATCTGGATCCTGTCGGAGGAATGCTTTAAGAGCTTTTGAGAATGTGAATTCAATGTCAGGCCGAACATTAACCTGACAAATCCCAGGAATTGTAAATTCCACCGGATCTTCAGCCGTAACAACATTATCTGTAATTCGATTTAATTCATTCAGAGCGGAATAAAGAGTCGTTGTTTTTCCAGAGCCAGTAGGCCCCGTCACTATCACCATTCCAAATGGTTTAAGTATTGAATCCTTGAATTGACTCAGTTGTTCACTATCAAATCCGAGCTGAGTCATGTCGAGCTGCAGATTACTTTTGTCGAGCAGACGCAGAACGATTTTTTCACCCCAAACTGAGGGCAAGCTGCTCACGCGGAAATCCATTTTCCCGAGACCAGGAATCTCCAGTTTTGCATTTCCATCTTGAGGAAGTCTTTTTTCGAAAATATCCAGTCCGGATATTAATTTAACTCGCGAAAGCAGTGCATCCTTAAACTCAAAACGAGCCTGAGGCTTGAACTCGAGCAATGAACCATCAACTCGTAGTCGAATTCGAAGGCTCTGCTCAAATGGCTCAATATGAATGTCACTGGCGCGCTTCTGTGCAGCAACTAGCATCAATCTTTCAACATAGTTGATAACGTAGCTTTCACCACTTTCGTTGGCTCCGCCGAGAGGAATATTGGCAAGGGCAGCAGCTGCTTTTTGCTGAATTGACTTCTGCTGCGCTGCAATCTTTGCAGCCTCGTCACTTGCTCCGTAGTAACGATTGATGGCGTTTTGAATGGATAGCTCACTCGCAAGCTTGAGCCGAATCTTGACCCCAAGCTTTGCAGAAATCGCATCGAAGACTCCCAAATTCGTAGGGTCTCCAACTGCAAGTATCAAGTTATTGGTCACTTTGTTGATCGGAACTATGCGATGCTGCAACACCATTTCACGGGGAACGCTTGCGAGAATACTTTGTTCGATGTCTATTTTATCAGGAGCTACGACCTCAATTCCGCCCAACCCCTCGGAGAGGCTCCTCATGAGCGCATCTTCGGCGACCATCTTGTTTCGCAATAAAAACAGAGCCAAAGGGATTCCATCTCGCTCTGAGAATTCCAACGCTCGCGTCAGGTCGGCTTGGCCAACCAGATTCGAACGTTTGATTATCTCAACTATGCGAGCACCAGCCATTTCAGAGGGCCCCTTCTCTTGCAACGTGACGGAGGTGTGGTAAGTCAGATATGTCTGGTCGTAGCTCAGCTGGATAGAGCATCGGATTTCTAATCCGATGGTCGCAGGTTCGAACCCTGCCGACCAGGCCACTCATTCTTTCTCACCATCTCTCGGTCAGCGTTTCGTCTTTCTGACCAACTTCTGGCGTGAACCAAACTTCATTGCGTCAATTTTGACGTGATGGTCGCTTTTCCTGCCTCACTTTCGAGCAATCAGAGAGACTGTCTCTGAAGTTTGAATGCCAGGGGTAGGTATGGGTCTCAGAAATATTCCAGAGAAAAGTGCAAAACGCCCACTCAATGAATGGAATGGAGTTCAGATGCGCCATGCCGTCGTCAGTGACGTTGGGATGGTTCGCGAAAACAATCAGGATGCTTACTTAGCCGACCCAGGGGTCGGGCTTTACATGGTGGCCGATGGAATGGGTGGCCGCGCAGGCGGTGAAGTCGCAAGTGCACTTGCCGTTGAAACTCTTCACGCCGAAGTGACAGCCAGATTTCGAGAGCTCTACAGTTCTGATTCGAGTACACGCGAAATCATTATGAGGCAGGGAATAAATACAGCCTGCATCAGTATCTACTCTCGTTCTCTGGAACTTCCCCACCTGCGAGGCATGGGCACAACTGCCACTGCGCTTTGGTTCCCTGTGCGCACAAGGGTCAACAGTGTCGGCTCGCTGGATCCTAAAGCCTGCATTGCACATGTTGGCGACAGCAGATGCTACCTCCTTCGGGCCGGACTCTTTTATCAATTGACCTGTGATCACAGCCTTTTTCAGGAAAAGCTGCGCGCGGGAGTTTTGAGCCCAGATTCACCCTTAGCCTCACAATTGAAAAGCGTGATCACAAGATGTGTGGGATATCAGGAGGATGAGGAAGTTGATGTACTCAGCTTCGAGCCCTACCGCGGCGATCGATTTCTGCTCTGCAGCGACGGGCTTTCAAACAAATTGAGCGAAAAAGAAATGGCGGATCTCATGATGGAAGACGACCTCGATTGGGTTGCTGAACACATGATCGAGCTCGCAAAGGAGCGAGGAGGCGAAGACAACATCACAGTTCTTTTAGTCGCCTTGGATACTTAGACCTGAAAAGCTTGGACTGTGAGTTTTTTTGACTCGACTTGTAAATTTTGCATTCAAGTTGGTTTTCAGCACATCCGAGACACCAAAGGGTAACTATTGAGGAGCAATCGAGTGTCAGGCAAATCCGGAAACTTAAAATCACCCTATGCGTCCAAGCCGCCTGTCGTGGTCACAGGGCGTGGTGGTTGGTTTTCCCGGTTGTCTTGCGTCACATTCATTTACATCCCAAATGAAAGTGCAACCTCACGCCGCATTCGCATTCCTAAAATAGCACTCTATTCAGCGCTGGCTCTTTTTTGTGCGTTACTCGGATTGGTGAGCGCCCTGTCTGCAAATCTCGTCAAAATGGCGAGCTTGCAGGGTGAATATGAAAAACTGAGGGCTGAAAATACCGCAATTCGCTCAGAGGCAGCGGCACTTGTCGCCAAGCTCCAAGAAGTTAAATCGAATTTGGTTCAGGTTGATAATATTTCTGATCAAGTGCGCCAAGAGGCGGCTAGCCTTGATCCGAGAAGCGAAAAAAAAAAGGTAAACGGCTTTGGCTTGACCCTGCGCGCAAGAGCAAGGGTCAAGAGTGAATCAACTCGCTCCAATCAAGCGACCGGTTATCCTTTCAAATTCGAGTCGGCCCAAGATATTTCTAAACAAAACCCACAAGATGAAGATAAAAAAATTGACCTTCCTGCTCAGGCAGTCGGCAGCAACATCAACGTCGATAATCTCGAGTTCCGTGATTTATTTGCAGCACTCAGCGATATTCGAGACAAAAGCTCAGTGCAGCTGCAAGGCCTAAGCACGCTCCTCCGAGAACTTCAGGGCTATCGCGTCAGGTTGTCGCAAACACCCACTATTTCTCCCGTGCAGGGCCTCGTAACTTCGTTCTATGGAATGCGGTCGAGCCCGTTTACAGGTGAAGCCAAAATGCATCAGGGTGTTGATATATCTGCACCCATGGGTGCGCCAATCCGCACTGCAGCCAACGGAACAGTGGTGCGCGCGGGAACCGCAGACGACTATGGAAATTTTGTAGAAATTGCGCACGGATTCGGAGTCGTAACACGCTACGCACACGCGCAGAAAATTCTCGTGAGGGTTGGAACTCGAGTTTCAAAAGGTGATTTAATTGGTCTTGTGGGAGCCACAGGACGAACCACAGGCCCCCACCTTCACTACGAAGTGGAAGTGGGCGGGCGAAAAGTCGACCCTTCGAATTTCATTCGTGGCCTTTGAAACAAATTTCAAAAGTATGTTGATGCAGTGGCGCGCAAGCCGTAGACGGTTTCAGGTTTCACGCCAGCAGTTTCCCAAGCTCCGCCTGGGACCCAAAGACCACCATCCAACGAAAAACGAACACCATCCATAGTCCTGTATGAATAGTTGATGTCGACTTCGAAACCAACGTTATTCACAGCTCCGAACTTTTTGACGTCACTCGCTGTATTTTTATTCAACGAATCAAGACGAGCAAAAATAACAGCAGGTGTGAGCATCCCAAAGGTTGGTGATTCAAAGCTATAGTCGGCTCTGGCGAAGAGCACGTTGCGAACAATTGCACCTGGCATACCTGCTACGTTTGCTGAAAGCGGATTGAACATTAAAAATGCAGGCCGCACGTTTGGGTGCATCGGAAGAGCTGTGATTTTTGAATCTCGATTAGTCACATTATCAAATGCATCTGAATCGCCTTTACTGTATCCGCCCGCAAGAGAAATAATTTGCGACTCGGCAACCTGACTCGTCGGTCGACGCACACGAGCAGCTTCGGTTTGCGACAGCTTTGCCGATTTATCGGCAGACGCGACTCCCCCGCTGAGTTGATAGCGAGCGCGTACGAGAATATTCAAACCATCCACTGATTGCGAATCACATGAGATATATAATTTCTTAGGATTCGAAATTTCCGGACACCGTTGCGCCTCGGTTGCACCACCAGCCGACGAATACGCCAACGATTTAGTTTTTCCTGTTGGCCAATTAACTTCTCCTTCAAGCCCCATTCTTCCATAAGCAAAGACACCGAAGATATCGAGAATGCGGAGTTCTGTGTTGGAATCTGCATGGTCATACTTGCTGAATGCGAGTCCAAGTTTTCGACTCAACCCAGATGAACCTGCGTCAGTGAGTTCATCAGAAATCAGAATTTCTCCTGTCAGGGCATCGGCATCATCGCCACGTGAGCTCAAACTTCCTTCAGAAATCTTTTCCCAATATCCTGTCACTGAGAGCGCCGAAGGGAAATCGACGGTGTAAGAAACTGCATCGGAAGCTGAACGAGTTCCGCCCTCGGGTTTCCATTCATCATCAAGCCATAAACCCAAACCCCAATGACGTGGGATGCGCCCCGCCCGAAATCGTCCCGCTTCGCTACTGTCATATTGAACGAATGCCTGATTGACTTTGAGCGTTTCGCGCTTTTCTCCGCGACCACCAGTGAGTGTGTATGGATGCTTGACTTCAAAGCCACTCAATCCAGCGTCGGTATCCATGGCCTCAGTATTTCCGAGGGAAAAAGCAGTGTTTGGGTATTGATTTGCGTTGAATCGCAAGTCGAGAAAGACTCCAAGATTGCTGGATGCACGGCCTTCAATGGTCAGACCCAGAGGAACCCTCAACCCCTTGAGCTCGGCACTACTCGGCGGCAAGTTCGAAATAAACTCTCCCACCAAAGCTGCTTGTCCGTTGACTTGAGCAGTTGCTGCATAAGAGCGTTCAGTTGTGCTCGCGGCAACCACAGCAAGTGCAGATGCAAACGCACGAATGCCAAAGGATTCAGAAGAAAAAAAGTGTTTCTGACGTGAATTCATCTGATGTTCCTCAATTGAATTTGGGTTCAACCACTTTCGAAAGTGCAACCTGGTCGGGCATTTTGTGCTGAACGGGTGACACAATCTTCAGGCTGATTGTCGAGCCACCATAGCATCAAACGAAGAAATTCAAAATTCACTCGCAGTCTTTCTGATTCACCCTCGCCATCGAGTTCAGTTTTAAAAATCTCGATTGCTGAGCTCATGATGCTCTCAAAGTGAGACGCGGCATTAAGCTTTGAACTCCTAGCAAAGGAAACTGAAGAAATAGTGTACCTTCTCAGCACATATTCTCTTTTCTCAGTATTTTTCTCTAATCCAATGACGAAGTGATTATTACGCAAACGCCGCATTATTTTTCGCGAACGCCTGAGTTGGAATTGTAGCTGTCGCAAAGAAAGAAAAAGATCTCGTAAGTGCGCTGCCTGATGAAACTGTTGAGCTTCGGCTGCATAACGCATGCTACGCCAAAGCGCTTCCATGAGGCCGGTTCTTTTGCCCCGAAGAACTTCCACAACAGGGTTGTAGTTTTTTTCATTCACATGAAGCGAGAATCTGCGCGTTGCAGAAACACGCCTAAAACTCGAATCAGCAGGCCGCACTCTAAGCACTCCAGCTTCTGGATCGTAAAACTCCAAGCCTTCATTGAAAGCCTCAAACGCTGCACGTAATTCCGATTTAAGTCGCATGCATCCCCATGTTTTCAGCTTGGGGCGCCTGCGCGTGCTCGCAGATAATTCCTGCGCCACCGAATCCTGTTGCACAAAATAAAGTTTTCCGGCACGGGTGCTCATGTAGTTTAATTTTGGATCGAGAATTCTAATCAGCAGAAGCTCAAGAAGGCACGCTTCAAAATGTGAGGGCGTTGGCACCAGCAAAACACTCCGAGCCATTTCAGCCAGTTTATTCGTTTTGTGCCAATCCCCCGGAGACGCAGAACCTGCGCCACGGTAGGTTTGAAGCCGTTTATTAAGGTGTTTGGCCTTCCCAATATAACAAACTTCAAGTTCATCGCGGAGAACTTGAAGCAACAAGGCTGAATGAGAAAGTTTGTCTTCAATAAGTTTTCGCTCTGCAGCGAGAAAAACATACACCCCAGCACCGCTAAACGGAGTCAGGGACTTGCGATCGAGAGGATGGTCGAGCACTCTGATTTGCAAAGAAATGGAGTCCTTCATGAGTCAAAATAAAAATGATCCGAAACCGCTGCCTATGAAGGCAATCACACTTACGATAACTGGCGTTTTTGCACTCGTAGCGTTTGGCTTTTTGATCCTTCCTGCATTTTTCGATTCATCGCCTGTTGGTCTGCTCTTTCACAAGGGACCAGCACCGTGGGCTCTCGATCCGGAGATGCAAGCTAAGTTCCAACTCACTGAAACTCAGGCGAAAGGGAGATACCACTTTCTTCAATATTGCGCAGGCTGCCATGGCCCGGATGGACGAGGAAATGGACCTACGAGCCAAACGCTCAATCGCAGACCAGCCAATTTTCTCGAACCATCACCCTCGGGCCTAAAAAACGGCTTGAGCGTTCAGGGAGTCGTAAAAACTCTGAACGAAGGTTTAGCTGGCTCACAAATGCCGAGTTTTTCAAATTTGCCTGACGATGTTAAACAAGAGATTGCTGAATTTGTAGACCATCTCCACACGCATCCAGCTCTCTATTAATTCACAAAAAATCAAGTTTTTGAGAGCGCGCATCAACCAACTTCATTTTTTTCATGCGCCGACGTGTTGAAGCGTCGCTTTCGTGATCTTGAATCTCTGCAACAACGTCATCCTCAATCACTTTTCCATCAATTCGATCGATGAAAAGAACTCCTTCAAGATGATCCATTTCGTGTTGCAAACAAATGCTCAATATTCCATCGCTCTCAATCCGCACGGCAAGCCCGTCTATGTTTTTGGCTTCGAGAATAATTTTTTTCCAACGGGTTGTCTGACCACGATCGACACCTGGAAATGACAAACATCCATCGAAAGGAAAAATGATTTCCTGTTCTTTTGTGGTGATCACCGGATTTACGAGAATTAAAGGGGAAGGCAGTTCAAGCTGTTTCCCATCAATCGAATAAGTGTAAGTTCCGTGCCATTCTTTGAGAGATGCATTCTCAAAATAGGGGCGAACATCTACAACCATGAGCCGTTTTAAGATTCCAACCTGAGGAGCGGCCAACCCAATACCTTCGTAAGCATTCATTGTCTCAATCATGTCAGCAGCAAACTGCCTCAAACCAGGTGTAAACTTTTCAACTGGGGTTGAGGGCTTGCGCAACAAGACGTGGGGAAAGTGCAGCACTTTGAATACAGGCATGCGAGACTCCAAAGAAAAACCATACGTCTTGGCATACTGAGCCTCATCACATCACGCAAGAGCCAAAGAACAAGGTCGGTTTGCCTTTCGCCATCCATCCTTCTTTGCTAGGGTACGATCTGACGTTAGGCATTTGCTTAAAGCTGGCGCATGGTGCGCTGGGACTCTCGAATGGTCGGGAGGATAAACGCTCTCCGGTCTGTGACCCGCCTCGTTGCACGGACCATCAGTTCTATAGGTTTCCATATGTTTAATATTGTTGAAAAAACCATTCGCGTGGGCGACCACGAAATTACCATTGAACACGGTCGCATGGCCAGACAGGCTGGCGGCTCGGTTCTTGTGACCTGCGGTGATACCCAGGTTCTTGTGTGCGCTACGGCCGCTAAAGCTCCCTCCCCCACTGCCTCGTTTTTCCCGTTGGCAGTTGATTACATTGAAAAGCTCTATTCTGCCGGCCGCATCCCTGGTGGTTACGTAAAGCGCGAAACAAGGCCTTCCGAGCGGGAAGTCCTGATCAGCCGCTTAATCGACCGCCCGATTCGTCCTTTGTTTCCGGAAACATTCCTCACAGAAGTCCAAGTTGTTGCAACAGTCATGTCGGTTGATCCAAAGATCTCCCCCGCTCCACTGGCAATTCTTGGAGCGAGCGCTGCACTGCATATCTCCGACATTCCATTTAATGGCCCTGTTGCCGGCGTGCGCATTGGCCACAGAGATGGCAAATTCCTTATCAACCCCTCCGAAACCGAAGAAGTTGGCTCCGACCTCGACATCGTTGTTGCGGGCACGGCTGAAGGTATTTTGATGGTTGAATCGGGTGCCAATTTTGTTTCTGAGGCACTTATTCTTGAGGCAATCGAACTGGCACACAAACACATCAAAACTATGTGCAAAGTCCAAGAAGAGCTTCGCAGTGCAGTTGGCAAACCAAAACGCGATGTACCTGAAGCTCCCTCAAACGATTCCATCCAAAAAGTTCTCGACAAAAAATATGCGGGCGCTCTGCGTGAAGCTTATTCGATTGCCAAAAAGTCGGATCGCAAAAATGCCGTGGACGAAATCCGCATGACTGCCAAGTCAGAGTTGGTTCCTGCAAGCGATAACGGCTCAATCGCTGCTGCTTTTGCGCATCTATTCGAAATGGCTTGCTACAAAACCCTGCGCACAAACATTATCCGCGACAACCGCCGTGTCGATGGTCGTAAGTCCACCGACATCCGCGCGATTGATTGTCAGGTCCAAGTTCTCAAGCGCCCTCATGGGTCGGCCCTGTTCACCCGCGGCGAAACTCAGTCATTGGGTGTTGTGACTCTTGGTACATCAGACGATGCGCAGCGCAGTGAAAGTGTTTACAGCCCGCTCGAAGAAAAGCACTTCATGCTTCATTACAACTTTCCCGGCTACTCCGTTGGCGAGCCCAAACGCCTTGGCGCTCCTGCCCGCCGCGAAGTTGGACACGGAAACCTTGCAGAGCGCGCGCTGCGTGCTTCTGTTCCAAGCCGCGTGCGCTTCCCATACTCAATCCGCATGGTTTCAGAAATCACTGAATCAAACGGGTCCTCGTCGATGGCCTCAGTTTGCTCAGGCACACTCGCAATGCTCGACGCTGGTGTTCCTCTGCTTGAGCCAGTTGCAGGAATTGCAATGGGCCTCATCAAAGAAGACAACGATGTGGCCATTCTCTCCGATATTCTCGGTGATGAAGATGCGCTGGGAGATATGGACTTCAAAGTGGCTGGCGGTAAATCCGGCATCACCGCTTTGCAAATGGATATGAAAATTGCCGGAGTCTCAATCGATGTCCTGCGACGCGCTCTCGAACAAGCCCGTGAAGGTCGTCTGCATATTCTAGGCAAAATGACCTCTGTGCTTGGAAAAGCCAAAGACCTCAGCAATCGTGCTCCTCGCATTGAGCAAATCAAAATTAAATCGGAACGAATCCGAGACCTCATTGGCCCTGGCGGACGCAACATCAAGAAGATTGTTGCCGACACTGGCTGTAAGGTCGATATCGGTGATGATGGCGTGGTCAACCTCGCTTCAAACAACGGTGAAGCAGCAGCGCAGGCTAAGCGCATGATACATTTCCTCACAAGCGACCCTGAAATCAATGAAGTGTATCTGGGGATTGTGAAGAAGGTTTCCGACTTTGGCGCATTTGTTGAAATCAAACCTGGAGTAGAAGGCTTGGTGCACATTTCTCAACTCGCTGCGCAACGCGTCAACAAAGTTGAAGACGTGGTCAAGGAAGGCGACGAAGTCATGGTTAAGGTCATTGAAATTGATCGCACCGGACGCATCAAGCTCAGCCGCAAGGATGCTGTTGGCAAAGAGCCAATCGATATTATGAAGACCTGGTCGAACTGAGACTGTTTACAGTTGACTGATTTCCGGTGAAAATCTGCGGAACCTAAACTCAACCGCAATGATTCACCGGAGAGCAGGACCAATGTCCGAACCTAAAGAAAAACGCCCCTACCTTCTTAGAATTCTAGGCACGTGGGGCGTTTTTTTATTTATTGCTGCGCTCCTCAGCCTTCCCCTTGGCCCAATTCCGCCTTTGGGAACATTTTTAAGCCCAGCAACTGGTTACCTTCGCAATGCTCCCTCGCCTCCCAAAAGCAACACCTTACAAAAGCTCAATGTCACCGGGTTGCGCTCAGTGGTCAGCATCTCCATCGATGCTCGTGGGGTCCCTCATGTGGTCGCCGGCAATGACTACGATTTGGCATTTGGACAAGGTTACGCAACAGCCCGCGACAGACTCTGGCAAATGGAACTCCAAACAGCTGCTACGGCTGGGCGAGTTGCAGAAATTCTCGGCCCAAAGGCTCTCGGGTTCGACATTAAACAGAGAAAATTGGGTTTTCTTGCAGCAGCAGAAGCAGAAATTGAATTCTTGAAAAAAAGTGACCCAGAACAATTTGAGGTGCTCGTTTCGTATTCGAACGGTGTAAATGCATACATTCAATCACTCGATACAGC
>CAIZJW010000299.1 GCA_903933385.1 uncultured Silvanigrella sp. | reverse complement strand
TGCACCGATCGATTGAGTTTGTTTCTGGCCGGGCCTTGTTTCTGAGCTCGCTCATGCTCTCCGCTCAGGGGCCGGGAAGGTATATGGAAAGTTTAAGTCACGCGCTGGGTCGTCTGCCCGAGAATAAGTGGCGAGGTCTTTCACGCTCAGCAAGGTTTGCATTGATGAGCCCGCCTAAAGCTGGTTCCAAGAATGCGTTCAATCAGGCTGAGCTTAAGTTCTTGAACTCCGTCAACGCTGGCTGTTTGCATGTTTCTCCTGAAGAGCGACGAAACTGGATGGAGCGATCACATGCAACCCTTTTGGATTCTATGCGGGCAGCACTCGCGCGGAAAGTAGCATCGTTGAACCTTCAGTTTCTCATCGTGATGGCCATTTTTTTCCTACCTGCCTTGTTTTTGATGCTTTGGCTGAGTGGAACCACGCCCGACCCAGGTACAATAGAGTGAGCTTGGCTCGAATGGGCTAGATTGTTTTTTTGGGGGCGAATTCATGAAAATTGGGTTGAGAATTTTGGGCATTATTTTGCCAGTGGCAGCTGTGCTTTCGAGTGCCTGTGAGAAAACAAAATTCCGTTCTGGAACCCCGGGAGAGAGCGCGACGCCAACAGTGCAGCCAGGCAAGTCTCCCGACGAAAATGGTGCAAATCGGCCCGGTGGGGAAGCTCCCTCCTATCCAGCGAATCCATACAATCCCCAGCCTGTTCTAACAGCCACCCCGCTTCCTCCGATCGGTCAGCTTCCGCCAAAGGTGGTTGAAGTGCCCGGCTTGGGTGGAAAACCCGTTCAAACAATTCCGCCAAAGTGGGAGCCAGCTCCGGCACCGGCACCTAGCATTCCGCCGAATAAGGTTCTTCTTCAGCTTAGAGTTGTGCAATTGAACTACGAAGCGTGGTGGAAGAATTGTTTGATTGTTTCCGTTGCTGGCGACACAAAGGCGGTGGGTTGCAACAAAACCACGGCTCTCAATACGACGGTAAATCTGCTTGCCGACAAAGGCACTTGCAACAGACTTGATGTTCGCGTGCAAACTTATTTTCCAAAGGCGGGCGCCTGCAGTCCTGGGGTAAGTTGTAACGGACCCTACAACGAAAATGTCGATCTCGATCGTTCGGCCGGAGACATCGCATCTGCGCCTTTTTTCAAAGCATACGATCGCAATAATATTACAAGCAGAGATTCCCTCATTGGTATCACGGATTCAACGTCCGAGATTAAGGCTCAAATGGATGCCTTCGCGAACAATATTGTCAACAACCGTTGGGTTCGGATCTACTTTGAAGATCAAAAGAAAGAGAACCTTGATTCTGTATTGCTGAACCCGTCAAATCCCAATTTGCGAGTTGAGCGAGGAATCGACTTTAACGACTATGTTTTCGATATTCGCGGTGAGGGCGTTGCCTTCTACATTAACGGGCTAGAGCCCATGGGATGCACCCGCCAGTAAGAACTCTTAGGTAGTCACTGTTTGTTAATTTTTTTCTCGGCCGCTCGCGCAAGCAGGCGGCTTTTTTTCGTGGCAGTGACGACTGCTGAGATGAGCATAGGGCGCAAGCCATGTCGCTCAAGTTCATGAATCGCAGAGATTGTGGTGCCGCCTGGAGTTGTTACTTGATCTCGTAAAACCGCGGGATGTAGGCCCGTTTCTTGCACCAACTTCGCAGCTCCGAGAACAGTTTGAGACGCCAAATCCAGTGCGAGTTGTCTCGGCATTCCCATCTTAACACCGCCATCGGAAAGAGCTTCGATGACCATGTAGATGTATGCTGGACCGCTGCCACTCAGTCCAGTGACTGCGTTCATCAATTCTTCTGGGACGACCCATGCCTTGCCGACGGCTTCGAAAATTGATTTTGCGCGCTGAATCTCTGCTTCATTGGCATTCATAGACACGCAAAGTGCTGTGGCAGCGCAGTCAACAGTGGCTGCGATGTTTGGCATTGCGCGCGCGATCACGCAGCCGCTGAAAAGTCTCTGGATTTGATCGATGGGTGTCCCGGCCAAAATAGAAATAACCAAAGGAGTTCCGCCAGCGGAGCAGAAAACGGGTTTCCAAAACTGAACGGCGTCCTGCAAATTCTGAGGTTTTGTGCAAAGAATAAGGGTGTCCGAAGAAGTGAGAGGGATTTCTATGGAATCTCGCTGGACTTCATTGAGCTGAAGAAATTGAACACGATGAGCACAACTGGCCAGAAATTCCTCTGCCTCGGGTGTTTTGTAGCGGTCGCAAACAATCACTTCGCAATTTCTGCTCGCCAGAAGCCCCTTCACGAGCGCTCGCCCCATGTTCCCGAAACCAATGACCACAATGCGTCCGAGTGATGGCGTGTTTGTCATGAGAGTGCCCTATCTCTGAATTGTTGCTCGACGCAGCCCACATGCGCTGGCGAAAATTGACACTGCTGGTTGGCCGGCCTCGCCTTCACATGTGCACATGTTACCCTTTCAGAACTGGGAATCAATGATGGAGCTCCAAATGGGATTCAACTCTACAAAAGAGCTGCTTCTACGTGGCAAGTTTATTTTGATTTTGAAAGTGTTGCTGACACTTTCGATCTTCTCTCAAGGAGCACATGCAGCCAAGCAAAATGAACGCATTTACACAGCCCCGGATAGTCATCTAGCTGGCCTACTCAACACCGAGGTTGCGCCTGAGGATTCTTATCAGATTGACTTCACAACTGGACACGTTTGGTATGGGATTGGAGAGCAGAGTAATATTTTTACAAATGCACTCATCGATTCCTATGTGTTACTGGGGACTCCAGCATTGAGCTTGGGTG
>CAIZJW010000298.1 GCA_903933385.1 uncultured Silvanigrella sp. | reverse complement strand
CGTTGCAGATTCCTTGTCTGGTCGCATTTTAAATTTTGTGGCGATTATATTCATTGAGTGCAGAAGTTGCGATTCTAAAGGCAATTGCTTCTGAATCCCTCGCGAAATAACCCTTTCCCAAGCTAACTGAAGCATTCTTGGATCGTTCGATGCAATATTGAGATCAAGCATTCGAGCTTCGGCTTTGCTTTTAAGTTCCTCAGCAACAGTTCCTATCGCAAGTGCATCACCATAAGCTTTGAGCGCAGCAGACAAATTTTTGCTGTAATTTGCGAGGGCGTACTGTTCAAGATAACTGCGAGCATACTCCATAAGATCATTGTTCGTGAGAGTTTGGATGATTTCCTGATTCACAGTGGCAGAACTCTTGAGACCGGCGTTGATAAGCATATAGGCAGCAGCCTGAAGAATGGTTCCAGGAGTCTGCTCCTTATCGCCACGCCGAATACCTTTACACGTTGCAATGACATCTTGAAGCGATGCTAATGCCAATTGAGTTTTATTTGTAATGATATTCTGTTCCGCAATCATAATTTTAAACGCGGCTGATTCATACTGATCCGTAGAATTTTGTACGATGCTCTCGAGAGTTCCAAATGGGCTCGGAAGCCGTCCAGTTGAAGCGTCAATCGCGACGCCTACAGCAGCAAGCTCGCGTGCTTCTGTACCAGTAGCGGTCTTGAGCATTCCGAGCGCTTCATCGCGCACACTCGGATCACCCAAACGCAGACGCGCAATCACCTGATTGAATTTCCATTGCTTTAAGTTGGGGTGCTTTGGATGGTTGAGGATCAAATCATAGTATCGCTGCGCTTGCTGTCTACGAATGTTTTTCAGAGTTTGGGCAATATCCGGATATTTTGGATCAGCCACGCCAACAACTCGCATCCATTCAAAAACAAGTGCCTGCTCTTCGTACAAGCGCAACATAGAGAGGCTCGCTGTCACTGAAGCGTCCGACTTTGGGGCCGATTTTTTCAATTCAGCAATCAGTTTCTTAATTTGTTCAAGCCTAAGCTTCGTTCCAGATGGCTTGTAATCGAGATTTTCCAAAAGTTGTCTGTCGCGGGCTGTGAGGTCGGAGGGAAACTGAAAACGCTTGACTGTAGGTCCCTTGAAAAGAGGCTCGGTGCTGAGTTGCCAAGGCTTGGTCGGCACGGCTGGTTTAGCGGGCTCTGCTGTCTCCTTCGCTGGTGCTGCGTCAGCGGAGTCTTCACCACTTCGAGAGGTGTTGGGTTTATCCTGAACAGATTTCGGCGCCTTGTCGGGATTTGGTTTCTCAGTTTGTTGTGTTTCTTCTTCAGCTGGCTGTTCCGGAGGTGTTTCTGGGGTTGCTTCTGATGACGCTTCCACTGAGGCCTCAGGAGGATCCTCATCATCTTGAGCGAAACCGACAGAAGCAGACAAGGGACTGAGTACAATCGCCGCTGAGAAAACAAAGGTGCGCAAGACCTCTGAAGCCTGGCGTTTGTGCGAATTCACTTTCACTCTCCACCTCACAGAAACAAACCCTGAAACTTGCACGCAAATGCAACTTTCAGGGTATCGGCCAGTGAGTCCGAGAGTTTAGTCAAACTCTTAACTTGCCGGACAAGTGATCCAACCCATAGTGGCGTAAAACTTGATGTCATACTGGTCAGCGCTCAAGAGGAGGGTCTGGCTGTCGCTGTTCTTGCTGCCCTGAACCACCAAACGAGATGTGAACAGACCAACCGGATTAAAGGAAGGAAGGCACCACAGAGCGGGGCCAGGTGCCGAGACTAAGAAACTGTTGGTGGTTTGCCGGAAAGCGGCCGGCTGATTGAATGTGGTGCCATAGGGCAAATTTACAACAAGTGGATTGACCGGAATTCCAAAGAAGGTTCCTTGGGTTGCTATGCTTGCAGACGCACCTGGGCTTTTAATCCCGCCGTAATAGATGCTTTGCTGCAAATTAGCCGCGTAGTATCCACGTGCAATTTGCGCAGGGACCGCAATTGTACACGCTTTCCGGGCTGCGTATGGCAATCCTGAATTGGCTGGGAGGTCGACCCCCAAGTTGGAGAAGATGAATTGAATTTGGTCACCTGCGGCAATCGCAAGTGTGTCGGCCCCCATGACGCAACCCGTACCATTGGCTACCGCCTGTTCCACTCTCCAATTGGCTGTTTGCGCCCAACCAGTTGCAGATAAGCCCAACAAACTCATCGCCGATATGAATCCAAGAGTTTTGAATATCATTGTGTCCTCCTTAATTTAGACCTTCTAAGCTGCGTTTGGAGCAGCAGCTCAGAAGGTATTGAGGCGCGCAAAAAAAGGCTCAATGGGAACCTTGCATTCTGAAAAGACACAAAAATGGGCGTTTGCTGGGCTGAATCGGTTTTAAAAGTTTCTTTGAATAGTTTTTTTCTCAATAAATTCGGTGACTCGGATTTATTGGTAGTTTTCACTCGTTGATTAAAAAGCTAACTTAACTCGGCTCATTTAAGTGTTACGTTACTTGATTCAGCAATATGAACAGAACTCTTGTTACTCAACTCTCATTAACATGGATTCAGTTTTGATAACTTACATTATGTTGCGAAACCGAACCGACAACCAACAGAGAGAAAAAACAGCAAAAAAACGAGCTTAAAAAAAACATAGGAAGTGCATTTTGAAATTCGGCAGGTCAAGAAAATCGACCAGCGACTGCTTAAGTTTAGAGCTAAAAATTCTTGCTGTGAAAGCTCCATCAAAGCGAAGCCGGGTAAATTTTCTTCGAGCCTTTGGTTAATAGAGTCATATGCAGTTACACTGAACGTGATCGCGTTCTCACAAGGGAGATGAGAGGACATGGGGGTTTCTTTAACTGAGTTCGAGAAAGCAGTTCAGGCGCTCGGGAATGTTCTTATGCTTCCAGAGGACGACGTTGTCCGCGATGCCTCGATACAACGCTTTGAATTTTGTGTAGAGCTAGCCTGGAAAACCTCACGCAAGTTAATGGGAACAACGACGACCGCTCCCAAGCAGGTCATCCGGGAAATGGCCCAAAATGGCTATATCAGCGACATTCAGAAGTGGTTTGATGCTCTTGAGAAGCGTAACCTTTCTTCACATACCTACGATGAGGTTCTGGCTCGGGACGTCTACCAATTTATAAAGCTGTTCGCTCCTGAATTTCGTCGGCTCCTCGATGAACTCAGGAAGAAATGACTAAAGAACATGAAATTTGGACTCACCCAAGAAGAGTACGCATTCGTTGCAGCTCAAGTTATTGAGCCACTCCGCGCACGCGGCGCAACAGTTTGGTGCTTTGGTTCACGTGCGCGTGGTGATTATCAAAAATTTTCAGACCTCGACTTGATGGTGGAATCGGATGAAGATCTCAGTGGCACACTGAGCATACTGAGAGAGTTGGTCGAGGAAAGTAATTTTCCATTCAAAATCGACCTTGCTCAGAAAAGGTTTTTTGCGTCATCCTACCTTGCTGGCTTTGAACGTGACAAACTTCTCTTTTAGGCGCCCTATTCAATCTCCGACCCTGAATTTATTCATCTGAGGGCTGTTTCCTTTTTACCCTCATCTGAACGTTCAAGAGAAACTCGTTTCAAAGTTCACGAGAAATCCTTGTGCAGATTGTAATTTGAAGAGATATACTTCAGAACAAGAGATTTTCTTTACCCAACCCGAGGTATTCCATGGTTTCCAAACGCCTTGAAGTTGTGAGAAACGTGAATCCCGAGTCAAAAATCACCCTGCGTGCCATAGATGAAATGTTCGGGGACGATGGCGCTCCACTCACTATTATTTTTCTGTGCCTGCCATTTCTTTTTCCTATGCCTATTCCAGGAATCTCGACAGCCTTCGGATTCGCTATCATTCTGCTAACAATTCGCATTATATCGCCATGGCCACTGCCCTTACCCCGCCTTGCAGATCGCATTACTCTCGCTGGCAAAACAGTTTCAGCTCTTGCTGAAAAAAGCCACATCTATGCTTTGCGCATCGAAAAGCACCTAAAGCCCAGAGCAAGCTTCATGACCCTCGGGATAGCAAAATGGTTGTCCGGCGTTGGCATGATCCTTTCCGCAATCGCGCTTGCATTACCTATTCCACCCATCATTCCCTTCACGAACACCCTGCCCGCGCTCGCTATCACACTTTTCTCCCTTGGCTTTCTCATGCGCGATGGCTTCATGATCATTCTTGGGCACATCTTTCATGTCGCGAGCTGGGGATATTTTATTTCAGTGGCGGGAGTGGCATTTTCATTCGCAACAAAGCTTTTTGAATACTTCAAATCGTAAGAAATCAATGAGCAAAGGGGGCTCTTTAACGCCCTTCGAGCAATTCAATGGAATATCCGTCGGGGTCTTTCATAAAAGCCATTCCACCTTTTCCACTCGGCGTTGTTGATGGCCCCCAAGAGAAATCACAGCCCTCTGCTTTTATTTTTTCACCAAATTCTTTGAGAGAAGGAACAGCAAGCGCAATGTGTCCATAGCCTTTACCAAGATCATAGGCATCAACGCCCCAATTGTAGGTGAGCTCCAACTCAGGTTCGTCACCTGTGCCGGCCTTCACCCGCAAAAAAGCGAGGGTAAATTGACCTTCAGGATAATCATTCTTTCGCACCAATTCGAAGCCTAAAACACGCGTGTAGAAGTCAACGCTTTTGTTGAGATCTCCCACACGAAGC
Source organism: uncultured Silvanigrella sp. (assembly GCA_903933385.1). Lineage (GTDB taxonomy): Bacteria > Bdellovibrionota_B > Oligoflexia > Silvanigrellales > Silvanigrellaceae > RFOM01. The sequence goes on along the minus strand of CAIZJW010000298.1, from coordinate 4,019 downwards.
ATCGTGTGCAGAAACTTACAACGTTCCTGGGTGAGTAGTTTTTCGGTGAGGGTGGTGACTAGTTTTTCGAGTCCATGTCGATCGTCTTCATCGAAGCGGCTCGCACTTGGGCTATCAACGTCGAGCACCCCAATGAGCTTTCCGCTGACGCAGATGGGCACAACGATCTCGGAACGAGTCGCACTGTCACAAGCGATATGTCCAGGAAAAGCTTCAACATCATGCACAAGTATAGTTTTATTTTGCGCAGCTGCAGCGCCGCAAACTCCGCGGCCGAGTTTGATCCGGGTGCAGGCTAACTTTCCCTGAAACGGGCCAAGCACCAGCTCATCGGATTTGAGCAGATAAAAACCCACCCAGTTGATATCCGGCAGATTCGAATAAAGAAGTGCCGAGGCATTCGCCAAATTGGCATGAAAGTCAGTTTCGGCGCCAAGGAGTGAACGCAACGCTGAGTTCAGCGATTCATACAGATCAGATTTATTGGATGAACTAATTTCAAATTGCATCGACATAGTGTCCTCCTTTGGGATTGATCCATTGCAGTTCTTTTCTGTACACCTATTTTTTATCCTTGAGAATTGCACTCGAAAACGAGCGCCCTGTCATGAATGGAGCCTTCGCAATCCCCAAAACAGTGGGTGCAATATCATCGGCTCTAGCCATCTCCGTGACCTCTGATGAGTGCCTTCAATGCGCGGTCAGTTGCGATCCCAGGAAGTCTCCATGGGATAGCCCGGCTCGGCGGGCAGATCATCGGGCTCCTCCTGACCAAAATTCGGTCAAACGATGAGTTCCGCAAACGAAACTTTCCAGTTCAAGTATCACCTGATTGGCATTGAGCCTGGGCACAGCGCGCTAAACCAAAACTGCCATTGCTTTATATCACTATCCAGTATACCGATAAATTCAGAAGGCATGTCGAATGATAGCTAGTTTTTTGTAATCAAGGAACCGAAGACATCTTCCAAAGGGTGGAATCCCGGGAATCGAGGCAAGTTCTCCCAAGTACACTGCATCATATCGCCGCGAGAAAACTTGCCATGCTGAATGCCGCTCGATTTGTCGATGACCTCAGAATTCCGCCCGGTAACAGGCTCGAAAAACTAAAAGGGACTTTGGATGGATATTTTTCAATTCGAATCAATGACCAATGGAGAATCATTTTTCGATGGTCAGAAAACACAGCTCAAGACGTCCGTATCTCTGATTACCACTCATAAATTCAAAAGAGATCTCTCATGAGCACCATTCATATGCCGCAAGTTAAAAATCCGTTTCATCCAGGAGAAATTCTCGAAGAAGAATTTCTCCTGCCAAAGGGCATCTCTCAAAGCGAATTGGCCCGAGCATTGGGAACGACACATGCAGTCATAAATGAAATCTGTCGCGGCAAACGCGGAATCAGCGCCGCCATGGCATTGAAGCTCGCTAAACATTTTAAAATGAGCCCAGAGTTTTGGATGAACCTTCAAATGACTTGGGATCTTTGGAAAGAATGGGAAAAGCAAAAAAAGAAAGTGAGTTGATTTTTAGGCTTATGAATGCAGAAAATTCCTCGAGCGCAACTCTACCTGGCTAGAGCCGTATTACGAGATGCAATCAAGGGATCGGGAGCTAAGGTGAGATAAATATAGGAATCGAAACGCCAAAGGGGCTTGATCAAACCTTCAGCTCGATAAACCGGATACCAGAATCAACTCCGACAAGCGTAGGTAATACGCCATTCGGTTTTATTGGTTGTATCAACTGTTGAGGACGTCTGCGTTGAGCTGCCCGTTCCATAGCGACCGTTGGTTTTTGTTTCGTTGCCTGAGCCTTGTTGTTGACTCACCGTACCAATAACAACCTCACCCTCTTCAGTGATTTCGTACTTACCGCCACACGTAGAACTCATAATTGATTCGGCCTTCATCCGCGCCTCTGCTTCACCCCAGAGTCCCTTTTGTAGGGCAATGACTCCTCCATTTCGTGGCTTTGTCGAAACAACGCGAGTGGTTGCGCATGCTACGAAAAGTGGAGTTACAAACAGAGTCATTAAAACGATTTTATTCACGCTGGCTCCTTTGTCAGAAAAGATTTAATGATAGCTGAATATTAAGTAGATAGGTCTCACGACATCAATCAATTAGAGTCATTTTTTCTTCCCCCCAGACAGCCCGCGCAGAAACATTAAGGCAAGCACGCTCCATTCAGATGAGATGGGTCACTCTCTTTGGAGCGTTGCCTTCTTCATCTTGACAAAACAACCCATAAAAATTACACTAAAGTGTTAAATCGATACCTTTATTTTACATAACAAGAACGAGTGGTCGAGTGTTTAAAAGAAAAAATGACGCATTTCTGAATACTTGGTTGAACTCCAAAAGACGACGACCGCTCATCCTCCGTGGAGCGCGCCAGATTGGAAAGTCGACCGCCGTGAGGCGATTGGCAGAGCGTCAGGGTCGTGAACTCATCGAGGTCGACCTCGAACGCCACAGCACGCTCAATGAGTCTTTCGCAAGCTTGGACGTTGAAACCATTCTTCAGGACATCCAACTTGTCACCCGAAAGCGCATCGGCACCAATTCAGTCATTTTTTTGGATGAAGCACAAGGCGCACCCAAAGCACTCGCTGCGCTTCGATATTTCTATGAGCAGCGACCCCAAATCCCGATCATCGCAGCCGGCTCACTCCTTGAATTTGCTCTGGCGGAACTCGATTCTTCGATGCCTGTTGGGCGGGTCGATTTTGCACGCATGCATCCAGTGACGTTTCGTGAATACTTGTCTGCGTCCGGTCGGAAACTTGAACTTGAGATTCTGCAGAGTTTTGCATCTGGTCAAACTCATTCCATTTCGCCCAACACACACGCAGAAATGATGAAGGTCTTTTCTGAGTATGTGCTCATTGGGGGAATGCCTGCGGCGATTGTCGAATCCATGGAACACGCGCAGACGGTCGACCGACTTTCCGCAGCAGCGCTGGCGCATGACAGACTCTCACTTGCATTTCGTGACGATTTTTCAAAATATCGGCGACGCATATCGACCGATTTGCTGAGAAAGATATTTGATTCGATTCCAACATTATTGGGTCAAGTGAAGGTTAAGTTTTCTGCCCTTGCACCCAATGAACGCACCGAATCTGCAAAACGCGGTCTGGATGCGCTGATTTCCGCAGGACTTGTCAGGAAAGTTATTCACACACCTGCTCGCGGCATCCCGTTGTCGACAGGATCCGATTCGGACGTTTTCAAACTCGTTCCACTTGATGTGGGTATGAGTTCAACACGGGAGTTGGGCACACCTCGAACGATGTCCTTGCCTTCGTCTCTTTTTGTCAAATGGGAATCTGGGAATTCCATTGAGCGTCAGTGGATGGGACAACTCGCAGAGTGCGTGATTGGCCAATCCTTGTTGGCAAGTGATGAATCGAACGACCAACTCTTCTATTGGCTCCGGGAGGGTAAGAGTGCCAATGCAGAGGTGGATTATGTTATCCAGAGCGGAACTTCCATCGTGCCGGTTGAAGTCAAATCAGGAAGCAGTGGCACTCTGAAATCGCTTCATCAATTCATGGCCGAGCGTCAGCTTGAATTTGCCATTCGCTTTGACATCAATTCTCCGGTAGTGCACAAAATGGACGTGCAAACTCTAATGGCGGGCGGTGTATCGACGCACGTCAACTACACACTTCATGGACTGCCGCTCTATTTGTCTGACTTCGTTTTTGAATACGTCCGCAACAGATGCAAATCATGAAGCTGATCTTTCGAACATACGGCGACCAAGCTAAATTGTGCCATCGCCTCAATAAGAATCTCCTTGATTTTGAAAGCCGCACCCTCCTCTAAACTCACGGGCTGTGAGTTTGAAACACCTCTAACATTTATATCTTGAAAAATTTGAAGACATGGTTCTCGTCGGTAACACAGATGAGATTTTCAGCGAATCAGGTCAGAATTTCAATCAAGCAGCACTGCATGTGTTTCTGCGGATGGATTGCAGTACTTTTCTGCATACCTATTTTTTAT
>CAIZJW010000297.1 GCA_903933385.1 uncultured Silvanigrella sp. | reverse complement strand
GAGCCTTTTCCGCCGGAGTAAATTCGAGATGTTCAACATCAAAGCTGATTTCGACCGGCGCATCTTTCATTTTTTTCCCCTGGACGTTTGAATGTTTTTATTTTTAAGCGGGCATTTATTATACGGAGATCTGCGCGACAGGATGTGACATGTTGAGGATTGTGACGAATTGGACATTTCAGTGACTGATTTTTGGCCATTCTGTCTGAATTTTTTGCATCGATGAATTCGACGCTTGAATCCATAAAAATATTTCACGAGGGTGCGCCTTCAACTTCGTAAGAGGGCAATCACCAGATGAATCACAGCAATGATATTTCCACGCAAGGTTTAATTTCCGGAAGTAAAGAATCGGTTCAATACATTTCTCCTGTTGCCGCGGTTCAAAGAGCACTTTCGGTTTTCGATACGCTCTGCTTAATTCGTCCAACGGCAGATTTGCTTTTTAAAAAGCTAATGACCAACTCTCCAGATGCGCTGTTGGATTTGCTCAATAGAATTCTAAAGCCAACTCGTTCATTCGTGGAAATTGAGTTTCTCAACACCGAAGTTGCCCCCGATGTTGATGGCGACAAAGCAATTCGCCTTGATCTCCTTGTAAGATCCGATGATGGAACGGTTGTGGATATCGAAATCCAAAGCGGCGGCGCAACGGAGCTTGAGCAACGTGCAGTCTTTTACGTTTCTCGCCTTGTGTCCGAATCTGTTCGCGCTGGAAGCCGCTATGAATCACTGCCTGAATGCATTGTGATTTTCCTAATCGAGGGCGAATACTTTTGGGAAAGGCCTTATGCTCACCAAGCTTTTGAGTTCTGCCAGGCGGGCGTAGCGGGTTCCCTGAATGGCGGGCTAAGCCTGCATCCGGCTGCTCCAAAGCTTCATTTTATTGAGTTGGGAAAGCTGGTCTCTTCCGGCTTAAGGGAAGATCCGATATTAAAAGGGTGGGTTGATTTCATGTTGCCCCAGTCCGTTTCTGACTGGGAGCGTGTTGCAGGAGAATTTGCCATGTTCTCGGAACTTAAAAAGAAAGTGGAGCACTATTCAGCGGACGAGAAACTCGCCATGCAACAGCGTGCAATCGATGAAGCCCGCGTGGCGCAGGCGCTCGAAATGGGTGGCGCCTTGCGCAAGGGGCGAGAGGAAGGGCGTGCAGAAGGACGAGAAGAAGGAAGAGAAGAAGGAAGAGAAGAAGAAAAAGTCACCAATGCCCGCGCCATGCTTGCCGAGGGCATCGACAAATCTGTTGTTTGCAGGGTGCTTAAAGTCAGCCCCGATGAACTCGAGCGGCTCTTGAATGGGTGATCTTTAGGGTTCACCCATCAGTAGCGCGTCCTCTCAAGATGCTCTTCAACGCCAACCTCGAGATAACCTTCTTCCTTGGCGCGCTTGATGATGTAATTGATCAGAATGTCATAACGCACAGGTTTGTCTGTGAGTTCTTTTCGCATCGATTCAATAGCTCCAAGAAGCTGGGAATCGTCTTTGTTCATTTGCAGTGTGGGGGAAAGGGTCAACGTCTGCACAGAAAGTTCGGCACTGAGTTGCGGATCCCAGTGGATGCTTTTTTCTCCGCTGCCCTCAAGTGTCTGCAAGAGCCTCTCGAACGCCCGCAGTGTTGGAAGCAGGGCGTTCAACTTGGCAGCTTCCGCGTGCAATATTTCCGGGGTCTTGTTGTTTGAAAAGAAGCCAAAGAAACTCAGTGTGAAGTCCGCTTTGTCGTAAAGTGCATCCGTGTAGAACCCACTGCCAATGTTGTCCATGAGCTTGGAGAACTTGTATCGGATTTCGCTATTCATGAGAGACTCCTCCAAAGAGACGTTGATAAACCTCAGGCCGCTGCAAAGTGGCCTTCCTTTGAACGTTGTTGCCTGACCGCAATCAACATCAGAGGCGTGGCGCAGCGGGCCGCCGAGGTCGCTGGTGGCAGAGAAGGGGGTATTGGTGGTTCCGGGTCATCCTCGGGGCTTTCGCCCAGCTGTTGGACTCCCAAGGGGCTGAGGAGCGAAGGCTCTGACGGCAGTGTGGTTTGGTCGTGTGCAGGTGTTGTCATGGCTGCTCCTCCTTCGCGTGGGTTGTTGATGGGCTCAAAGGCCGCTTTGTTTTCTCGTTATTTAACGGCGGAGGAGCCGACAGTTTGTGACGGGGGCGAACCCTCAAGCGCCCTCCTGGTTTGCTTCTTGTTCATCGATCAGCTTTTTTCTGTAGATCACCAGCTCAACAATCTGGCCCTTCAGCTCAGCAAGCTCGGTGCTAAGGGCATCTGCCGTTTCCGCCACACCGTTCTCTTCACTCCCGTCTGGTTTTTCTTTTTCACTTTCTTCTTCATCATCGTTTTCTTGTTTTGAGGTCTGTTCGGTTGCTTTCTTTTTGGCCGTTTGAAGCTTTGCACGGGAATAACCCTTTGCGGCCGCTTGAGAGATCCAAAAGTGCCCGAGGTCTTCATCCACGGCCGTTCCAATTCCCCGCAAGTGGCATAAACCCAACTGGTACATGGCACGTGGCACTTCTGCATTGGCGGCCATCTTAAGCAGTTCAAACGCGCGATGTTTGTTGCTCAGCACCGCGGAGTTTCCTTCGAGCAGCAGAAGGCCGAGGTCACACACGGCCTCAAAATCTCCGCGGCCCGCGCGTTCGTCGAGAACTTGGAAGTGAGCGAGTTTTTGTTCGTTGGTCTGTGGGCCCATGGCTTCGTAGACTTCACTTACAGCTGCAAGGCCTTGTTGATGGCTGTCTTGTTGCCAGCACTCAGCCCAGAACAAGGCTGTTTCTGCGTCGCAGCGGCCGTTTTTGAAGGCACGAATTTGCAGGTGCACCCAACCTTCGAAGTGATGCACGTCGCCCATGTTGATAAGCTCGAGCATGATTTTTTCGGTCCAGTCGCTGAGGCCAATGTGCATTGCAGCGGTGGCAAGAGCCGAGCGCACATGCGGCAGGCCTTCGCTTTCGAGCTCAATCAAAACATCCATGTGCTCTTGAGCAGATTCAGGATTCTTGTTTTGCATGAGGGTGAACATATCCACCACATGTTCGTTCACGAGTGCTGGGTTTTCGCGGATGAGGTCGTACACTTGTTGAGCGAGTTCTGATGAAATCTCACCTTCCGCATTCGATACGGCTTCCGTCAACAAAATGAGCTTCGCATGCTTGTTTCCGAGCGCGGCCGCAATGGAAAGCTCCACAACAGTTGCCGCTTTGAGCTCAGCCGGACACCCCGCCGGAATGCTGCGCGCCAGTTCGTATGCGTCTATTTTGCTCTCGGCGTCGGGCTGATGCACCAGTGCCGAAACAACCTCCACGGGATTTTGCAACGGCATGAACATGGCCGTGACATCGGCAAGCCACAAAGCCCTGTTTGCAAGAATGGCCTTGGAGCGCTCTTCGCCTCGCTTGATTTCATGCAAAAAGGAGTGGAGCTCGCCTTTGGAACCCGGGAGGCCCGTTTGCATCGCGTCATACATCGCTACAAGCATGCGCTCTTCGAAGGCACTGCGCGCAAAGCTCGCCTTTCTCAGAGCCTCCACAGCTAGTTTTTCGTAGTCCGGATTGCCCGATTGCAGAAGTGCCTTCGCAGCGTCTTTGTGGATGCCGAGTTGCATGGCCTCAATGAGCATGGTGTAGGCCTGTTCCAAGCTCACCGTTTGAGTGATGCCGCGCAGCGCGGCTAGAGCGAGGTCTCGCTTCCCAAGCAGGCTGCCTTGCTCTACAGCGCGTTCAAGAAATTCCATCGAACGCGACATAGAGCGTTCGCAGTCGCGACCCAGGGCATGCATGACCGAAAGCTTCCACGAGGCATAGGCGTTTCCGCGCACTGATTGGCGCTCAAAAAGGTCGTACACATTTCTTCGTTCCATCTGGACGCCTCCTCCATTTATCTCTGCTTTGAAATAAAGTGCTTTCACAGGCGTCAGGCGATGTCGCCGCCTAGGGGCAGCTCATCTAAATTCACAATATTATTTGGCTCCGGTGGCTCTTCCTTCGCGGCGCTGAGCTCTGCGCGCACGGTGTCGTAAATTGCATTGGAGTGGCCGCTCTTTGCTGCCTCATCAAAATAGTGCTGCGCCAAATAAAGATCCTTGGGAACATGAATTCCATTCATGTACATGTGCGCGAGCTCGTACATGGCTCGGCCGTCGGTTTGGGCAGCCTTTTCAAGAAGAGCAACGGCACGTTTGGGTTCTGCAAGTACAGGGCCATCTCCTTTGAGAAGGAGCATGGCAAGCTCGCGTGTTGATTCCGCATCATCTGCAGCACTCAAGATCTCGAGACATGTTTTGCGCGTGAGGGTTTCTTTGTGAGTGAGGCCCGATTTTCCCTTTCGCACTTCCAAGAGAGTTGCTGTGAGTTCCACCCCCATGTGTGGGCTTTCAAACATCAGGGCTTCATGCCAAAACCTTGTGTCTTCGTAGTTCTCGCCATACTCCGCATAACGCTGGCCATACCAGCTGATCAAATTCTTGATGGCGTAGTCAACATCCAAGTCAACCGCACGGACAAAATGCTCCAAGGCCTCTTCCGGCTTTTCAGCGTGCATCAGTTCAATGCCCAAACTGCGGTGAGCCAGTGGGCATAAGCCCGAGCTCACGAGCTTGTGTGCGAGTTCCGAGTGGGCTTTTGCGATGCTTGCATCTTCCGATTTCGCAGCATGAATCAGCCCATCAAAATTATCCCTGTGAAATTGAGGAAACTCGCCCAACAATTCAATCAGCTTCAAGGCGATGGGGGCTTTGTCACGTGGGTGAGCATCGTCCAGCAATTCTGCTGTGTACAAAACCTGTGCTTGCGGATCACCCTTTAAGGCATGAGCCTCAAGCTGTTTGAAGATTCTAATCTTGAGGTCGAGATCCTTTTCTTCAACGCCCGTGCAATCGAGAATATCGAGTGCATCAACGCAGGCATCAACAGAGCCCACATGCAGAAGATTTTCCGCAACTTCGAGTAAGCGCCGAAACGGATTGCCCACTCCCACAAAATCAGCCAGTAGTAATGTGCGGTGAACCGCTTTTCCACCTGCGCGATTGAAGCGGTAGTAGGTCAGGAAAAATTGCATCTCGCGTGCATCTGGGATGACCCCGTCATGTGATTCATAGAGGGATGTGAAGAATCGAGGGCGGAGCCTCCTTTCCTGAAAGCCACAGAGCTTCAAAGCCTCATAGCCTTTGCGCAACAGCAAAGGGATACCGCTCAGAATGAGTTTCTCTCCTAAGCCTGACCTGTCGAAGCCTACGTCCACTAGCTCAACCATCATGGCATAGGCGCGTTTTTGAGGAAGATCGGGAACACTTCCGGCCAAGGCTCTGAGGGCGAGGTCGCGCTTCGCGCGCATGGAACCCTGAGCCATGGCAGTCTTCAAATATTCAATGCTTCTGGCGTCTGACCTCTCGCACGAAAAGCCCATGCGAGAAAGCACAGACATCATCCAGCTGGCATGCGCAATGCCACGCTCAGATGCTGATTGAACAACGTCGATATCCACCTCAGGGTAGTTCATGGCGAGCTCCTCTGCGCCTGCGGTTTGAAAATGCGAACAGTGCCTGAGGGAATATGTTTTGAATGGCGACAGGGTGTGACGGGGAGGGGGTTAGATTGTGAACGGGTTAATTGCACACTTGGTTCAGCTCAGTTTGCATGGTTCAATGCTCGCGGAGAAATGGCTCAGCCGCTGTGAGGTGTTCATCGGGTGCAGATGTGGTGATATCGTCAAGATTGGATGAAGTCATATTTGCCAAAAGTGGGGTAAACTGTGGAGAAGCAACTGCCGCTGCATGATGTTCTCGACGTTGCGGCGTTTTCTCGACTGTTTGATGACAAAACGAACTCGTACAAATTTCTGTTCTTTCGATCGTTGCTCGATTGCATTGAAATAGGCGAAATGAAGCCGGGCTTTGATGGAACGATTCCCCTCGCTCAAATCCTCAAGGGTCTCCTGATTAACGCCTGGTATCCCTACTCTGTTTTCAAATTGAACTTTGGAACGCAGGATCAGATTGGGAGATTCTTGAACGAACTTCCGGTTGATGTTGCCGAGAAGCTAACGGATACATCACCAAAAAATAAACAGGATCTCTATGAGATCGAGATTGACCAGAACTCCTTAGGATTTTTCAAGCGGTATGTGCCGTTTCG
>CAIZJW010000296.1 GCA_903933385.1 uncultured Silvanigrella sp. | reverse complement strand
TCACTCGAGCGAGCGCTGCGTGAAAGTCGAATGCCACGACATCACTCCACCACTGCTCAAATCGTCCGTCTATGAGCCTGTGTGCCAACAATGTCACAGCAAAGGAAAGAGCATCAAAGGGCAGCAGAATGTTGAGAATGAGCCAAACAATTGGATTGCGTCTGACTTCACCGAGCTCAAATGTTGTCCGCAAAAAACGGAAACGTCGACCCGCTGAAACAGGCACAATTGCCCTTCTGCTTTTGTCTCCTGGGAGGCATCGCGCAACGTCTTCAAGTGCCGCGAGAACCTTGAGCTCCCGAAGGCCCAAGGAGCCTGTAGACATTTGTACCTTGCGCCGCCAAGCCTCCCAAAACAATGCCCCCAGCACCAAAAGGAGAAAAAACAAGGTCGATGGTTGGGTGAGAACGGTGGCGTCGGCCGTCTCAAGAAACTTCAAAAGTGCCGGAAGAACAAAAATAAACCAAAATGTGAGCTGAGCAAAAACAAAACCCCAGAGAAAAATTTCAAGCAGCGAACGCTGAAATAAACGCTCCCGTTCCCGCTCTTGCGGACTCCTATCCGCGCCCTCTGGAGATTCCTCGGTAGACGAGGCTTTATCACTGACTCGATCCAACTCCTTTGCCCAGGGCCCCATTCTGAACGACTCCCAACGCCGCAAAGCTTTGCTCTGCGCCGCAAGAGTTTCTACCGTTTCCCTGCGAGACAGGAGATCAGGCTCACTGAGAGGCTCAGTTCCACGAGTGAGTAGTTCTCGTGCGAGAGTCGCAGAGCCTTCAGCGAGGGTGCATGTATCAAGCCACAACGGGACAATCCCAGTGAGATCCAAGTCACTGCGATAGGGATGCTCGTTCTCAGTTTGCATCGAGTTTTGCCAAAGCTGCCCGCGTTCTGGTGAACGCGAATTGCGTAAACTCTCCCAATCGCGGCTCACACGCAAAACTTCTGCGGCAAAAACACCCGCAACACCTTCACAACGAGCTCTAATTCGCTTGAGTCGAGCATGAATGCTTCCAAGAAAAAAGAACAAGATCAAAAAACCTAACCAACCCAAAAAAACCTGGGATGCATCGAGGCGTCGGTAAAACCCAGCCAGGACCATGACCAAGAGAGCGGCTGTGAGTAGCCTCGCCAATGCGAAGCGTTCCTCTCTGCGCGACCAAAAAGAAAGCCGCTGCATCACACGGCGTTGAGCCCTCTCGAGCACGGACAGGCGTTTTTCAAAGAAATCTTCGTGAGCCGAGCGAGCGTCGTTTGCTGGTGCCATCATTTGACTGACCTTCGTTGCATGGAAAACAGTTCGCGAATCATGATACACAATGAATTTGTGAAAGAAACAGATGCAGGGCCCAAGAATTCACCTCCCTGCGCAGGAGCGCCTATCTTTTATGCTCTCACAACCAAAGTCCTTTTGTTCCTCAGAAAACTCTCACTTTGAAACCAACAAACCAATTCGGGTTGCTGTTGTCGGGGCTGGCTGCACCGGCCTGCGGATCGCCTTGTTGTTCAAGAAACTAAACGAAAATGGAATGGTCCAGCGCCCGGTTGAAGTCGTGATTTTCGAAAAGAGAAGTGAGGTCGGAGGATTTCTTCAGACACGCAAAAACTCATCAGGGCTTCTTGTAGAGTCGGGAGCCCAGGGTGTTTTATCGAGTAGAACCATTTTTTTAAGGGCACTTGAGGACATTGGCCTGCAGCCAAAGGATGTCATTACCCCTCCAACACAGAAGCAACATGCGACTCGCTACGTGATTGCTCCTTCAGGTCGGATTGCTCCCCTCTCTGCAAACCCTTTTTCCCTTTGGAAAAATAGGCTTCTGAGTCCCCTACAGATTCTCCGATTGATCGCTGAATTGTTTCGTTCACGACAAAATACTCCACCAAACCCCGATGAAAATCTGTATGATTTTTTCAAACGCCATTTCGGACGGGCCTGCGCCGAGAACTTTTTGCTTCCCTTCGCGACTGGAATTTGGGGCGGCGGTGCGCAAAAACTACTCGCTCGACATGCTTTCCCACGCCTCTCCCAAATTGATGTAGCTCATGGAAGTTTGCTGCGGTTCGCTTTCTTCTCCTTCATTGCCAAACTTCTTAAAAAACAGACCGTCGAATCTTCTTTGCGTTATTCTTGGCCGAGGGGTTTACTGAGTTTTCCCAATGGAATGCAAACTTTGATCGAAAAAATGAGCGATAAACTCAAAGAATCAGCCTCTTTGATAACCATTCGAGTCAATTCTCCCGTGCAAAAAATCGAGCTCGACACTGCGGGAAAGCTGATCATCAATGAAAAAGAAGATGACAGTTTCGATAGCATTTTTTGGACAACTTCCCCCTGGAGCACACCTAATCTCGTTTTCGCAAACAAAGATGCTGAGCTCGAATGGAAAAATCTACAAAACACCCCAACCCATCACCTCATTGTTGTGAACGTGAGCGGGCAGCGCGATCCCGCCACACGCGATGGATTCGGTGTGCTCGCGCGTCGGGAGTCGAGCGGGTTGCTCGGAGTTCTTTTTGTTCACTCTATCTATCCACAGCACGTCCCTGCAAACTTATTTTCATACCGTATTCTGCTCGCTGGAGATCGCAATCCTGAGATGATCTCATGGAGTGATGAGAGTCTTAAAACTTATTGCCTGCAACAACTTAAAACACTCGACTTACTCACGAATCACGAGTCAGTGAGTGAAATAGAAATCGTTCGCTGGCCAAGAGCCATCGGTATTGCTGATCACGAACACGACGCGCGCATGAACTCTCTCTGGCGGCTCGAGGCACATTTTCCAGAATTGCGGTTTGCCGGAATATACAAAAAGGGCGTCGGTGTTGCCGACGCCCTACTCAGTGCTGAAGAGGCTTTTGAAGCGTGGCTTAGCGTACCTCGCCCCAACCGTTGATGACCCTCGAAATCAAACCATATTCCATGGCTTCTTGTGAGCTCATCCAGTAGTCACGCTCAACGTCTTTTCTCAGGCGCTCAAGAGACTGCCCAGTTTCCTTGTTGTAGAGGTCAACCAGTTTCTCACGAGTTTTGAGAATTTCACGGGCCGTAATGTCGATATCTGTAGCTTGCCCTTGAACTGTTCCACCAATGAGAGGTTGGTGAATGAGAATTCGACTGTTAGGCATCGAATAGCGGTGAGCTTTGTCAGCTCCCAAAAGAATAACAGTTGCAATCGATGCACAAAGACCCGAGACAACACATTTCACATTCGGACGAATAAAACGCATTGTGTCGTAGATCGCAAAACCAGAGTTCACTTCCCCACCAGGGCTATTGATGAACATCCAGATGTCTTTTTGTGGATCCGCGGCTTCCAAAGCCAACAAGGATTCAATGGTGCGCTTGGCAACAGCTGCATTGATGGACTCACTGAGCACCATAATTCGTTGTTGGAACAAATGCTTAGTTGTGTTGCCTTCAAGCAGCTCAGACAATTCTTCAATCTTTGGCATGGGCTTCTCCGATGCGCGGGGGAGAGTATCAAACGTAACAAACCGCACACCTCACTATACGCACCCCAGCTCGAGGCAGCAACGACCTTTGTGCACTCTCAACACAACAAAGACTTGTCATTGCGTCAGGATATGCCATAGGCACATTTGTACCGGAGACGACCATTGACCACAGGAGTGAGAGTGTGAAAAGTCAAAAAAGCATGAATACTCAAAAACGCGTCATGATTGCTCTTTACAATATGGGTGGCCCCGCCGGTCAGGACGAGGTCGAACCTTTTTTGCGTGCACTCTTCAACGACCCCGACCTCCTCGATATTCCCCTCGGCGGGCTGCTGCAAAATTTCGTTGCGAGCAAAATCATCAACAAAAGACTCGAAGAAGTAAAAACTCGCTACCAGCACATGGGTGGAGGCTCACCCCAACTTCCGATCACTCGAGGAGTTTCGGAAAAGCTCCAAGCTGCTATCTTTGCAAATCCTCAGGGGTTAAATCTTTTTAGCTCCAAATCGCAGTATGAAAGCCCGAATCCGTTCAGCCTTGCAGGTGTTATTCCGTTGTTTCGCTACAGCGAGCCTCGCGCGAAAACGGTATTGCAGCAATGCGCAACCAACCAGATTGATGAACTCTGGCTTCTCTCTCAATATCCGCACTGTGCACGCGCCACCACCGGAACGAGCCTGCGTGAGATTGGGTTAGAGCAAAATTCAAATAGTTCGCTTGGCTCAATCCGTATCCGCTCTTTCGCAAGTTATGGTGATGATCCTAATTTCTTAGAGTTATGGACATCCCGTGTCAAAGAGAGCTGGCAAGCCCTTCCTGAGGGACGAAAACACCTTCTTATCAGCGCCCACAACCTACCGCTCAGTTACGTTGCTGACGGAGATCCCTACCCGATGCAAATCAGGCGCACTGCTCAGGAGGTTACGAGGCGACTCGGCCTCCACGAAGGTATTCACTGGACACTCTGCTGGCAGAGCGCTGTTGGTCCGGTGCGCTGGATGGATCCAACCACAGAGAAGACAATTGAAGAACTCTGCTCATCAGGCACAGAACACATGCTAGTTTGGCCTGTTGCTTTTGTTTCAGACCACATTGAAACACTCGTAGAGATTGATCTCGAATATGCAGAAATGGCGAAAAAACAGGGGGTCAAAACGTTCTCTCGCGTTAAAAACTTCGATACCGACCCTGACTTCATCAATTTTCTCGCTTTGCAAGTGATCCGCGCAGCAACCGACCTCCTCCAGTGTCCAGACACCCCGCTGTTACGTGACTTCAACATCCGCGCTGCCGGCCCCTTCTGCAGCGCACAACCGGGAGGGTGCCTGTGTGCTAACTACTATCTATCAGGGCGCAATGGTTTGGAGCGCGGAAAATCTTTTGTGAGGATTGACTCCGAAAGTAAACCGTAATCAAAACCAAGCGGTCGAGATTCAGTTGAAGAGGGCAGCAGCAAAAGTCATGAATGAAAATCAGAATACGTCCGAACGTTTTCCTGTCCCTTCAGCCGTGCGTATTGGAACGGATCTGGTTTCCGTGGAAAGAATCGCAAAATCAATCGAGCGGGAAAGTTTCCTCAAAAAAGTTTTTCACCCAAACGAGATTGAGCAATGTAAAAAGAAAACTCACCCAGCCTCTTCATTTGCCGCCCGTTTTGCTGCCAAGGAGGCATTTTTCAAAGCTCTTGGAACAGGCCTTTACACCGAAGGCATGGGGCCCCTGGATGCCTGGATTGAAAATGCAGAAAATGGCCGTCCAAAACTCATTTTATCAGAGGCAGCGCAAGCCCAGCTGCAACGCCTCGGGGTGTGTTCCGGGATGGATGTTTCTCTTTCTCATGATGCTCACATGGCGATTGCAACGGTCGTGATTCAACTTTCTCAATAAAAAAAAGACCCAAGAGGGTCTTTTTTTTATCCGACAGCAGCAACTGAGCTTACGACCCTTTGTTTTTCACAAAACCCGCTCGCTCAAGGAAGCGTGTCGAGTGCCGACTGTTGCGAAACTCAGGATGTGCAAGAACATCGAGATGAAATGGGATATTTGTTCGGATGCCATCGATAATATACTCACGCAACGCTGATTCCATTTTCGCAAGAGCTTGCTCACGCGTATCAGCATAAACAATCAGTTTTGCGACAAGTGAATCGTAATGCGGAACAACAGTGTAGCCATGGTAAGCAAAGCCATCAACCCGAACTCCAAATCCGCCCGGCACACTGTAGTTATTGATGAGGCCAGGCCATGGTGCGAATGTTTTCGGATCTTCGGCGTTAATACGACATTCAATAGAGTGACCTTTGATTTTTATGTCGTCCTGGCTGAAAGGAAGTTTCTCGCCAAATGCGACGCGAATCTGCCACTGCAAAAGGTCAATTCCTGTGACTTGTTCCGTTACGGGGTGTTCAACCTGGATACGAGTATTCATTTCCATGAAGTAGACGTTTTTGTCGTCGTCCATGAGAAATTCAACAGTGCCAGCACCGTGATAGCCAACTTCACGCGCCAGTGCCAACGCATAACCACCAACTTTTTCCCGCAATTCGGGAGTGATGTGAGGACAAGGCGCCTCTTCAATCACTTTCTGATGGCGTCTCTGCACGCTGCAATCACGTTCGCCCAAATGGAGAATGGTTCCGTGTTTGTCGGCCAGCACCTGAATTTCAACGTGACGTGGGTTCTCTAAATACTTTTCTAAGTAGACTTCAGAGTTGCCAAATGCAGCGGCAGCTTCAGTGCGACAATTCAAATATGCTTTTTCGAGTTCGGCATCGTTGTAAACGATTTTCATTCCTCGACCGCCACCACCGCCACTCGCTTTCAGAATAACGGGATAGCCAATTTCGCGTGCCGTGCGACGCGCAGTTTCTGAATCAGGCAACGCACCGTTCGAGCCAGGTAAAAATGGCAAACCAGCACGGCGTGCAACTGCACGTGCAGCAACTTTTTCGCCCAAATCACGCATTTGCTCAGGAGTTGGACCTATGAACGTAATTTCACATTTCCGACAAACATCGGCAAACGCTGCGTTTTCAGACAAAAAGCCATAACCTGGATGGATTGCATCGGCGCCGCTGATCTCGGCAGCAGCCATGATTGCGGGAATGCTCAGGTAGCTCTTTTTGCTTTCCGCAGGACCGATACAAATAGCCTCATCCGCAAGTTTCGCGTGCAGGCTGTGTTTGTCGGCTTGGGAATAAACAGCAACTGTCTTCATCCCCAACTCACGGCAGGCTCTGATGATACGAACCGCAATTTCGCCGCGGTTGGCAATAAGTATCTTCTTCATGATTCCCCCGTATCGATCCTTGACGGTCAGGAGCGGATAACGAACAAAGGTGTCCCGAATTCAACAGGCTTGGCGTTCTCAACGAGTATGCCAACAACTTCGCCGTCTACTTCGCTTTCAATTTCATTCATGAGCTTCATGGCTTCTACGATGCAAAGCGTTTGACCCTTTTTAACCCGCGTCCCGATCTCTACAAACATCGGCGAATCAGGCGATGGCGAACGATAGAACGTTCCGACAAAGGGGCTGCTAATCGTTGTGCCTTCTGGAACTGGCTTACTTGCAGGAGCAGGAGCTGCTGCCGGGGGCGCTGCGTTCACAGAAACCGACGGTGCAGCTGGCGTTGAAGAAACGGAAGCCGAAACCGCTGACATAGCCGAAGACGCATTCGTGCGTGACGCTGTCAGCGCCTCCATGTTCCCTGTGTTCGAAAGTGTCGAAAGTGCAGAGAGTGCGCTCGCATTTTTGGCCAAAGCGATTTTCTCTGGACCGGTTTCTGCCTGCACGACATCAACACCGTACTGAGCCATCAGCGCCATCAACTTTTCGACTTTGCCAAGATCGATCATGCGGAATTCTCTCCCTCAGGACATCAATTGGGACTATTGGAAAAGCGCGGAATCAACTTTAAAACCGCGCCCCTTCTCTTTAATTATTTACCTCTGACGCTCACGCGGTCAGCATATGAATTATCACGAGTGTCGATGCGCAAAACATCGCCTTCGTTGATATGGAATGGAACCGAAACCACGAGTCCAGTTTCCAATGTGGCTTGTTTTGAGCCACCCGTTGCCGTGTCACCACGAACGCCCGGAGGGGTATCAACAACCTTAAGTTCACAAAACGTCTCCGTTTCGCATGCAATTGGTTTTCCTTGATAATAAAGAACTTTCAAAACGGAGTTCTCGAGCAAGTAATATTTTGTGTCACCTACGTAGTCTTCAGTCAGCGAGATTTGCTCATAGTTGGCTTGATCCATGAAATGGAAGCCTTCAGAGTCTCGGTAGAGATACTGCATATTGCGTTCTTCGGTATCAGGTTTTGCAACCTTGTCGCCGCTCTTAATGTTCTGCTCAAGAACCTGACCAGTGCGGAGATTTCTCATCTTTGTGCGTGTGAAGGCGGCACCCTTACCCGGATTCACATGTTGGAAATCGACAATAACCCATGGATCATTGTTCATTTCAATTTTCAGGCCACGGCGAAAATCACGGGTTTCATACATTGTCATGGGTGGAATCTCCTTCGGGAGCGGGGTTAACACTGCTGCCGCCAAAAAGCAATCACAGAACACCGAGCAACATGCTGTTTTACAAGACAAACAGCTCGTTTATACTGGCGGAACTTACGAGTGAAAGGGTTTGCATTGCCTCTTGATTCCTCACCTTTCAGAGCACTTTCATGGACAGGGCTTATTCCTCTGGTCGCCTCGGGAGGCGTTGTCGTTTTTCCTCAGGCTGCCAAAGCTGCAGAGGCAAGCGATACAACGAATCGAATGAAAGACTCACAGCTGCAAAATTCAGCCCGTGAGGGCGGGACCCTCGACCCACAGGAAAAGAGTCAGGTGGGTAAAGCTCTCAACACGCCAAGCCGCAAGCCAAAGCTTGGAACCAAGGAGATGGCACTGGGTGTTGGTGCAGGCGTGCTTCTCCCGCTTCCACGACCGTCAATTTCACTTTCATTTTCGGCTCTTTCAAAAACATGGGCAACCTCTATTCGCGCAACCGGTTCCTACACTCAACTCTCATCGAGCTTCGAAAGTGCCGTAAAAGACAGCGAATACTCTAAAAAGATCCAAAAAACCGACGCGTATCTTTGGGACGTTGAATTGGCGGTCCCGGAGCTTTCATTGAACTTGCCCCTCAATACATATGTTGCGGCTACACCGACGTTGCGCACAAGTCGCTGCGTCTCCAACTTTACAACCATCGCCGGTGAGCCCCTTGTCTTTAGTGGCTGGGCTATTGCTGCTGGTGGCGCAGCAAAGGCTGGCTATCGACACAGCTTGATAGCTAATAATCTGTCAATTGAGTTCTTTGGCGGATGGAATTGGCCACTGTGGAGTTATGGGGCGACAGACCTTGTATACGTGCGTCAGGGAACGGGGGGTGTCGAAACTTTTTCGGACACGGACCTTGTATCCATGCTCGATTCTCTGCAACCCTATCTGCAAAATCTTTCAAACCATCCCACGACACAAGTGGGTGTGAGCGCCGCCTGGAGGTTTTGAGTTGTTTGAAAACAATGGAACAGCGCACGAGGACCCCAGTCACTCATGAGCGAAACACTTCTTTCTCTCCAATCCATTTCAGCTTCGATGGCAGGTCGGGAGATTCTGAAAAGTGTTTCGATGGAGGTTCGACTTGGCGAATTTTTCTCACTGCTCGGTCCATCGGGTTGCGGAAAAACAACTCTCCTACGAATTATCGCGGGCTTCCTTCAGCCAAATCAAGGGAAACTCCTCTGGTGCGGAAGTGATGCGACCCACCTTCCTCCGCAGCGCAGAGATCTCAATCTAGTATTTCAGAATTACGCATTATTTCCCCATCTAAACGTGTTCGAAAACGTAGCTTTCGGTTTGCGGATGCAGAAACTTCCAGAAGATCTCGTTGTATCAAGAGTTGCCGAGGCATTGTCTTTGGTGCGAATGAACCAACACGCCCGGCGCCGAGTGACCGAACTCTCTGGAGGTCAGCAGCAGCGAGTTGCCTTGGCAAGAGCCGTTGCCCCTCGGCCGAAACTCGTACTTCTCGACGAACCTCTCGGCGCTCTCGACCTACAGTTGAGAAAAGAAATGCAGTGGGAGCTCAAAACTCTGCAACGCCAGCTCGGCATGACATTCCTTTACGTCACGCACGATCAGGAAGAGGCATTTGCCATGTCCGATCGCATTGCCATACTCAATGCAGGCCGCCTCGAACAAGTTGCATCCCCTGAAGAACTCTACTCGCGTCCCGCGAGCCGCTTCGTTGCCCAATTTATTGGAACTGCAAATTTCATTCCTGCTGAAAAAACCTCCCTCGACCATGCCCGTTGTCTCAATTCGAATCATCATTTTTTATTACACGAGACAAACGCAGAGGTACTCCCGGAAAATTATCCAATTAACGGAGATATTCTCGTTCGACCAGAACAAATTATCTTAAAAAAGAAACAAACCGAGGAACTAAAATCGCTTTCTGGGGTTATTCAGATGCGCCAATTTCTCGGAGCTACAGTGAGATATCACGTAGAATTGCAAGGCAATCACAAGAGAACTCTAACCATCGATCAATCTTCAGCAGGACACGAACCCATCGCCACCGGCGAGCATGTATCTATGTTAATCATAAATCCGAGTTCGTCTTTCTTTAGCGAAAGTCGTCTGACATGAAGTGGTGGGGACTACCGGCCAAGATTTGGATGAGCTGTTTTATTTTATTGCCGTTTCTGTGGCTTGTTTTGTTGAGCCTTCAACCAACGGCAGCCTCAACCTCAATAACAACCTTTGACCTCCATCAGTTCAGCCGAGCACTCACTCCACCCTACAGCAACATTATTATCGACAGCGTTGCGATGTCTTTCTTGGCCGCCCTTACGGTTCTTGCCATCGCAGTTCCCGTAACCTGGTCAATTTCGCGCATGCCAAGCAAAAAAAAGAATCTTTGGCTTGCATTGTTCACCATTCCCCTCGGACTCAACTTTGTCGTTAGAATCTATGCTTGGTTTGTGTTGTTTCGCCCTGAGGGAATTTTCAGCCGAGCACTGCGGGGCTTTGGGCTCGACTTTGCTTTTGTGAGCTCACAGTTTGGAGTCTTTGTAGGCCTTATTTATGGTTATCTGCCAATTATGTTTCTCCCTTTGTACAGCGTGTTCGAAAAAATGGAGCGTTCACAGCTGGAAGCTGCTCAAGATTTGGGGGCAAGCACATTACAACGCTGGTGGCATATAATTATACCTGAAACCCGTTCTGGTTTATTCGCAAGCTTCTTGTTTGTTTTCGTACCAATGCTCGGCGAGTACCTCATCCCTCGCATGATTGGTGGCGGACTAGTTGCAACACTTGGCACTCAAATAGAGGGCCAATTTTTGGGCAGCGGTCGACCGAATTGGCCTTTTGGTGCTGCTCTCAGCATCTGCCTCCTCGTCGCTGCTGCCGCTGTACTTTCTTCCAGTTTCATTCTCCTGTCTCGCCAAAAATCGGAGAAGAGTGCCAGATGGTCAATCGCACATCTCGACTGAAGAAAATAGGCATCCTTGTTTGGAGCATTCTGTTGCTCTTCATCTTGTACTGTCCTGTGCTTTTTTTGGTCGTTTTTGGATTCAACGCAAGCTCATATGCACTGCGCTGGGAAGGCTTTTCCCTGCGCTGGTATGAAAAAACACTTGAAAATCCTG
Organism: uncultured Silvanigrella sp.; assembly: GCA_903933385.1. GTDB lineage: Bacteria > Bdellovibrionota_B > Oligoflexia > Silvanigrellales > Silvanigrellaceae > RFOM01. The sequence continues at coordinate 21,029 of CAIZJW010000296.1, read as the reverse complement.
AAATGCTTTCAGCCCTATTTAATAGCATCATGGTTGCCACGGTGAGCACATGTTTTGCCGTTGTGATTGGTTTTCTTTACGCGCTGTGGTCGCATCGGCAACAGAATAAAAAAATCGCTGCTGCGGGCGATTCCCTTATGAGTCTCCCACTGTTCATGCCTGAAATTGTCATCGCAATTGGCCTTCTCGTAGTTGTGTCGCAAATTTTCCGCCCCGCTGCGAGCAACATTGGAATCCCTCTTGACTCAATGGGCTCAATCATTCTCGGACACACCACCCTCGCCCTCGGCTACGCAGCTCTCGTCTTGCGAAACCGCTTCAAATGTTATGACCTTCAGCAGGAACTGGCAGCCATCGACCTTGGAGCAACTCCGCGACAAGTTTTCTTTCGGGTCATGCTTCCTCAACTTGTCCCTGGATTCGCTGCAGCAAGTTGCCTCTCGTTTGCAGTTTCACTTGACGACTTCTACGTCAGCTACTTCCTCTCAACAGGGGGAAGTTCTCTCCAAACGCTTCCAATTTACATTTGGTCACTTCAGGGGCGGCGAGCGATGACACCAGAAATCAACGTGGTATCATCCCTGCTACTGTTCATCGCGGCGTTCTTCTTTGCAGCCGGTTTGCTGCTCAGCCGCATTGATGCGACTGGAAAACAGTCAGGAAAGGACCATTTATGAAAACAAAAGCACTCGTTGTAGCCGTTCTTGGTGTTGTAGGTGGTTTGGCAACAACGCTGGTTGTTCTGAAAGGTAAAACGACCTCAACACAAAAGACTCTCCACGTTTACACCTGGACTGACTACATCGACAAACAAATCATCCGCGAGTTTGAGCAGAAATTTAACGTGAAGGTGGTTGAAGAGAACTTTCCTTCAAATGAAGTGATGATTTCGAAAATCAAGGCTGGTGGTGCTGGCTTCGATGTCATCGTCCCTTCCGACTACGTCATCGCCTCCATGAAGCAAGACAACCTCTTAATGAAACTTCCTCGTGAGAAAATCCCAAACCTCGTTCACCTTTCGGAACGCTTCCGCAACGTCAACTATGATGAAACGGGTGAGCACGTTGTTCCATACATGTGGGGAACAACAGGCTTTGCCTACAACTCTAAAAAGGTTGAAAAACCGCCCAAAAGCTGGAAAGAATTCTTTGACGTCGCGAAGGCGCAATCATCGAACAAGCGCATTAGCCTCCTCGATGATCCACGTGAAGTTTTGGGAGCAGCTCTCAAGGCGAATGGAATTTCTCTCAATTCCATCCAAACTGATGACCTTAAGAAAGCTAAAGATACATTGCTCGCATTTAAACCGATGGTGAGCCGCTTCGATACAATGAGCTACAAGGATCTACTTGCATCCGGAGATCTTTGGATGGCCCAAGCCTACAGCGGAGACATCGTAAAAATGCAAGACCAAAACCCTGAGCTTCGTTACGTTATTCCCGAGGATGGGGCCACGCTTTGGGTAGACAACTTGGCAATACCAAGCGGCGCGCGAGAACCCGAGCTGGCAGCAGAGTTTATTAACTTTGTTATGACCCCAGAAATCAACCAAAGGATTGCCCTTTCAATCCATTATGGAACAACAAACGACAAAGCAAGACAATTGCTTCCACAGTCGGAATTGAACAACACCTCAATATACCCCCCTAAAGAGGTCGAAGCACGACTCGAACTCTTTAAAGACCTTGGAAACGCAATTGAAGCTGTCGATACAGCTTGGGCCGAGGTCAGAACAGAAGATGCTCTCCCTGTTGAACCACCCTCTGCGCAACGTTAATCGCATTGTCAGAACCAAGAATTGCCCGGTAAACAACTACTGCTGCGAGCGTTGAACATGAAAGCACTGCTAAATGACCTATGGGGACGTAAACGTGAACAACATGTTAACGTTCAATTCGATGCTTGGTTCAAAGCACTTGCCTCCGTGCTTCACCACATCTCACACCTTTCTCCCTCGTTGAACTTCGAGTCGTTTTGCCGTCATGCCACAGATGCTATTTGTCACGGTCTGGCGCCGTTGAGTCCGGTCGCGGCTCATTTTCACATCGATGTCTGCACGTCTCATCTTTGGCTTCCCGACGCTTCATTCAAACTCGACTCATTTTTCAGAATGCAGAATCGCATTCTTATGAATAGCCAAACAAGGCCTGTAGAAACGTCGAGAGAGGAGCTCCACAAAACAATCTGCTACATCCCCTACGAACTGCATAAGCAGGCCATTGAAGTTGTTGTTTATCACACCGAAGATTCACGCACGCAGCAGGGTATCATTGCACCAGTGCTCGAAGGCTACACTCGCGCAATCACTCAAGCCCTGACTTTACGAGAAGATCATCTGATAAAAAAAGTGGAGTGGGAAAGTCAGGTTGAGAAAATATTAGGTTCACGACTTTCGGAGGCCATTCATCAGGTTGGTTCGCCGTTTCTGTACGCACAAAGTTTGCGCGCATTTCATCTCCCTAGCGTGCTCGACGGAAAAGAACATGTTTTTTTGAGTCATGTTCCTCAACAAGACATCTTTCGATCAGCCATCATTCGACACAATAGCAAAGTCAAGAATGAGCGTTCATCCCTGCGGTCGATTGCTTTCGTCTCAAGCCTTGCAGCGCAACTCAGGCTCTTTGAAAACAACGCACAACAATCAAGTTTCTCTGATTTTACGCAGCACTTTGCACAGTCACTCAATAGTCTTTCTCATTTACTCACAATGCAGGATGAAGTTCATTTTATTCTATTTGAATTCTCCCAGAAAAACGGAGTCGCGAAGTGGCACAATGCCGGCTTCCCTCCTCCAGTTCTTTTCGGCAAAGCAGCCGACACACTTTCGCTCCCGTCGGTTGCTGCTTTGAAAGTTTTCTCAATTAACGACTCTCACGATTGGCAATTACAGCAATCAATGACACTTCCTATTGGGGCAGGCCTAGTCTTCTTCACTGAAGGAGTTTTGAAACGACTGTCTGAAATTCACCTCACTTCAGGCTCATTTTTCGAAAGACTACGTCCTTCAACAAACGCTGCTCAACTTGTGATTGAAGCTGAAAAGATTTTGTCGACGCCTGATGCAAGTCGCGTCGTTTCTGCGAGTGTCAGCGACTGGAACAAACTACATTACGACCTCACTCTGCTCAGCGCCTTTAACAACGGCATCAAATCAATCAACGAACACTAATTCACTCGTGTGCAAGTTATTCCTGCACAAAAACCTATAGAAGAGCAGCGGTTATTAACCCTTCTCCCAACCAAGCGGAACCGAACCTAAAACCACCCACTCCTTGAAGACTTATCTAGAGTTCCGAAATCAAGAACGTAGACGATGAATGGAGTTTGCGCTCATGAAGGTGTTTGATGTTGTGGTCGTTGGCGGGGGCACTGCGGGAATCACAACCGCTGCTCGCTTAAAACGCGCTGCGGGCAACTTAAACATCGCCGTCATCGAGCCATCAGGCAATCACTTTCACCAACCTTCGTTCACCTTCATAGCAGCAGGTCTGGAACAGCCACAACTCGGCAAACGCGCCATGAGTGAAGTCATTCCCACACGCTGTCATTGGGTCCGGGATGCGCTCACGCGCGTCGATGCTGAAAATAACACCATTCAATTGAGCAGTGGTGAATTCCTTGGTTACAGAGTTCTAGTTCTGGCGCCCGGACTCACGCTCGATGTGGAATCTGTCAGTGGCCTTGGCGAATCATTGAGCGACAGAAACAATCCAGTCTGTTCGATTTACGATTCGTCAAACCTAGACAAGTGTAGAACTTTGCTCAGCCAATTTACAGGCGGACTGATGCTTTTTAGCATGCCATCAGGCCCCATAAAATGCGCATCCGCGCCATTTAAAATCATCAATCTCATCGACGACCAATTGAGAAAATCTGGTGTTCGCGAGGTTTCAAGAATTGTGTTTATTACCCCCTACCCAGGTTTCTTTGGCTTGCCCGGCTATGAACAAACAGTTGTCGAAAATGCAAAAAGAAGAGGAATTGAACTCTTGCAGGAACATGAAGTCACAAAAATTGACGCACGCAACAGACAAGTGCTGCTCACACCAGTCAGTGAGATTGCTGCTACCAGGAATATTCGCAATGTTAGATACGATTTTGCCCACATCACACCACGCATGCGGGCGCCCTCTTTTATTCGGGAATCGCAACTCCATCATGGCGAAGGAACGCAATCAGACTGGCTTCTTGTCGATCCTTTTACACTTCAACATCCCCGCTTTTTAAATATCTTCGGACTGGGAGACGTTGCGGGATTACCCACCATGAAATCAGCAAGTGCGGCTATCAAACAAGCTGAAGTGGTTGCGCTCAATATTTTATCGCTCTTTAAAGCAGGGAAAGCTCATTCTCTTCCGGCGCGCTACAACGGATACACGTCGTGCCCTTTGTATTTAGGCATTGGAAAATCTCTCGAAGCGGAAATTGGATACGAAGGTCAACTCCTTCCTAGTTTGCCAGGAAGCCCGTTCTCTCCCTCTCGTGTGAGCTGGATTTTGAACAGGTATATCAGGCCTAAAATTTATTGGAATAAAACTCTCAAAGGACTCTGAAAAAAAAAGATTGGCTTGCGCAATTCTAAAACTAACCAGCCTTCCGAAATTGTTGATAGATATTTTCTTCATCTGCATCTGCTAGGGGAAGCGAAAAACAAAAGCGGGTGACCGAGCTATTTTCATCGAATTCTATCGAACCGCCATTGCGGTCGACGAGTCGTTGACAAAAGCTCAACCCAAGACCCATCCCTGCATCAACATCTTTCGTTGTTACTGGTGAGTCGAAAAGTTGACCACGAATTTCTTCCGATGGTCCGGCTCCGCTGTCGTAGACACTGACCTCAATTCGTTGCAAAGCACTTTTTTCAATGCGGATTGATGCTCCGCGACTCGATACGCGAACCCAAGGTTTTTCTTGTCCCACAACAGCATCCAGCGAATTGGAAATTAAGTTTGTGAGAACCTGAACAACGTCACTCCTGCGAGCCAACACCCAACGGCCGTGAGAAAAATCACTTTCAACATTGCATTTTACCTGCAACATCTTGACCTCAAGCATCTTGAGAGCATCATCGAGGGCTGCCTGGAGATCGACCGATACCACCTTTTCACGCTGACCATCAGTCGACATTGATTTGATTGCACGAATGGTGTGAATAATTGAATCGATGAGCTGGAAAATCTCATTTACTTTGAGAATCACTTGTTCGGAAGCCCTCGACAAGGAAGCCGCTTGGCTCTGATTTTCAAGAAGAACCTCATCACGAATACGTTCAGCCTTCAGGCGAATTGCAAAAACAGGATTTAGAACCTCGTGTGATGTGTAACGAGCCGCAAGTGCAAGTGTGCGGTCGCGCACGCTCGCTTCCACATGAGCATGCGCCTTTTCGAGCTGTGAAAGGACAGCTTCCTTCTCTTCCATCGTACGACGCATTTTTTCCGACAGCACAAAGGAAAGAAGGATCGCTTCAAGCGTTGCACTCACAAGGACAATGTTCAAAGTAAATGAGGTTGATGGCAGCCAACCGAACATTTTTATACAATAGGCAACTGCGCCTGCAAATAAAACACCCTCAGAAAGGATAAACAAATTCGCGATTCTGCCGTATTGCTTGCGAGCTCGCCACGCGCGAAATATTCCGAGCGAAAGTGCTGCTAGAGCTGCTATGTTTGTTTGAATAGAAGCAAAAAATCCTCCCTCAAAAACCTGCAATGCAAAACCAATCACACAGAGCGAAGAAAAGAAAATCCAAAGAGTTCTTTCAACACCGACAAGGGGAGTTTTCTTAAAAATAGCATAAGAAAATGCCATGTAACTTAAACTGACCAAATTGATAAGAATATTTGCTGAATTGTAATGAAGCCAAAGCATATCAGGCCAAAGGAACATATGACCTGTTCCATTGATGGAAGCAGCCATGAGCGCTATGGATGCAACGTAAACCCCATAAAACAAAAACTCCGACTCCTTCCGAGCCAGTCCAACCATGCCATTGTAGAGGGCAAGAAGAATTAAGCCACCAAACAAACTTGCTATGGGAACCAACTCACGAATCACAGAGCTGAGAAAAATGCGTTCATCGAGCAGCAAAAATGGCACATTCATAACATGAGCCTTCAAGCGCACAAGCGCGCGGTATGTTTCACCCGGCGCGACTTTGATTGGAAAAGAAACGTGCCTGACGTCGTTGAGCTGCTGTGACCTAGGTAAGAGTTTGTCGGTGAAAGGGATTGTTTCTCCAAGCCCCGCCGTTTGATATCCACGCGAAGCATCGCTACCAGTGAGTTCCGTCACGGACCCGTTAATATATGTGTGACGCAATTGCAGAACGAAAGATGAAGTCTTCGAACCTGCTGGGTTGTTAAACTCCATAAGTACCCAGACACCTTCTCTGAGATATCCAAGGTCCAGCTCACCGCGCTCACCGGGAATTTCGATAAATTTCTTTTCTCGCAGTTGAACGAGAGCATTTTGCGGCTTCAGCTCAACACCGACCTGCTCTTTCATATAGGAAAGTTTTAAGCTCTGAGAGGTCGCCGCAGAATTGTTCATGAGATACGCACTGAACAATAGAAAGCTTAAGGCCGAAAGAAGAACGAGAAGATATCCTCCTGGTTCGCGCCTGGGATTGAAATATCCCATGAATTGAGGCGAGTTAGGTTCTTTTGATTGATTCATTCACGTTCTCCCCATGTCTTGAGGGGAGTCGGCCAAGACATTCAGGAACTCGAACAATCCTTCATTTAAATCATCATTACGCCACCTTGAGAACCCCGACTTTCAAAGCAGATACTCTTGCCAAAACAACATTTCTTGATATTGTTCATCACACTTGAAGCCTCACACATTGTTCGCAGGGAGTTCCCCCATGAGAGTTCTGCCGTTTGCACTGGCTATGGTTCTTGGCGCCGTAAACTTTTCAGCCGAGGCGTCATTGATTGGCGTTGTTGACTCCGGAGTCGACTTCAAACATCCCAATCTCTCAAAGCATGCGTGGGTCAACCCTGGAGAGATTCCAAACAACGGCCTCGACGACGAGCAAGATGGCTATATCGACGACCTCAACGGCTGGAATTTCGTTGAAAATAATGGCCTTCTTTTGGATCCTAAATATTTGAACACCTTTCCACCCGAAACCCCACGTTTTTTTGAAATTCAGAAGCGTCTTCTTGAAGGCACTGCGAGCGACGAAGATAAAACTTGGTTAAAAGAAAACCTTGAAAAACCGGAATTTAGAAAGAAACTTGGGATTTTCGGAAACTTCGTTCACGGAACACACGTTGCGGGAATCACAGCCAGAAAAAATCCTGAATCCGATATCCTGGGAATCAAAATGATTCCCACCGAAAATCCACTTGCACCCAACGCGACCTATGGATTCCGCGACAATGCGCGAGCGGCATCGCGGTTTCTTTCTAAAGTATGGGATACAATTTGGCCTGTTGTCCGCGACGCTGGTTTGAAAGCTGGTCTTTCCAAACTCGCTGAAGTTCAAAGCACGCAATTTACAAAAGCTGCTTTGTACCTCGATGACAAAAAAGCTGACGTAGCAAATTACTCATTAGGCATCAGCACGCCCGCTGCAGCTAACCTTGTGAAGCCTATTTTGAAGGCTGTTTATCGCCGCGATCCAACTGAAGAAGAAACCACTCGCTACGCCTCATTTCTGGTTGCGCGTATCAGTGACAATGCGCAGAAGTGGGTTGCACTCGCGCCCAACACATTGTTTGTGATAGCGGCAGGAAACGATGGCACGGACAACGATGTCCTGCCTACCTCACCCGCCAATGCGAAAGCACCCAACACTCTTACGGTGGCCGCTACACTCGGCCGTGCGAAGTTGGCTCAATTCTCAAGTTATGGCCGGCAAATGGTCGATGTTGCGGCACCTGGCGTTGGCATTACATCTGATATGCCAGGCGGTGGTGAGCTCATTTTGAGTGGAACAAGCCAAGCAACACCCTACGTCGCCCAGGTTGCAGCTGCTCTCAAGGATGCCAATCCCGATCTCAGTGTCTATGATCTGAAGCGTATCATCATGGGTACTGTCGACAAACGCGACTGGCTCGCTGATAAGGTGAAAAGCTCTGGGATTGTAAACCGCGACAGAGCAATCCAAGCGGCAGAGCTCTCGCTCAAAACAACGGTGGCGCAAGCAATCATTCAAGCAAACAAAGATATTGCAGATCTCGAAACACCCTACGAGCGCGTTATTTCCGCAGAAGACGAAGCGCTTATCTGGGCTCCTGAACTCCCCATCGGGCTTTGAGCCTATCTCGCAACATTATTGATGTTGAAAATTGAATCGTCGTGCGACTCCTCGCGCGGCGATTCATATTTTATGATGGTTTTGTTTGCTGGGAATGCAGCATCCACGATCACCATCCGACTCACAAATGGTATTTTTTTTCCGCCGCTCACAAGGCTATTGCCATATTCAAAGATGGCGCTTTTAAAAAGCTCACCGCTCAGAGTCAGAAATTCAGCTTTCAGTGCGAGTTTCTTGTCTTTTGAAATCCAATAACGAATTTTGTCATAGGTGACACTTTTGTCGCGCGCCTTAAGATTCAGTTGATAGGCGGCCGTTCCGCCCATCATAACTTCTTTGTCAAATGAAGCTTCATAGTCTCGTGCATAATTTGTTGAGGCAATATCTCCGTTCGCAGCCTGCCCCGAAAGACGCTGGCGTGCAGAAATAGCGACTGGCTTTTTCACCCCTGGTTTTAAAAACCAGAGATTCCTATTGTTAAAGAGAACCACTTCTCCTTTACAACGTGGTGGATTCACACACTCTGCCAGAGCATTGAAGCCTTTTGCGCGGACGTCGTATTTGGAAACGGTTGTTTCGCCATCCTCAACCGAATTGATGGTGATAGACCAGGTAACGCCCACAGCCAAACCACCACGGTATCGATCAGAGGCCTTCATTAGATCGTCGACCACAGGAGAAGCGAAAGCGAATGGGGAAAAACAAGAAGCGACTGCGGCTATCAACGGACTGCCTTCACGCAAGCACTTTGTTAATGCTGAAGCTGCCATGCTGAGAATCCTTTTCAGATGAATTTCAATTTCGAGATGCTCATCAAACTCAGACAATTAATCCATCCTGAATTCGGATGACATTCTTCACGCGTCCCATTAGTTTTTCATCATGAGTCGAAAACAAAAAAGTGACTTCCGTGCGAGAATTAATATCAAGCATGAGATCGATAATTTTATGCGCCGTCACAGAATCAAGGTTTGCAGTGGGCTCGTCGGCCAAAACCAAAGATGGCTTCGTCACAAGCGCACGCGCAATCGCAACGCGCTGGCGTTGTCCGCCTGAAAGTTGATCGGGCAGGTGTTTTTGAAATTCCATTAAACCAACCCTATCGAGCGCTTCGTAGACACGCTGAGCGCGCATATTTTTGTCGAGTTGATCTTGGATGGTGAGGGGAAGATCGACATTTTCGTAGACATTCAAGACTGGGATCAGATTGAATGTCTGGAAGATGAAGCCAATTTTCTCGTTCCTCAGTGCGCTTTTTTCATTGTCGTTCAGGCTTAATATGGAACGTCCTTGCAAAAGGACTTCCCCAGAATCTGGAACATCAATGCAACCAACCATGTTGAGCAAAGTACTTTTACCAGAACCAGACGAACCAACCACAGCAGTAAAATCACCTGCATTGAGCTTCAAATTAACCCCGCGCAACGCAGGTGTGAGCATTTTACCAAGCTGGTACGACTTATGCACTGATTTCAGCTCAACAAGAGTTTCACCAAACATACTTGTGCCCCACTGAAAAGGCCAAACGTTGCGCAAAGGCCGATTCTGAAATTATTTTCCCATGATACCCGCCTCCTGCAAAAAATAGGATAGCGTTGTCAGAAAACGAATACTCGCCATAAACGAGATAGGCACCGGAAGGATCTGCAAGAGGCTTGAGATAACGAAAAAGAGCCGACCATTTCCGGCGTGATCCAAAACCATTTCGACGAGCTGCAAGCAAAAGCGCTCTCCGGGAACGATATTCGGCACCGGGCTCGAAAAACAATGGAACAAGTTGTGAGGATGTTTCTTCCAACATTGCTACATCGGCAATTTCTCTTGCAGTGAGGCCAAGAGAGTTAAAATAACCCTCGACCCTCAACTCAGTGCCATTCTCATGGGTGTAGCGAATTCCAGCCACAATCTCATGATTGATTTTTTCTTCATTTAATGAGGGTTGATCAAAAACAATAATTGGTTGCTCTGATGGCACTTCCGGCAAGGAAAGTCGGACTGGCTTTATCACATCACCTCCCTGACTGTGCGCTGCATCAGCATAGAAAGTAAAGGCGTCACTCAAGGTCACAGACATGTATTCACCCAAAAAGGGAAAACTCTGCGTTTCGGCCCCTCCCACAATCAGGCCTACGAAATCAGCGCCACTGTTCCAGGAAATCTCTGGTTTGAGAAGCCCACGTCGTCCGCTATAAATTCGAGGATATTTCTGCTTTTCTGCCTCGTATTCAACCATAGCAACTAAGTTGAAACGCTGGCCTGCGCTCATATTAATTCGAACGATATCGCGCGTTTCAACATCGCTCTGAGGATTTTTTATCAGCGAATTTGCTGTTGTTCTTGCTTTAAAAAGCCAATTGCTTGGGCTCGCCATTTCAGCAAGTCCCCACTGAAAATTTTGTTTCCCAACTGTGAGAGAAAATCTCGAAGATGCCGTAAGTACCGCAAACATTTCAGCTGGCTTGGCTTCAAAATTTGTTTCGACCTGATCTTTCTTGTTACTTTTGGAAGCTCGTTCATGCAAAACGGAAATTCGCGGACGTGCACTCAACAAAAAGCTCTTTCCACTTGAGAGTTTTATGCTGGGGTAGAGTTGTTCAGAAAGAGCCAAGTAAGGCACCAGAATCTGGTCAGAAGTATATTTAGAAAAATTAATAGAAGGCTGAAAAAAAGACGCTGTTGCGATGTGTTCTAAGCCCGCCTCAACCTTCAATTCGCTTCGCCCCTGAAAAAACGAAGGTTCGGGCGGTTTCTCTTGAATTGGTTCTTTCTTTTTAATTATTTTTTTTGCTGCTGGTGGTTTCCTGAGAGTCTCAGACTTTTGATTCGGGGAAAGGGCCTTCGGAGGAGTTTTATCTTCTTTACGAAGGTTCAATCGCTCAGATTCGCTGTTTCCAGGACTGATATCCGTTCGGCCAATTTTCTCAGGGGGAATCTCGCTTGCAAATGGGTCGAGATTATCGTTTCCAAAAGCAGAAAAACTCACCGCTACGCACAATAGTGATTGCACGCAACTCGACTTCAAAGTTTTTATCTGCCTAAAAACGGACAATCCTCCTCCTCTTCTTCCATTGTTGCATCCTAACAAATGAGCAGAACTCCAGCAGCTGAAAGATTTTCTCCCGTGGCTCTCTATTTTGTCGCTCTCAAGGTCTGCGCGTCAGGCCTACTCTGGCTCATGCAAAATTTTCCTTAGCTCGTTACTTTAACCTGCTAACATCATTATAAACGCTCGGAGTGAAACGGTATGTCGACACGCCTAGCATTGGCGTTCAAGAATCTCGGGCGAAATCGCCGACGAAACATGGCAACAGCAAGTGCCATTATACTTGGATATGCAGGTCTCCTTCTTTTAAGCGGATTCGTAACCCGCATCGAGAAGTTTTTCCGCGCTACATCAATTTACTTAAACCATGTGGGCACGCTTTCTGTTTTCAAGCCCGATGGTGTTGAGAAGCATCTACTCAAACCTAAAAAATACAGTCTCACTCCCGAAGAACAGGGCAAAACCCGCGAAATAATGCAAAATCTCTTTCCAGAAAATGAGGGTATAGGAACAAGTCTGCAAGGTTTCTCGCTCATAGGAAATGGCTGTAAAACTTGGCCTGTGCGAATCACGGGAACAGAAAAAGACCTAGAGAAGCGTTTGGTGAATCACTGGAGTGTGAACCAATTTTCAGCAGAGTTGCTCCGAGCACGCCGGGGAAGCGGAATTTGGGAGTTCAAGAATATCACTCCTATTCTTGTCACCCACAAAGTGGCTCGCAATCTTGGTAAGTCAAAAATCAAGTCACTCAAGGAAGATGCACCTCCTCAATTCAGCACATCAGACACTTACGACTGCAGCGACCAGAGATTCCATCTCAGGCTTGCAGATGATTCTAATGTACAACTTGCGGCACGTACCTTTCAAAACGATTTTTCAGCTGTCGATGCAGAAATTGTAGGATTTTACTCGAGTGGCCTTGAACTTCTCGAGGAGTCAGCTGCTCTCGTTCCCCTAGATGCATTGCAAAAACTCTACGAAACCGATGGCGCAACCAAAATCTCCCTGTTCTTACCATGGAACACACCACCCGAACCAGCAGCCCGGCGCCTCTCAGAGGCTCTGAGGAATGCAAATCTCGACCTGGAAGTACACCACTATAAAGAGTTTTCAGTGAATCCTTTTTATGCTGGTTTCATGAACCTGATTTACGTTATGTCGTCGTTTTTTCTCACGCTTGCAATCTGCGTTGTAACTCTCACAGTCTCGGACACTATGACCATGAGCGTTCTCGAGCGTTCACGAGAAATTGGAACACTGCGCGCACTTGGTTTTAGACAAAATCAAATCATTCGTATGTTTTCAGAAGAAGGTACTCTGCTCGGTCTCCTGTGTTTGCCAGTAGGTCTTCTTATTGCTTGGCTGACTTCGCTTGCTGTGAACAGTGCAGAAGTTCTTTTTGAAGTTCCTGGCATTTCCACCCAAATCAAGGTCGTGCTTGAAATTAACGCTATGCACAGTGTTCTCCTCGGAGCTCTCTTGGTGGGAGTTACGATGCTTTCGGGCTGGATAACCTCAGTTCGCACAGCAAACAAAGCACTTGTAAAACTACTTCAGTCTCACGTTTCATAGGGACTTTGAGATTTTCGATTTTTCAATCGCAACTGAGTCAAAGGTCGTGCAATGAGTTCTTTAAAAATGGGGATCCGAAATACACTCAGCAACTGGAGACACTCTCTGGGAGCCATTTTATCTGTTGCAATAGGCTTTTCAGCACTGACACTCTTCAATGGATACATAAGCGTTGTTCAAGACATGTATGAAGACAACTACCGACAAAGAAGTATGTTCGGTGATGTGATGATTGAAAAAAGCGAAGACGGAAAAGAGATAGACTTTGAAGAATCACGGATCAATCAAGCCGAACAAAATTTCATTGCCAACTTCTTTGACGAGAATAAAGACTTGTTAGACGAGTACGTTCGTTTTCTCATCATCAGCGGCCTTGCAAACAACGGTAAAACGAGTTCAATTTTTTGGGGTTTTGGGTACGACTTCGAGAAAGGTAGAAAGTTACGCGAACCCACATGGGTTTGGAATAGCAAAGCCGGAAAGCCACTTGATCAGCAGACCTCCGACACAGTGATGCTTGGCCAAGATATTAGCGACACATTTGGTTGTGTTGTTGAAAAGAAAGAGAGACTTCTGACAAAGGTTGGAGGCTACACACCGCTCGATCGTCCTTTCAAATGTGAACGCGATAAGCTGCAATTGAGTGTCACAACCGAATCAGGACAAATCAATGCCATGAATGTAAAGGTCGGAGCTCTTGGCGGCGTTGGTTTGCGTGGTATTGACTCGTGGTACCTCATGATGTCTCTCGATCGTGCGCAACAACTTTTTGATACCCAGGACATCTCGCACATGCGTGTTCGCCTGAAGGACGCAAAAATGTTTGACACCTTCGTTCAACGATTCAATCGAGCAGCGAGAGAAAAGAACATCGAACTGCGGGCCTTCGACTGGAGAGATCATGTCATCGCGCGCGTCTATAAAAGAACCATGGGTTTGTTCCTGATGTTCAGAAACCTCGTGACTGCTGTTATTCTGACCATCTCTGGAATGTCAGTTCTCAATGCCATGGTCAAGAGTGTCAACGAAAGGCGACGCGAAATCGGCACACTGAGGAGCCTTGGCTTCAAACAAAATAGAATCACGAGAATATTTTCCACCGAAGGTGTCGTTATCGGAGTCATTGGTTCAATTTTAGGAAGTATTTTCTGCATCATATCTTCACTCGTTTTGAATAAATTAGAATTTATCTATTTCGCAGGATTTCTCTCGGATCCTGTTCCATTTGTCATCGGACTGGTTCCTAATCTTTACCTTCTCTCGCTCGTCATCCTTTGCGCAATTGCAGCAACGACAGCTTTTTTCGCTTCATATCGAGCAGTCAAAAGTAGCATTCCTACTCTTTTGACCTCCGTTTGAAAGACGCAAAGCATGCGTCCTGAAGAACTCAATGCTGAAATTCTTCTCATTGGATACGCGCAAGGCTGCTTTCCCATGCCTGACGAACAGCTTCGCAATATAAACTGGTATCGACCCGACCCAAGAGCAATTATTCCACTGGATGGCTTCCATGTGAGCCAAAGTTTGAAGCGATTCATAAAACATTCGAACTTCGAAATCAGATTTAATACCTGCTTCAAAGATGTCATGCTCGCTTGCGGCGATCGCCCAGAAACTTGGATTACCGATGCCTTCATCAGATCGTATGTGGAACTTCATCAATTGAGCCATGCACACTCAGTAGAAGTTTTTCGAGACGATAAACTTGTGGGGGGTGTCTATGGAGTTTCCTTGGGCGGTGCATTCTTTGCTGAATCGATGTTTCATCGCGAAACGAACATGTCTAAGGTTGCTCTTAAAGCATTGGTAGACCAATTAAAATTGAAAGGTTTCATTCTTCTCGAGTGTCAGTTCATGACGCCGCATCTGCAAACCCTTGGTGCCATTGAAATTCCCGATTCCGAATATATGAGCAAACTCAATCGAGCCCTGCACATGGAAAGCGTTTTGTTCTGAGATGAACTTCTGGCCTGAGTTTACAAGTGGTATCCTCCGCGCAATTCCCACAGGAGGACAAATCAATGGCTTTCTCAGACAGTCAAACTCGCTTTCCACGCAAGTCGGATATCCCTGAAAATGCTAGGTTGTCTGCCCCTATTATGGGTCGTCTTCTCATCGGTGGAGAGCTCATCAGCGAAGGGATAGAACGCCGTCCCGTCGCAAGCCCGATTCTCATCCGAAGTGAGCAGGATACACTTGAAGAGTGTCTTATTGGGTACACTCCTCAAGCAACTCAAGAACATGTTCTTCAAGCCCTCGACGCAGCATCTCACGCATGGCGCCGAGGTACAGGTGAGTGGCCCTCATGTCGTATGGAAAAGCGACTCGAAGCCATCACACGCTTTACTCAGCGCATGCAATCGCATCGAGAAACCATTGTGCGACTCCTCATGTGGGAAATTGGGAAAACCCGACCTGATGCAGAATCTGAATTCGATAGAACAATTGTTTACATCAATGACACAATTGAAGCCGCAAAGAGCCTCGATCGCGATTCGTCTCGACTTCAATTTTCCCAGGGCTATGTTGCGTTAATCCGTCGAATGCCACTCGGTGTGACATTATGCATGGGGCCGTTCAATTACCCACTCAATGAAACTTTCACAACTCTGATCCCTGCTCTAGTGATGGGCAACACAACACTTGTCAAAGTTCCACGCTACGGACAACTTCTCTGGGATTGCCTGCTGCCTGAATTTCAAAGTTGTTTTCCGCCGGGTGTTGTCAACGTCATCAATGGACCAGGCCGCGACATCATTGGAGCGGCCATGCGCAGCGGCGACATTGATGTGCTCGCATTTATCGGCTCGAGTAAAGTCGCAAACACTCTAAAGTCTCAACACCCCAAACCAAATCGCTTGCGTAGCATTCTCGGACTGGATGCAAAAAATCCTGCCATTATTTTACCCGATGCACCGTTCGATTTGAGTCTTGAGGAAACAATCAAAGGTGCGCTTTCTTTTAATGGCCAGCGCTGCACAGCCTTGAAATTGGTTTGTGTGCACGAATCGCTCGCCGCAAGCTGGACTCAACAGCTCGCCGACAAAGTGTCTCGCATGAAAATTGGAATGCCCTGGGAGCCAGGTGTGCGCATTACTCCGCTGCCTGATACCAACAAACCCATCGAGCTCAGAGAAATGATCAAAGAAGCAGTTGCAGGGGGTGCTATCCTCCATCACCCAAGCAGCGCCTTACAAGGTGAGGCAACCCTCGTAGCACCAGCTGTGGTTGAGAACATCAAATGGACTGATGCTCTTGCACAAGTTGAACAATTCGGTCCGGTCATCCCTGTCATTCGCTATTCGAAGATCGATGATGTCATTGATCAACTGGTGGCTTCCCAGTTTGGAATGCAAGTGAGCTTGTTTGGACGCGATCCAAATCAACTCGGACACCTCGTAGATGCCCTCTCCAACCAGGTCGCACGAATCAACATCAATGCCGCATGTCAGCGCGGCCCCGATGTCTTTCCATTCACCGGTCGAAAAAATTCAGCCGAGGGAACTTTGAGTGTTTCCGATGCCCTGCGAGCCTTCTCTCTCAGAACTATGGTTGCCACGAGCAGCACCCCGGGAGAAGGGCGCGATGCATTCCGTGGGATTCTTGAACACGACACCTCGAACTTCCTGACAAACCACGTTATTCTTTGAGCATGTTTAACATCCTTCAAAATTAGGATGACTTGCATGCAAAATAGTAGCAAAAAGAAGAACTCCGCAGTGATACTTACAATTGTCGCAGCGGCTACCGGTGTTGGACTTTGGATAGCCCAACAATCAAAATCCT
The DNA here is from genome assembly GCA_903933385.1 of uncultured Silvanigrella sp. GTDB lineage: Bacteria > Bdellovibrionota_B > Oligoflexia > Silvanigrellales > Silvanigrellaceae > RFOM01. Next base: position 4,362 of record CAIZJW010000296.1, on the reverse strand, counting down.
CATTCCCGAATGAAGAAACCCCACCGGAGTCGCTCGCTGAAAAAAACAAACAAGACAGCGAGTCATCCCTCACCGACGAAACAACTTCCACAAACTCTTCTGGCAGTGCAGAAAATCCATCTCGGACGGACGCTCAAAAGCAAGCTTCCCTCTCTGAAACAGGAGAACGCATTGAACGAGGAGAGGCTCCGGGCAGCGGTGAATTCACTCGAGCAGAGTTCTTCAAAACAGTCGATTGGGGTGCTAACCTCAATGCAATCGCCACCAAAGAGCCGCAGAGCATCAAATTTAGTGCCGCGTGCAAAGGTCATCCACGCAACCTGGCAGCAGCCTCTCCTGCAGATTGGGCAGAGACCTTCTCTCAATCGGATGCTCTTCAACGTTGGCCTTCTGCGAGCTCGCATGTCATCGACTGGAACCAATTCTGGCAGCTCAACGAAACAGGATATCAAGTTTCTATACGCTGGAACTTTGAAAATCCCCCGCGTTATAGTGTTGTTGGTTATTCATTCGCATTGAACAAACCAGACGGATTTGGTGCCCCCGCCTTTCCTGAGAAAATGGAACTCACTTGGGACGATGCGAAAAGTTACGTCCAAATTTGGGAAAAGAAGATTCTCGGCGACGGTGGCAAAGCCGGCACCCGGACTATGTCGTTGGCAGAAAAGGTTTTTAATCCGGCAGAAGTGTCGCCCGAAGACATCGAGAGAGCCGAATATACAAACAGTCGAGTTCGGGCAGCACAAACAGGCAAAATGAGCTGCAATACTCTCTCGACGGATCTTGGCACTCTCTCGTGTAGCTGCTGGTTTTAGAACACGATCGTCCACAGCTGATGATCAACCTTCACTTCAGTTGAAATTTTGCCTCAGGGAAGAACTGATTTGGGATTCAGAAGTCTTCCGCCGCGTCGAATTTCAAAATGCAAATGCGGTGTAATTCCATAACCAGATGCATTTCCTGTGCGCCCTGCAGCTGCAATACGGGCGCCTTTTTCAACATAAGATCCGTGGCTATAAGAAAATGAACTCAAGTGAGCGTAGCGTGACAAATAACCACCCGCATGCTGAAGATCAACAACCTTGCCATACGAGCCTTCCCAGGCTGGATCTACAATTGTTCCAGCTCGGGCAGCGAGAACAGGTTCTCCAACAGCGGCAACAATATCAATGCCCTGGTGTCCGCGACCAGATGCCCTGGGAGCATTGAAGGAACCATTTCCACCAGAATCATTGCGAATTGTGCGCCCACGCGTTGGCCACTGCCACTGAAAATCATCCATGGCATTTCCGGGAGATACCTGTGAACTTGAGGACGTCTTGGTGGTTTTTCCGTCAGCAACACTCTTTCTTGAGAAATGAGGCGAAAACACCAAAAAGCTCTCACCATCCACAAGCGAGCAATTGAGAAGTTCTGAGGGAGTTTTTTGAATGGGCTTCGGTTGAGACTCAGCAGGAGAACTTGCTGGAGCTTCATCGGGAGCAATTGCTGAGGCTCCAGCTATTGATGAGTGTGGTGTGCTTACAGCGGCGGTGACACTCTCTGAAGGAGCTTCATTTGCCGTTCGCGCTCGACGTGCGATCTCTCCATTCGGTAGCTTTAGCTCGCTCAAATTAAAAACTCGCCAATGATCAACTCCCTCAGGCTTGATGCCATCTACGGTGAGAAGTGTGCCCTCAGGAATTGGACACTGTTGTCCATCATCTAATTGAATTGACTGAATGAGACGTGTCTTCAAAGAGGTGTTCTGTTGAGCTGTGAGTATCTCGAGTGTTGCATCCTGTTCAGAATCGACAGTCAAGGCCCCGGAATCGGTACGATTGCCTAAAGGTTTACATGCAGCACTCAATAACATTAACGTAACGCTGCATGCACCTACATAGAGGCATTTCTGATTGAGGCTGCTTTTTGAAAGTTTACGCATAGATTGAAAACGTCCCACAATTAACCTCCGCTCATTCCCAAACCAGAAGACATCACACCCAATGAAACTGCATCAAAAACTTTATCAGCGAGCCAATCCTGCAAGAAAACCCTTCGACCAGCGATTGCTATCACACACGGGAGAATCGGGATTCACGCTTGATGCCCTGCAGCGTTTCACCAACTCTTTGCTGAAAGGGCCAAAAGCATTTTCACCTTCGACACAGGCATTCACTGTGACATCGAATGTTGCACCCACTGGACAACGGCCTTGCCCGTGCAGCCACACAGCCAAACCGCGCGACCATCTCGAATTTTCGCAGGCATCACCCCCACCCTTTTCACGGCAGGCATCCTTCATACCGAGTGTGAACGGACCGGACGCTTCTGAGTCTGACACACAAAGCTTACCACCACTTTGACCCACATCTGTTGCCGCAAATCCGACAGGACACGAGAACTCAGGCACGGGCGAATCGCCGGTATTGGTGCGCCGAGCCAAGGCTGCTGCGACGGTTGGGGCTTTGTCGAGGCGCACAAATCGAAAGCCTTCATCTTTCAAGCGGGGAACCATATTTTTAACCATATCAATTGTCCGAGAGTGCACATCATGCATAAGAACAATACCCTTGCCGAGGTCGCGGGTTTCGTTCATGTAGCCATCTGCGCATTTTTCGACGCTGTCATTGAAGGACCAGCAGGCCCAATCTGCAGCTGTTGTGAGGCGTTTGTCTTGACGCTCGGTGCGCACTCCGCCGATATCCCAAAAAATAGACCCAACATATTTTGTTAAGCCAGCATTGTTGAGAACAGTGGCAACCTTGCCATTCCAGTCGCCGTAGGGAGCACGAAACAGAAAGACCCCATCGGTCACATACTTTTTAATCAATTCGTCGGTGCGCCGCACTTCACTCACAGGATCAGTTGCGGCGGTCATGCGCGGATGTGTATATGTGTGATTGGCTAAAAGATGGCCATCGGCATGGAGTTGCTTGAGAACCTCTGGATATGCAGCAGCAGCGCTGCCTTGAATAAAGAAAGTTCCCTGAATTCCCTCTGCCTTTAAATACCGAGAGAGCTCTGCAGTGCGAGGACCAGGCCCATCGTCAAAGGTTAAAGACAAAGTCCCAGCAGCCATTCCGGTCCCGTACAATTGCGGCCCGGAAAAATCTTGAACATCCGACAACGGGGTTGAGGGTTTACCGCATGCCAAAGCCAATGTGCTCAATGAAACGATGCAAATAAAGCGTAAAGCCGAGTCAGAGAGCAAACGTTTGACTTGAGTCATGACGGATTCTCCTCATGCGATGAACAACAAAAAAATGGACTTGTTATATCACCCCACAAGCATTTTCCGAGCCAAGAAAAAAGGCAAGAATTTCGCGTCATATGCCAAAGGAAGAAGTGTCTAAGGATTTAACAATGTAAAAAATATCTTGCGCATATCTACAAATGCCCTCTTGTTTGGGGTACATCGGGGATGTTTCGAGATCTGCGAACCGGAGTCATTTCTCCGAAGAACATTGGTACGAAGCCGGACAAGTGTTCAGTCGCCTCTACACATTAACTCACAGTTGTTTTAAGCTTCTCGTGGAGCTCAGGTCAAAGGGAACATATGCAGCCTGACATCGATAAAGAAGTCAAACGTTGTGCGGCAGAGATTCACAAGATCTCTCCAACAAGTCGTGTGATCGTATTTGGATCCTCACTCGATGAGAAGGTGCGTAATCCACGGGATATTGATTTACTTGTCGTAATTCCCACATCCGAACCACTCAAAAGTGTTCGCCGCAAAATTTTGTCAATCCCGCGCAACGGATGGCCTCTGGATATCATCGTTATTCCAGCCGATTTTCTGGAAGAAAAAATCCGCCAAGGTGGAAATTTTTACGCATTTATTTACCAAGAGGGAAGAGAAATTGGTCAAAACTCGAAAATACCTGCCTGAGTATGCTTTTGAACTTCTTCGTCTTGCCGATGCTGACTTAGCCTCAGGTCATGCCCTTGTTGCGGCAAAAGCTCGCCTCGAGAACGCCTGCTTTCATTATCAACAGGCTGTTGAAAAATCATTGAAGTCTGTTTTGGTTCACAAGCATGTTGCGTTTCCATCAACGCACGATCTCAGTGTTTTACTTGCTTTGATGCCCGCCGATCTAAAAGATTGCCCTCACACACATGAACTCGCAGAATTGAACATCTATGGTGCTCAACGACGCTATGAGGAAGGACCTGCTCCCGCGACGCGAGAGGATGCAGACGATGCAGCAGAAATGGCGGCTGACATTCTAAATTGGGCTAAAAACCTTTGCTTCCTCCAAAAAGATTTGTCATGAATCACAATTTTACTGAAACATGACTCCGGCTTTGAGAAGATCACTTTCCAAAGATTCAGGGGACAAACTGGTTGCCGACTTTTTCTTTCCCCCCGGAAACTCAAGC